>NZ_CP007501.1:1688576-2026292 GCF_000973625.1 Polynucleobacter duraquae
ATGTGGGATTTGCTTTTGATGATGCGCAACGCCCGCAACTGGCAAAAGCATTTGGACTATCTGAGATCCCAGCTAAGCCTGGAATGATTGTGATTTGGACAACAACACCTTGGACTATTCCATCCAATCAAGCATTAAATGTTCATCCTGAGCTGACTTACGCGCTAGTAGATACAGGTGACAAATTGCTCATTTTGGCAAAAGACCGAGTAGAAACTTGTCTAGAAGATTTTGGTCTTACAGGTAAAGTGATTGCTACTTGTCTGGGTAGCCAGTTAGCCAACATTTCTTTCTGGCATCCGCTGGCTGCATTGCATGAGGGATACAAACGCCTCTCACCAATCTACCCAGCTGAATACGTCACTTTAGATACTGGTACTGGCGTAGTACATTCTGCACCAGCCTATGGCGAAGAAGACTTCAAGTCTTGTAAAGCAAACAACTTGGCTGATAAAGATATCTTGAACCCAGTGATGGGCAATGGTGTCTATGCCTCTTGGCTCCCACTCTTTGCCAATGAATATATTTGGAAAGCCAATCCCAAGATTGTGGAGGCCATGCGTGAAGCAGGAAGCCTCTTGCGAGATCAGACCTATACCCACTCCTACATGCATTGCTGGCGTCATAAGTCGCCGATTATTTATCGTGCGACCTCACAGTGGTTTGCGAGCATGGATAAAAAACCATCTGATGGCAAAGCCAGTCTGCGCGAAGCGGCCTTAGTTGGAATTGAAAATACCGAGTTCTTCCCAGCATGGGGTAAGCAACGTTTGAATAGCATGATTGCTAATCGTCCTGATTGGACTTTGTCTCGTCAACGCCAATGGGGCGTACCCATGGCTTTCTTTGTTCATAAGGAAAGTGGTGAGCCACACCCACGCACAGTGGAGTTGCTTGAAGAAGTCGCTTCGCGCGTTGAAAAAGAAGGTATTGAAGCTTGGCAAAAACTCGAGGTAGCTGAACTACTTGGCGATGAAGCGGCTCAATACGAAAAGAATCGCGACACCTTGGATGTATGGTTTGACTCTGGCACTACGCATTGGCACGTCATTCGTGGCTCGCATCGTGCTGAACTCTATTGCCCTGAAGCTGAAAATGCAGATGGTCGTTTAGCTGACCTCTATTTAGAGGGTTCAGACCAACATCGTGGGTGGTTCCACTCTTCTTTACTTACTGGTGCCATGCTCGATGGCAAGCCGCCATACAAAGCACTGCTGACGCACGGCTTCACGGTTGATGGCCAAGGCCGCAAGATGAGCAAGTCTGTAGGTAACGTGATTGCCCCGCAGCAAGTTGCCGATAAGTTGGGTGCGGAGATTATTCGTCTCTGGGTAGCATCTACCGACTACTCCGGCGAGATGACCATCTCCGATGAAATTCTGAAACGTGTAGTAGAAAGCTATCGCCGTATTCGCAATACATTGCGCTTCTTGTTGGCCAACCTATCTGACTTTGATCCCAGCAAGCATGCGATGCCTGCAAGTGAATGGTTAGAGATTGATCGTTACGCAGTTGCACTTGCCAATCAGTTGCAGCAAGATGTACAAGCGCATTACCAGGCTTATGAGTTCCAGCCCGCTGTAGCGCGCATGCTGACCTTCTGCTCAGAAGATTTGGGCGGCTTTTACTTAGATATTCTGAAAGACCGTCTTTACACGAGCGCTCCGGACTCGAAAGAGCGTCGCGCAGCTCAAAACGCGCTCTTCCATATCACCCGTAATCTACTCAAATGGCTAGCTCCTTTCCTCTCCTTTACCGCTGAGGAAGCCTGGTTGTCATTCCCGCATGGTGCGGATGAAAAAGCCAAAGAGTCTATCTTTATGGAAGATTTCGGCACTTTCCCAGAAATCGCTCACGCTACTGAGCTCCTCGCCAAATGGAATCGTATTCGAGAAATTCGTTCCGAGATCACTAAAGCCATTGAGATTGAACGTGAAGCTGGTAATGTCGGTTCATCTTTGCAAGCGGAACTCACGATCAAAGTGGGCGATGTCGATTTTGCAATTTTGCATTCTCTTGAAGATGACTTGCGCTTTGTCACCATTACTTCTAGCGCCAAACTAGAGCTCAGTAATGCAGGCCTTGAAGTACTCGTGCGCGGTAGTCAATATAAGAAATGTGGTCGTTGCTGGCATCACACTCAAGATGTTGGCTCTAACACTGAGCATCCAGAATTGTGCGATCGTTGCATCAACAATCTTTTTGGAAATGGTGAATCCCGCCTTTTTGCATAAAGAACATAGCAAAAAGATCGCCACCCCATCATGAGTACAAATCTCTCCTTTCTCCGTTATCTAGCGATTGCAATCGTGACGCTCTTACTAGATCAACTGAGTAAATGGTCTGCCTTAAGCAACTTGCAGTTAGGAGTACCTGAACCCGTTTTGCCATTTATGAACTGGTTGTTGCTGTTTAATCCAGGCGCAGCTTTTTCATTTTTAGCGCAAAGCTCTGGATGGCAACGTTGGTTCTTTACAGTTCTCGGCTTAGCAGCGTCAGCCTACATTCTTTGGCTGCTGCGAAAGAGCTTAGGTGACAAGATGCTCTGTTGGGCTCTTAGTCTCATTTTGGGTGGTGCATTAGGTAATGTCCTAGATCGCATCATGTATGGCGCTGTGGTGGACTTCATTGACCTGCATTACGCTAACTGGCATTGGCCAGCATTCAACATTGCGGATAGTGCGATTTGTATCGGCGCAGCCCTCATCATTTGGGGCGAGTTACGCAAGTCATTTGGCAAAAATCCTCAATCCCTTTAAGCTGGCGCCATGCAATCACTTTTAAACAAGAAAATCGTTCTCGGCATCTCCGGTGGCATTGCGGCCTATAAGTCTGCAGAGCTAGCACGCCAGTTAATGCAAGAAGGTGCCAGCGTCCAAGTGGTAATGACAGAAGCTGCACAGCAATTTGTGACGCCCGTCACCATGCAAGCGCTTACTGGCAACCCCGTTTACACGAGCCAATGGGATAGCAGCATTGCTAACAACATGGCACATATTGAACTCTCTAGAGCTGCCGATGCAATTTTGATTGCGCCCGCAAGTGCGGATCTCATGGCTAAACTTTCCCTCGGATTGGCTGATGATTTGCTGAGTACTTTGTGCCTAGCAAGAGATTGCCCGCTCCTGTTGGCTCCCGCCATGAACAAACAAATGTGGGAGCATGCAGCTACACAAAGAAGCGCAGAACGGCTCATTGCAGACAAAGTCACCTTACTCGGCCCTGCAAGTGGATTCCAAGCCTGTGGTGAAGTCGGCTTTGGGCGCATGCTTGAGCCCGTAGAAATTACCGAGCAGCTCATAGCCTTTTTTCAGAAGAAATCACTCCTCGGAAAACGTGTACTGATTACAGCTGGGCCTACTTTTGAGGCGATTGATCCGGTGCGTGGCATCACCAACCGTAGTTCAGGCAAGATGGGCTTCGCCATTGCCCGCGCAGCTGTTGAGGCTGGCGCAGAAGTGCACTTAATAACAGGCCCCTGCGATCTCACTACGCCATTAGCGGCAACTGGAAAAATTACCCGCACTAATGTGGTCAGTGCCAAAGAAATGCATGCAGCCACCATGCAATCTACTGACTGCGATATCTTCTTTGCAGTTGCTGCAGTCGCTGATTGGGGTATTGCCAAGCCAGCTAAAGATAAAATTAAGCGCCAAGTTAGGCAAGCTCCAGATTTAGAATTTGTGGCTAACCTAGACATTCTTGCTGATGTAGCAAAAACGGTCAAAACTAAAGGTGGTAAGTTGCATCCTTACTGCGTTGGCTTTGCAGCAGAGTCTACTGATCTCCAAAAGCATGCTGAAGAAAAGCGCAAGCGTAAAGGCATTCCAATGATCGTCGGTAATATTGGTCCAGATACCTTTGGTAGCGATCTCAACCAATTACTCATCGTTGATGAAAGTGGTAGCAAGAAAATGGCTCAGGCCGAAAAGCTTCAGCTTGCACGTCAGCTGATTCAGTTAGTCGCCAAGAAAATTTAATCTCGCTTTAGGAAATTCTATGCAACAACTTCAAGTCAAAATTCTCGATGAGCGTATGCGCGATCAATTGCCTGCATATGGAACCCCTGGAAGCGCTGGATTAGATCTGCGCGCCTGCATTGATCAAGCAATTGAAATTGCTCCTGGACAAACAGTCCTCGTCCCAACGGGTTTAGCGATTTATGTAGAAGATCCATGTTATGCCGCATTCATCTTGCCGCGCTCTGGTCTTGGACATAAGCATGGGATCGTTCTTGGCAATTTAGTGGGATTAATTGATTCGGATTACCAGGGTCAACTGATGGTGAGCACTTGGAATCGCAGCTCCACAGCATTTAAATTAGAGCCCATGGAGCGCTTAGCGCAATTGGTAGTCATGCCAGTACAACAGGTAGAACTCAAAGTTGTTGAAGAGTTTACTGAGAGTAGTCGTGGGGCTGGTGGGTTTGGCAGTACAGGTCGTAGCTAATTTAGATACTTTAGTCTTATCCAATAAAAAACCACCCGTAGGTGGTTTTTTATTTTCCTTAAATCTCCTCGACCGGAGCTACATCAGCTTTTGGCCGCTTACCCGGAATTGCTGGAGCATCAAACTGAAGCTGAACCTTACCATCAGCGTCAATATCGACATCCACGTGACCACCCTGCGCCAACTTGCCAAATAGTAATTCGTCAGCAAGTGCTTTGCGTACCGTATCTTGAATGATTCGCTGCATTGGTCTTGCGCCCATGAGTGGATCAAAGCCATGTTTAGCCAAATGGGCACGTAATGCCGAACTAAATGTAGCATCCACCTTCTTCTCATGGAGTTGCTCTTCTAACTGCATCAAGAACTTATCCACCACACGCATGATGATGGTCTCATCAAGCGCCTTGAAGGAAACAATCGCATCTAAACGATTACGGAATTCTGGCGTGAAGAACTTCTTGATATCCGCCATCTCATCGCCAGACTCACGTGCATTAGTAAAGCCAATGGTGGACTTCTGCATTGCTTCAGCACCAGCATTCGTTGTCATGATGATGATGACATTACGGAAATCGGTCTTGCGACCGTTGTTGTCCGTGAGGGTGCCATGATCCATGACCTGCAAAAGGATATTGAAAATATCTGGGTGTGCTTTTTCAACCTCATCAAGCAAGAGAACACAATGCGGCTTCTTGTTAACAGCCTCAGTTAGCAAGCCACCTTGATCAAAGCCCACATATCCTGGGGGCGCACCGATTAAACGACTGACCGCATGACGCTCCATATACTCAGACATGTCAAAGCGTAGAAGCTCAATACCTAAGATGTAAGCAAGCTGCTTAGCAACCTCTGTCTTACCTACACCAGTTGGGCCTGAGAATAAGAATGAGCCAATCGGTCTATCGATTTTGCCAAGTCCAGCACGAGTCATCTTGATTGCGCTCGCTAGAGCCTCAATGGCAGGATCTTGACCAAACACCACACTCTTAATATCTCGATCTAGTGTTTGCAGCTTGCTACGATCATCCACCGTTACAGATTGTGGCGGTATGCGAGCGATTTTTGCGACGATCTCTTCAATCTCCGGGCGACCAATAGTTTTCTTCTGCTTAGATTTTGGCAGAATGCGTTGCGCTGCACCAGCCTCATCAATCACATCAATTGCCTTGTCTGGCAAATGACGGTCATTGATATAGCGTGAAGATAATTCAGCGGCAGCAACTAAGGCTGCGGAAGCGTATTTAACTCCGTGGTGCTCCTCAAAACGCGACTTCAAACCACGCAAAATTTGCACAGTCTGATCGACAGTTGGCTCAACCACATCCACTTTCTGGAAGCGGCGTGATAGAGCAGCATCTTTTTCGAAAATGCCTCGGTACTCAGTAAAGGTAGTTGCGCCGATACACTTGAGCTGACCATTTGATAGTGCAGGCTTTAGTAAATTGCTTGCATCCAATGTACCACCCGATGCAGCACCCGCACCAATTAAGGTATGAATCTCATCGATAAATAAAACGCCGTGGGCGCTATCTTTTAAAGACTTAAGAACACTCTTCAAGCGCTGCTCAAAATCTCCGCGGTACTTAGTGCCTGCCAGTAGCGCACCCATATCGAGTGAATAGACAGTGGCATCAGCCAAGATCTCAGGGACATCACCTTTCACAATTCTCCAAGCTAAGCCTTCAGCGATCGCAGTCTTACCCACACCCGCCTCACCCACCAATAGGGGGTTATTTTTACGACGACGGCACAGTACCTGAATGACGCGCTCAACTTCACTATCGCGACCAATCAGCGGATCAATCTTGCCCTGCTTAGCCAGCACATTCAGGTTCTGGGTGTATTGCTCTAAAGGACTCTCTTTGCCGCCAGACGATGCATCCTCGGTCTCTTGGGTAGCCTCAGCAGGCTTCACACTCTCAGCTTGATCTTTGCGTACACCGTGGCTAATAAAGTTCACTACATCCAAACGAGTAACGCCTTGCTGCTGCAAGAAATACACTGCATGCGAATCTTTTTCACCAAAGATAGCTACGAGTACATTTGCCCCGGTAACTTCTTTCTTACCATTTGAGGTAGATTGCACATGCATGATGGCGCGTTGAATCACACGCTGGAAACCCAGGGTTGGTTGAGTATCAACTTCATCGCTACCTGGAACCACAGGCGTATTGTCATTAATAAAATTTTTCAGCTGTGCACGAAGCTCAGCGATATTGACAGCGCAGGCTTTTAAAACCTCCACTGCGGTCGCGTTGTCTAGTAAGGCGGCAAGCAAATGCTCCACCGTAATAAATTCATGTCTTGAAGCTCGCGCATCAACAAACGCCATGTGCAAACTTACTTCTAATTCCTGGGCAATCATGCTTCCTCCATAGTGCACTGTAGTGGGTGACCCGCTTCGCGGGAGAGCTCGATAACTTGATGCACTTTTGTTGCTGCAACATCACGTGTAAATAAACCGCAAATGCCTTTACCAACTAAATGAACCTGCAACATGATCCGTGTAGCTGTCTCATGATCCTTATTAAAATACTCCTGAATGACCATCACCACAAATTCCATTGGCGTGTAATCGTCATTTAATAGTAAAACTTTATACATCGAAGGTGACTTTAATTTCTCAGCCTGCTTTTCGAGAAGAATAGTGTCTTCAATGTGGGGGTTGTTTGGATTGCCAACCGTTGGATTTTTCGTTGTACGACTCATATGAAACATTCTAAACACAGATACAAAAAATAGGATTTCGGAGCTTTGTTGCAAAAAAACCATTAAGAAAGGCCCTTAAACACTATATTGGGGCATTTTTCGATAAAAAAAGGGGGGATTAATAGTAACTATATTTACCCACCCCCTTGACACCCCACCATAAAGGGCAAACAATCAAGGGGTAGGCTTTATTTAAAGTCCTATTTAGGCGTGTTGTAGAGCGAGACTGATTAAAAAGTATTCACCCTCATCACGGTTGTTTTAAGTTTATGTAATGGAGTTCGCATGGCGACCGGAATTGTTAAGTGGTTCAATGATGCAAAAGGTTTTGGCTTTATCAAACCTGATGATGGTGAAGAAGAGTTGTTTGCGCATTTCAGCGCAATCACAATGCCTGGGTTTAAAACACTCAAGGAAAACCAAAAGGTAACGTTTGATATTACCCAAGGTCCTAAGGGCAAACAAGCTACTAATATCCAAGCAGCTTAATCTGCTTTAGATCATTACTAAAACCCAGGACTTGTTCCTGGGTTTTTTTTCGCCTGTATTTTCTTGTCTTACTAGCCCTGCCTTAGAATTACCCTCACACACTTAGGACGCTCCACTCAAAACACCATGCATTTACCCCACATGAAACAATTCATTTTTTCGCTTACGGCGATTGCTGGGATCATTTCAGCGCCCTCGTTTGCACAACAGAATGTCGGCCTGCCTACGGTTGAACTCAAAACTGGGATCTATCGTATTCAGGCAGAGTTAGCTGATACACCTAAAGCGCGTGAGCTTGGACTCATGAATCGCACCAGCATGCCCACCAACTCCGGCATGCTCTTTATCTTTGAGCAAAAAGCAGGGCATTGTTTCTGGATGAACAACACAAAGATTCCGCTATCGATTGCTTTCATTGCCGATGATGGCAAGATTGTGAATATTGAAGAGATGCAAGCGGAGACCACTAATAACCACTGCCCCAAGGCAGCGGTACGTTATGCACTTGAGATGAATAAACAGTGGTTCTCGGAGAGAGTCATCTTGCCTGGCACGGTCATTCAAGGACTGCCTAAAAAATAAAGGGTTGGTAATAGTGCCCATAATAAAAAACGCAGACCGAGGTCTGCGTTTTCTTTAGGGCGAAAAAGAAATCATCGCCTTGCTCGCTGAATTACTTATTCAAAGTGACAAACATAGTGCACTGGAGACTCGGCGCGGATGATGAAATAACCGCCTTTTTCTACCTCCCAGCTTTGACCGGCTTTGAACTCCACCTCTGGGGCGCCGTTAATACTGACAAACGCATTACCGTCAACTACCTCCATGATTTCTTTAGTGCTTAGGTCAAAACGTAAAGTACTGGGCAACACCACGCCAACAGATTTACGAATACCATTTGGCAAGGTAACAGTGTGGGATACACACTTGCCATCAAAAAATATATTGGCTTTTTTGCCTACAGAAACTTGATCAAATTGCATCTTTATTCTTTCTAATCTGAATTACTAGTTTGTTGATTATCTAAATTATTAAGCACGCTTACGTCTTGCAGTTTCAGCAATTCGCATACGTAGCGCATTGAGCTTAATAAATCCACCCGCATCGGCTTGGTTATAAGCACCGCCATCATCATCAAAGGTGGCGATAGTCTGATCAAACAAAGTGTTCGCTGAATCGCGCGAGATCACAGAAACAGATCCCTTGTAGAGCTTCAGACGCACAACACCGTTCACCATTTGTTGCGTGTGATCGATCAATGTTTGTAGAGCCAGGCGTTCTGGCGCCCACCATAGACCGTTGTAGATCAAGCTTGCGTATCTTGGCATCAGGTCATCTTTGAGGTGAGCCACTTCACGGTCTAAAGTAATACTCTCAATTCCGCGGTGTGCTTTTAACAAGATAGTGCCGCCAGGGGTTTCATAGCAGCCACGGCTCTTCATACCTACAAAGCGGTTCTCAACCAAGTCAAGACGACCAATGCCATGCATGCCGCCGATGCGATTGAGTTCAGCTAATAACTCATGTGGCTTATAGGCTTTGCCATTAATTGCCACCGGATCACCGGAACGGAATTCAATTTCAATAATTTCTGGGGCATCTGGAGCTTTCTCAGGAGAGACCGTCCAACGCCACATAGATTCTTCTGCTTCAGCATTCGGGCTTTCGAGATGACGGCCTTCATAACTGATGTGCAATAAGTTGGCATCCATAGAATATGGTGAGCCGCCTTGCTTATGCTTCATCTCTACTGGGATGCCATGCTTTTCTGCATAGGCCATGAGTTTTTCACGAGAAAGCAAATCCCACTCGCGCCATGGTGCAATTACTTTAATTCCTGGCTCAAGGGCGTAATAGCCCAACTCAAAACGAACTTGGTCATTACCCTTACCAGTAGCGCCATGCGATACAGAATCAGCACCAGTTGCACGAGCAATTTCAATTTGACGCTTCGCAATCAATGGACGTGCGATGGAAGTGCCCAGAAGGTACTCGCCCTCGTAAATCGTATTAGCGCGGAACATGGGGAATACAAAGTCGCGCACAAACTCTTCACGCAAGTCGTCGATAAAGATATTTTTTGGCTTGATGCCAAACTGCAATGCCTTGGCACGTGCTGGCTCCAACTCTTCACCCTGACCCAAATCAGCTGTGAAAGTAACGATCTCACATTGATAAGTATCTTGAAGCCATTTGAGAATCACACTAGTATCAAGACCGCCGGAATACGCTAAAACTACTTTTTTAATATCAGACATGATTTTTATTCAATCAAAAAATTAACTAATAAATAACAAAAATAAATTACTCAAACACTTAGTCCAAACGGCCGCAGAGTAAATACTCCATCAAGGCCTTTTGAACATGTAAACGATTTTCAGCCTCTTCCCAAACGATGCTTTGAGGACCATCAATCACCTCTGCTGAAACCTCTTCGCCACGATGCGCTGGTAAACAATGCATAAACAAAGCTTCTGGTTTTGCTAAGGCCATTAGCTCTTCATCGACCATCCAGTCTTTAAAAGCAGACATACGGGAAGTATTTTCATCCTCGTAGCCCATGCTAGTCCATACATCAGTAGTAACTAGGTCGGCACCCTTACAAGCATCTTTTGGATCAGAGCAAATCGTCAGATACTTTAAAGCTTTCGCAGTCAATCTGGAGTCATCCAACTGATAACCGCTAGGGGCAGAAAAGCGAATTTGAAAATCCAAACATTCCGCCGCCTGAATCCAGGTGTAGGCCATATTATTGGCATCACCTACCCAAGCAACCGTTTTGCCCTGAATCGGGCCACGTGCTTCTACAAAAGTAAAAATATCGGCCAATACTTGGCAGGGATGGTATTCATTGGTAAGGCCATTGATCACGGGCACTCGAGAATTAGCAGCAAAGCGCTCAATAATCTCTTGGCCAAAAGTACGGATCATGATGATGTCCGTCATCCTAGAAATCACCTGCGCAGCGTCCTCTACAGGCTCACCACGGCCTAACTGGGTATCTCGGGTGTTCAGGTATACGGCATGGCCACCAAGCTGGTGTATGCCCGCCTCAAAAGAAAGGCGGGTACGAGTTGAATGCTTCTCAAAGATCATCGCTAGCGTGCGGTCGTGCAAGGGGTGCCAAGTCTCGTAACTTTTGAACTTCGTCTTGAGCCAAGCAGAGCGCTTGAGGAGATAGTCATATTCTTCACGCGTCAGGTCAGCAAACTGCAAGTAATGCTTAACCTGGCCGGGCACTTGGGGCTTTGCCAAAGATGTCATTGTTGAGCTTTCTACTAGAGTTTTAGCTTGCATTATTGTTTGGGGCATCGAACTGCACGAAAATAGTTCCTAAAGTTATCTTAGGGCCTTCGCAGACTGTTAAGCTAAGGTCTAAGTAACACCGATTCCTTACTACGATTTCTACGCCAACTTGAACCACAAAAAGCTTTTCATTCAAGGCATTACAACCTCTGGCAAACCTTTTCGACCTAGCGACTGGGCCGAACGTCTTTGCGGAGTAATGGCCACTTTTCGCCCACCAGGCGATGCTGGTGATCCCCGCTTTACTTACTCACCTTATGCCAGACCAGTGGTTATTGCAAAAGTAACCTGCGTTGTTATTGACACCAGACTAAGAGACCTCGATCCGAGAGCGCTCGACTTTGTCATCAACTTTGCCAAAGACAATTGTCTGCCAATCGAAGAAGCCTGCGAATTCGAACCGAAACCACAATCCCAACCCTAAAAACAAAAACCCGCTCTGATAAGGAGCGGGCTTAGACTCTAAATTACTCTAGAGTCTGCCTAAATCTATAAAAGTCTTACGCTGCCATCGCCTTAATAGCTGCAGACAAACGTGACTTCTGACGTGATGCGGTATTTTTGTGAGCAATCTTTTTGTCGGCAATCTTGTCGATTGTGGACTGAGTTGCTGCGAATACTTTAGCAGCAGCATCCTTGTCGCCAGTTTCAATTGCTTTGCGAACCGCCTTGATGGAAGTACGAAGCTTTGAACGCAAGCTAGAGTTGTGCTCATTCTGTTTTACTGCCTGCCGTGCGCGTTTACGCGCTTGTGCGGTATTGGCCATTTTTAAACCTTGCTATATAAAAATTACAAAATACGGTTAACTAAAATTCTGTGTGGGTTCGCCAAATTTGTAAGCTGACTCACCAAAACCCAAGATTTTACATTAAAGGACTAAAAAAGCCCAGCCGCTTGATAAATAGGGGAAAATTAGCCCATGAATCTGCTTTCAGCTGCCGCTAAGGTCAGCTCCCTCACCATGCTCTCCCGAATGACTGGACTACTTCGGGAGACCCTGATTGCCCGTAGTTTTGGAGCTTCTGAGTGGACTGACGCCTTTAATGTAGCCTTCAGACTGCCCAATTTGCTACGTAGACTCTTCGCTGAAGGGGCCTTTTCTCAGGCATTTGTGCCCATTTTGGGAGAAATCTCCAGTCAAGGGGATGTAAAACAGTCCCAAATCCTCGTAAATGCTGTTGCCACGCTCTTATTTTGGGCCTTACTGCTAACGGTAGTCCTTGGGGTTATCGGCGCTCCTCTATTGATTCTGGTGATTGCTACGGGCTTTGAGGGCGGCCAGGCCTATGAGGCAAGCGTAGTCATGACCCGCATCATGTTTCCTTACATTGGTCTTATTTCGATGGTTTCCCTCTCCGCGGGGATCCTCAATACCTTTGGCCGTTTTGCCATTCCAGCGTTTACTCCAGTTTTACTCAATTTAGCCCTAATTGGTAGCGCCATCTTTTTGGCACCCCATCTAGATCAGCCAATTTATGCCCTGAGTATCGGCGTACTCTTGGGCGGCGTATTACAGCTAGCCATTCAAGTTCCGGCTCTCGCTCAATTAGGCTTACTTCCAAGAGTGGGACTTCTACCCGGGGCAATTACAGCGGCTTTTAAAAATCCGGATGCCCGTCGTGTCATGAAATTAATGGGGCCTGCAGTGTTTGCAGTTTCAGTCGCCCAGATTTCTCTCATCATTAATACCAACATTGCATCTCGTTTACAAACCGGTAGCGTATCTTGGCTCTCCTATGCTGATCGCCTCATGGAGTTTCCAACAGCCCTTTTGGGGGTAGCGCTTGGAACGGTCTTGCTACCGAGCTTGAGCAAAGCAAATGCAAAAAATGATTTGGTGCATGCGGGTGAGCTGTTAATTTGGGGGCTGCAACTCACCTTTTTATTGGCAGCGCCATGTGCGATCGCTCTCTTTATTTTTGGAGAGCCGCTAGCAGCAGTTTTGTATCACTACGGTAAGTTCAGCGCCTTAGACGTATTAATGACGCAGCGTGCTCTGGCAGCCTATGGTGTTGGACTAATTGGCCTTATTTTGGTGAAGATCTTAGCTCCCGGCTTTTATTCCCGCCAAGATATTCGCACACCAGTAAAGATTGGTTTGCTGGTCTTGGTGGCAACCCAATTAGCTAATTTAGTGTTTGTTCCTTGGTTAGGTCATGCCGGCCTTGCACTTTCGGTTGGCGCTGGCGCCTGCTTAAATGCTGCACTACTGTGGGTAGGCCTGCATCGACGTGGTGCCCTACCTAGCGCTGCGTGGTTCAAGTATTTAGGGCAGTTATTGCTTGCCTTAATTCCTTTTGCGCTCCTGATGTATTACGCTGCCACCGCACATGATTGGATAGCACTGCAATCTAGCCCTTGGATTCGAGTGGGCTTATTGGCTGCCTGGCTAGCCGCTGCAGCAGTAGTGTATTTCGTAGCCTTATGGCTTGTCGGAATTCGCTGGCAAAAATTCCTGCGTCATGCAAAATAGCCTTTATGCCTACACAACAACTCGACTATTTCACATCCCTCGTAGCCGAAGACGAGCACCTCCCTCTAACTGAGGCGGCGGTGGCAGTTGCACAACATGCCTACCCAGATCTCGATGTTCAGGGCGTACTTGATCAGATCGATCAGTGGGGCAACAAAATCAAGCAGCGTATTACTCCGGACACACCACCGATTCAGCGCCTGCAGTTGCTCAAACATTTCTTTTACAACGAGTTAGGCTTTGGCCCAAACCAGAATGACTTCTACGCACCTGAGAATTCTTACCTCCACCAGATCATTGAGAGTCGCCGCGGCATTCCCATCTCGTTAGCTATCTTAATGATGGAGCTTGGACAGCAAATTGGTTTAAATATTCGCGGAGTATCTTTTCCCAATCACTTCATGATGCGTATTTCTTTGCAACAAGGCGAAATCATCATGGATCCGTTGAATGGCGAATCTCTTTCCAAAAATCAGTTACAAGAAATGCTCGACCCCTATCTCGATGCCAAAGGGTATCGCGGTGAGCTCAGCCTGCCACTCAATATTTTCTTGCGAGCCTCTAGCTCTCGAGAAATTCTCTCGCGCTTTATGAGAAATCTCAAAATGATTTATTCGGAAGATGAACGCTGGGAGCGTCTGCTAGGCATTCAAGAGCGTCTAGTGATTTTGTTGCCAGACTCAGCTGAAGAAGTTCGTGACCGTGGCTTGATCTTTGCACAACTAGAATATGTGCGACCTGCGATAGCTGATCTACATCACTACTTAGGCGAAATGCCTGGCGCAGAAGATGCGGCAGATATTCGTGAGCATATCGCCACGCTAGAGAGTCAAACTAAACTGCATTAGGCAGGGCGCACTCAATCTCAATAGTGCTTGCTTATTTCATTCTTATAATGGGGTATGCAAACTGAACCTCACATTCAGCCTACGCATTTACCTCATCAGCCACCCATACTTTGTATTGTTGGCCCCACGGGCGCAGGCAAAACCCATCTCGCGATGGCATTGGCTAAACATGCCAAATCCATAGGCCAGACTATTGAATTAATTAGCATGGACTCCGCACTGGTCTATCGCGGATTAGATATTGGCAGCGCTAAACCCACTCAGGCTGAGCAAGCTGCTGTTCAGCATCACCTCATCGATATCTTGGAACCCACCGAATCCTATTCAGCTGCACGTTTTGCAAATGATGCCAAGCGGCTAAGTGAGGAAATTCGTGATCGGGGAAATATTCCCGTTGTAGTGGGTGGCACGATGTTGTACTGGCGAGCCTGGGCATATGGCCTCTCATCTCTACCGCCAGCAGACCCAGAAATCCGCGCCCGCCTCGATGAGCAAGGTAAAGCAATTAGCTGGCCTGCGATGCACGCTAAATTAGCTCAAGTTGACCCCATGACTGCCGCGCGTTTACAACCCAATGATTCTCAACGAGTACAACGTGCCTTAGAAGTTTATGAAATTACGGGCAAGCCGATGTCGGAACTGTTGGCAGATTCACCAAGCGAAGATGGTAGGGAGGGGTCGGCTATTCCAGAATGGATTGATCTCATTTCATTAGAGCCAAGCGATCGCTCCCGCTTACATCAGAACTTAGAAAAACGGTTTGATGAAATGCTTACTGGAGGATTATTAGAAGAAGTTGCACTATTGAAAAAAAATCCCGATCTGCATGGTGATCTGCCTGCCATTCGCTCGGTGGGCTATCGACAAGTTTGGGAATATTTATCTGGTGAAGTAGATCAAGCCGAAATGCGCTACAAAGCGCTGGCAGCTACTCGGCAGCTTGGCAAACGACAATTAACTTGGTTGCGTGCAATCTCTGGAAGAAAAACATTCGACCCGTTTAACCCAACCGAGTTAAACGCGGCCCTAGAGTACTGCAAGCAAAGCCTAAATAAATAGGCTTTACTGGGCATTAAATAACGATCGTTTGTGGTGCACCAGCTGGACGCTCTACAACCTCGCCAACCATCCAGGCATGTAAACCTTCAGCCTTGAGCGATTGAATTGCAGCATCAGCTTGGGAAGCAGACACAATCACCACCATACCAATACCACAATTAAATACGCGAACCATTTCAGCATCGGCTACGCCACCCTTCATTTGCAACCAGCGGAACAGTTCTGGCATTTGCCAGCTATCGCGGTGCAATACTGCTTGAGTATTTTCTGGCAGCACGCGTGGCACGTTATCCACTAGGCCACCGCCAGTAATGTGGGCCATACCCTTCACATTGATTTCATTGATCAACTTTAGTAATGGCTTGACGTAAATTTGTGTCGGGGCCATTACGACATCACCCAAAGGTCGGCCGCCCAAATCATCAGTCGGCTTAGCTCCGGCACGCTCAATAATTTTACGAACTAGTGAATAGCCATTGGAATGCGCGCCACTTGAAGCAATTGCTAAGACCACATCTCCTGGGGCAATCGTTGCACCAGTAATAATTTTAGATTTTTCAACTGCACCAACAGCAAAGCCGGCTAAGTCGTATTCACCTGGAGGATACATACCGGGCATCTCTGCAGTTTCACCACCGATCAGTGCACAACCAGATAACTCGCATCCAGTCGCTATTCCGCCAACGACAGTGGCTGCAGTGTCGACAGTGAGCTTGCCGCAAGCGAAGTAATCCAAGAAAAAGAGGGGTTCAGCACCTTGCACCAAAATGTCATTCACGCTCATCGCCACCAAATCCTGGCCGATCGTATCGTGACGATTCCACTCAAAGGCCAATCTGAGCTTGGTACCAACCCCATCAGTGCCTGATACCAAAACTGGCTCTTTGTAGCGCTTTGGGACCTCAAACAGGGCGCCAAAGCCGCCAATCCCAGCTAGCACGCCTTCACGCATGGTTTTCTTGGCCAAAGGCTTAATACGATCCACCAAGTCATCACCAGCATCGATATCGACACCTGCGTCACGGTAGGAAAGGCCTTTTGAGGAAGAATCGGTAGATGAGTTCATGGCAGAGATAGAAGATTAGTAAAAAACGCTACTTGGTCGGTAGAATCATTGAATTCTAGAGGATTCGAGGACGATGGCTGAAATTTTTACCCCTTTTCTGACTGCATTTATTCTGGCTTATGCCTTGCGCCCAGTTTGCTTGTGGCTTGAGAGGCATCGCCTACCCCGCGCAGCGGCCGCTGGGATTGCCATGATTTTTGGCCTGCTTGTCGTATTTTTAATACTGACTCTATTTATTACTCTCGTCAAAACCGAAATCCCCCTAATTAAGGCTCAATTTCCGACTTGGATCCAAAACACCCAATCTTGGCTCGGGCCCAAGTTGAGTGAATTTCATATTGATGTGGATTGGGGCACCCTCAAATCCAGTGCTACCCAAAAAATTACCACGCACCTCAACGATAATTCTGATGCGCTCATGTCCTCCACTTTGGAGACTGTACTGATGTCAGGCAGCTCGGTTATTGCGGGATTCGTGAATGCGGTACTGATCTTATTTGTCATGTTTTATTTGTTGATCGACTGGAATCATTTTTTCAAACTTGTTAGAAAGATTGTTCCGGTCCGCGCACAAGATACGGTTCACCATCTCGCAATGCACGCTGATGGCTTACTCTCGCAATACCTCCGGGGTATGCTGATTGTGATTTCGATCATGTCCGTTTTCTACAGCGCAGGCTTAAGCATCATTGGGGTTCAAGGTGCAGTCGCCTTAGGCGTCTTTACTGCGCTGATGATTGTGATTCCCTACGTTGGTATTGCCTTGGGCTTTACTCTAGCGGTCCTTGCGGCCCTTTTGCAGTTTGGGCCCGGTGGCGCAATTGTTGGAGTCCTCGTGCTGTATGGACTAGGTCAATTTATTGAAGGCTTCTTTCTCACGCCACGCCTCGTGGGTGAACGAATTGGCTTGCACCCCGTTGCTGTGCTCTTTGCTCTATTGTTATTTGGAAAGTTATTTGGTTTCTTTGGCATCCTACTCGCATTACCCATCAGCGCAGTTGGTTTAGTGCTTTTGCAATATGGCTGGTCACGCTATACCCAAAGTCCGTGGTATCAAAAGTAAATTCCTGCAGCAATGAATAGTCCATCACTACCAAGACAGTTTGCACTCGACATCGGTCACACACCTAAACCCAGCTTAAGTAATTTTTTAGCCGGAGAAAATCTAGCGCTGCACTCTACCTTGTTGGCTATAGCCAAATCCTGGGAAATGAATGCTCCAAGATTAGCCAGTGAGAATCCTCTCAATGAACGCTGGATCTATTGGTGGGGGCCAGAAGGCTCTGGTCGCACCCACTTACTCGGTGCAATCGGCAATGCTGCTCAGCAATTAGACTTGAAGCACTTCCCCCTAACTCCCAATGAACCCATTTCTTGGGTGAATCTCGAGGAAAGTCTGCCTGCTCTATGCTCCAGTACTGCACCCTCAGTCATTACCGTTGATGACGTAGATCGACTTGATGAGCGCCAGGTAGCGTCCTTATTTCGTATTCTGAATGCCATCCAGGGTAGTGAAGCAATACATATTTTCATGGCAGGTAATGCTGCCCCTGGTGCATTAAGACTGAGAGAAGACCTGCGCACCCGCCTGGGATGGGGCTTGGTCTTTCAAACCCACCTTTTGGGTGATGATGAGAAAATAGAAGCCTTACAACAAGCAGCGCAAGCGCGCGGCTTGGTTTTATCGTCAGATGTATTGCCTTGGTTGCTAAATCGCTTTTATCGAGATATGCCCAACCTGATGGCATTGATTGATGCTTTAGATGCTTACTCACTAGAAACAAAACGCGCTGTCACCTTGCCCCTCGTTAGAGAGCTCTTGCAGCCTAAATAAATATTCATGACTCAATTAGCACTGTTCGATTTAGATCATACTCTTCTCCCCTGCGATAGCGATTATGAATGGGGTCAGTTCTTGGCGCGCATTGGTGTAGTCGATAGCAAATACTATGCGCAGCAAAATGAACGCTTTTATCAAGACTACAAAGATGGAAAGCTGAATATTCAAGAGTTCCTAAGCTTTGCATTAAAGCCACTCTCCGAACATTCCCGCGCACAGCTCAAAGAATGGCATGACGCCTTCATGCAGGAGGTCATTACTGGCCAACTCCGTCAACAGGCGGTTGATCTCGTGAAGCGCCACCAAGATGCTGGCGATCTTTGCTGCGTTGTGACTGCAACTAATAGCTTTGTTACTCGTCCCATCGTAGAAAGTTTTGGCATTGAACATCTGGTAGCTACTGAACCTGCCACTGTGGGAGATCAGCCTTTCGCTGATTTCACAGGTGAAGTCAAGGGTATACCGAGTTTTCGGGAAGGCAAAATTCAACGCGTTCATGATTGGCTTGCTAACCAAAAGCTCACATTTGATGAATTGCCAACAAGTTATTTTTATTCAGACTCAATGAATGATTTACCTCTCCTGGAAAAAGTGAGCAATCCAGTTGCCACCAATCCGGATGCTCGCCTACGTGATGAAGCCTTAAAACGTCACTGGCCCATACTTGAACTGTTTGCATGATTACCAAATTTATTAAACGTATTTTGCGTCGTGATCCCATGATCCGACATACTGCAGCCCATACCTCTGGTGCGCCGAAACGAGTCCCTAAAAAAACTCACCGCATTGACCCAGATTTACTTTCTAAAAATGCTGTGAAGGTAACTCAAACATTGCAGCAGGCTGGTTATGATGCATTTATTGTGGGTGGCGCCGTACGAGATTTAGCTTTAGGCATCGGCCCTAAGGACTTCGATGTGGCAACCAATGCCACACCTGAGCAGGTACAAAAACTATTTCGTAAAGCACGCCTCATTGGTCGTCGCTTCCAGATTGTGCATGTCACTTTTTTTGGCAAAGGCCAACCTGAAATTATTGAGGTTTCTACCTTTAGGGCTCTGCTAGAGAACGCTGGCGAACATGTAGCGGAAAATGGCCGTATCTTGCGCGATAACGTCTGGGGTAGCCAGCATGAAGATGCTGCGCGCAGAGATTTCAGCATTAATGCGATGTACTACGACCCTGCTACTGAAACTGTACTCGACTATCACGGCGGAATGGCTGACATGCAGAAGAAAACCTTGCGCATGATTGGTGATCCGGCTAAGCGCTATCGTGAAGATCCGATTCGTATGCTGCGCGCCATTCGCTTTGCAGCCAAGACTGGCTTTACCTTAGACGCAGCAACGCGCGCACCCATCGCCAAATTAGGTAAATTGATTCACGATGTACCTTCTGCTCGCCTCTTTGATGAAATTCTCAAACTTCTCATGTCTGGATACTCATGGGCTGCGATTCAAGGCCTCAAGGATGCAGGACTTCATCATGGCCTCCTGCCTTTGCTGGATCACATCTTGGATCAGAGTGCAGACTCTCAAGAAGCAAATGATTTTGTTCGCATTGCGCTCGCCAATACCGATGAACGCATCCAATCGGGTAAAAGTGTTTCGGCCGGATTCTTGTTTGCGACTTTGCTGTGGCCAGATCTACTCAATAATTGGAAAAAGAATATCGCTAAAGGGATTTCTAATATTCCCGCATTGCATGATGCAATGGATGAGACCATTGCCAGCCAAAGCAGCGGCATGGTAATTCAGCGTCGTTTCGAGAGCGACATGCGAGAAATCTGGTCGATGCAGTCCCGATTTGAAAAGCGTGTTGGACGCTACCCTTATCGCCTGATTGAATCCCCACGTTTTAGAGCAGGTTATGACTTTATGCTCCTGCGTTGCGCCACGGGTGAGAAAAATCCTGCTTTAGGGGAGTGGTGGAGCAGTTTCATCGCAAGCGATCCAGCAGAGCAAGAAGCCTTGATGGCCAGCGTCAAAAACGAGACTGGTAATAGCGCTGCCCCCACAAAAAAACGTCGCCGTAGAAAAGCCAAGGTAGCCGTGCCCAGTGAAAGCGCAGCAGACTAAGCAGACTTGAGAAAAATTCAGTAAAGTAGTTCTACTAGTTTTTTGTACCTCTCTCTTGTTTGGAATGGGCATGGCTCGAGCTTTTATTGGATTTGGTGGAAATATCGGTGACACGCGTCAGCTCATTACAGATGCGATTGTGTGTCTTGCGCAGCGCTGCGAACTCCAAATCCTAAGCAAAAGCTGTTTCTACCAAAGCGCGCCCTTTCAAGCTACCGGGGGAGACTATATTAATTCTGTGATTGAAATTGAAACGCAACTCAGCCCTTATGGCCTTTTGCACGTCTGCCAAGCAGTCGAGCAAGAATTTGGCCGTGAGCGTCCTTACGCAAATGCACCTCGCACAATTGATTTGGACATCCTGGCGTTTGAAGGCGTTTCTCAAACAGATACAGAACTCACAATCCCCCACCCCAGAATCATTGAGCGCTCATTTGTTTTACTTCCCTTACTAGAAATTGCCCCAGATTTCTTTTTGCCCAACTGGGGCGAACTCAAGGCGTATTTACCCAATGTAGCCGATCAGCGTATTGAAAAACTCTCTTGCCGCAACTGTAATTGCGGTGAAAAACAGGTTTATAGCCAGTCAGCGCATTAATTCATTAAACTCACGCCATGGGTTACTTACAAGGCGAAAAGCCAATTACGATTTCTAAACTCCATGCCATGCATGCTGAAGGTGAAAAAATCACCATGTTGACGGCTTACGATTCAACCATGTCAGCCCTGTTAAATCGCAGTGGAGTAGAAACCATCCTGATTGGGGACTCCTTAGGCAATGTGATTCAAGGTCACTCCAGTACAACACCCGTAACTGTTAAGCAAGTGGCCTATCACACCGAATGCGTCGCTCGCGCTAACACGCATGCATTCATCATTGCCGACCTACCTTTTGCCAGCTATGGTAACCCTGTTCAGGCCTTAGATTCAGCAGCAGAGCTCATGCGTGCTGGCGCCGACATGGTCAAACTTGAAGGCGGCGATTGGCAAATCGACATCATTCAGTATTTAGTAGAACGCAGTGTTCCTGTTTGCGCCCATTTAGGACTACTACCCCAGTCCGTTCACATCCTGGGTGGTTATAAGGTTCAAGGTAAATCGAAAGATGCCGCCAGCCTCATGCTTGAGCAGGCCATTGCGTGTGAACAGGCTGGTGCACAAATGATTGTGCTCGAAGCCATTCCATCTTCATTAGGCAAGCTCATTACCGAATCGCTTTCCATCCCTACCATTGGAATCGGTGCAGGCGTGAATTGCTCAGGTCAAGTATTGGTACTGCAAGATATGTTGGGCATCAGCCCTGGAAAGCCACCAAAGTTTGTTAAAAACTTTATGGATGGCCATGCCTCAATTGAGGCAGCAATCAAAGCCTATGTTCGGGAAGTGAAATCCGGAAAGTTCCCCGGACCCGAACACGGCTTTGCTGGTTAAGTCTGAGCTAGCAGTTAACTAAAAAAACTCTTTACACCGTCAAACCAACCCTTTTGATGTGGATTGTGTTTGTCGCCACCTGACTTCAAGCTGTCATCAAATTTCTGCAGTAATTTTTTCTGCTCATCGGTCAGCTTTACCGGAGTCTCGACAGCAACGTGGACAAAGAGATCGCCAACGATAGTAGAGCGCAAACCTTTAATGCCCTTGTTACGCAAACGGAATGTTTTTCCAGTCTGTGTACCTTCAGGAATCGGAAACTCTACGCGCCCTGACAGCGTTGGAACTTCGATATCCCCACCAATCGTTGCAGTTGCGAATGAGATCGGCATTTGGACATGCAGGTCACTGCCATCACGCTCAAATACTTTATGAGGTTTGACTCTCACCTCTACATAAAGATCTCCGGATGGCCCGCCATTGACGCCGGGTTCACCATTTCCAACAGAGCGCACACGCATACCATCATCAATACCCGCAGGGATTTTGATTTCAAGCGTCTTTTGTTCTTTATGTTTACCGCTGCCATGGCAAGTCTTGCATGGCTTAGGAATGTACTCACCAGTGCCGCGGCACTTAGGGCAAGTTTGTTGCATGGAGAAGAAACCTTGCTGGACACGGACCTGGCCATGACCTGCGCAAGTAGTACATCTCTCGGCTTTGCTACCAGGTTCAGCGCCAGTGCCATGACACGGCTTGCAATTACTCCAGCTTGGTACCCGAATTTGAGTTGTGTAACCCTCGGCAGCCTGCTCCAGAGTGATCTCCATGTTGTAACGTAAATCGGCACCTTTATATACCTGTGGTCCCGACTGACGTCCGCCACCCTGCCCAAAAATATCACCAAAGATGTCGCCGAAAGCGTCAGCAAAACCACCGCCACCAAAGCCGCCGCCACCAAAACCACCAGATTGATCAACGCCAGCATGACCATACTGATCATATGCGGCACGCTTATTCGGGTCCGTTAAAGTTTCGTACGCCTCTTTAACTTCTTTAAATTGCGCTTCTGCTGTTTTGCTATCGGGGTTACGATCAGGGTGATGCTTCATCGCCATTTTTCGATAAGCTTTTTTTAGCTCCTCATCGCTAGCGCCTTTGGCAACTCCCAAGACTTCGTAATAATCGCGTTTACTTGTAGACACAAAATTCCTCTCAACAACCTGAATGACACAAGTCGGCACGTGGCCGACTTGTTATTTAAGTACCTCTAAACTACGTTAAATGGCTATCAATGAAGGGATTACTTTTTGTCATTCACTTCTTTGAAATCCGCATCTACTACGTCAGCATCGGGGGCTGCACCTGGTGCACCACCAGGCGCTGCGCCAGGAGCGCCGCCAGCTTTAGCTTGCTCAGCAGCCATGGCTTTTTCACCCAGCTTCTGACTTGCCTTGCCCAAAGCCTCAGTCTTAGCCTCAATCGCAGCTTTATCGCTACCCTTAATTGCCTCGTCCAATTCTTTCAAGGCAGCTTCGATTGCTTCTTTCTCAGAAGCCTCCAAAGCAGAGCCGTGCTCTTCCAAAGCTTTCTTAGTTGAGTGAGCCAAAGCATCAGCAGTGTTACGTGCCGTTACTAATTCCAATGCTTTTTTATCTTCATCGGCATTCGCTTCAGCATCTTTCACCATGCGTAAAATTTCTTCTTCAGTCAAACCTGAGTTTGCCTTAATTGTGATCTTGTTCTCTTTGCCAGTTGTTTTGTCTTTTGCGGTTACATGCAAAATACCGTTGGCATCAATATCAAAAGTCACTTCAATTTGTGGCATACCGCGTTGTGCTGGAGCAATACCTTCCAAATTGAACTCACCGAGCAATTTGTTGGCAACGGCCATCTCACGCTCACCTTGGAAGCACTTAATGGTTACCGCAGGCTGGTTATCTTCCGCCGTAGAGTAAACCTGTGAATGCTTAGTCGGAATAGTCGTGTTTTTCGGAATCATCTTGGTCATCACGCCGCCCAAGGTTTCGATACCCAAAGACAATGGAGTTACGTCCAGAAGCAATACGTCTTTACGATCACCAGACAATACAGATCCCTGAATCGCAGCACCAACTGCAACTGCTTCATCGGGATTCACATCTTTGCGTGGCTCTTTGCCGAAAATTTCTTTTACCTTGTCCTGAACAGCAGGCATGCGGGTTTGACCGCCAACCAAAATCACATCATCAATATCAGCAGGATTCACGCCAGCATCTTTAATTGCAGTCAAGCAAGGACCAGCCGTACGGTTGATCAACTCTTCTACCAAAGATTCCAACTTAGCGCGGGTCAACTTCAAGTTCAAATGCTTAGGACCGCCTGCATCAGCAGTCACGTATGGCAAATTGATCTCGGTTTGTTGTGCAGAGGATAATTCGATCTTGGCTTTTTCGGCAGCGTCTTTCAAACGCTGCAGTGCCAATACGTCCTTACTCAAATCAACGCCTTGCTCTTTCTTGAACTCAGCAATGATCCAGTCAATGATGCGCTGGTCAAAATCTTCACCACCCAAGAAGGTATCGCCGTTAGTAGAAAGCACTTCGAACTGCTTCTCACCATCAACGTTAGCAATCTCAATAATGGATACGTCGAATGTACCGCCGCCTAAGTCATATACGGCAATCTTGCGATCGACCTTGTCTTGCTTGTCTAAGCCGAATGCCAATGCCGCAGCAGTTGGCTCATTGATGATGCGCTTCACATCTAAACCAGCGATACGACCCGCATCTTTCGTTGCTTGACGCTGGCTATCGTTAAAGTAAGCTGGCACAGTAATCACCGCCTCAGTCACTTCTTCGCCGAGGTAATCTTCGGCAGTCTTTTTCATTTTGCGCAGAATTTCTGCAGACACTTGTTGTGGTGCCATTTTTTTGTCGCGAGCTTCAACCCAAGCATCGCCGTTGTCCGCTTGAACAATTTTATAAGGCATCAAGCCGATGTCTTTTTGTACTTCCGCATCAGTAAATTTACGACCCATCAAACGCTTCACTGCGTAAATGGTGTTTTTAGGATTGGTCACTGATTGGCGCTTTGCAGGCGCACCAACCAATACTTCGCCATCTTCAACATAAGCGATGATGGATGGAGTTGTGCGACCGCCTTCTGCGTTCTCGACAACTTTAGGTGCATTGTTTTCAACAACTGAAACACACGAGTTCGTGGTTCCCAAGTCAATTCCGATAATCTTTCCCATAATGGCTCCAAAAAATTAAGTTATGTGTAACTTTGTCAAACTGCGAATCATTCGATGTGGAATAAATGGGGTCGAAGAAGAGAAATTCAAGGGTTCAAAAGCAAAAAAGGCAGATTTCCGCCTTTTTTATCTTTTTTGAACCAGAAAACCCCATTTAGGGGCTTTTAATAGCTTATTTGGGAGCGCTGACGGTGACCAAGGCTGGGCGCAGAATGCGGTCCGCAATGGAATAACCCCTTTGCAGGACTGAAACCACGGTATTAGCCTCTTGGTCTGAGGGAACTGAAGCAATGGCCTGATGGTGGTGAGGATCAAACTTGTCACCTACAGCAGGATTAATCTCAGTCAATCGACCTTTTTCAAAGGCGGATAGCAGTTGTTTTAGGGTGATCTCTAGACCCTCTTTAAAAGCTTTGGCGTCTACAGTCTCTGCGTTCAGGGCAGCGTACAGACTGTCGGTTACCGGCACGAGATGCTCAGCAAAACTCTCAATCGCAAATTTATGCGCTTTAGAAATATCTTCAGCGGCACGGCGACGAATATTCTCACCCTCGGCTTTAGCGCGGAGATAGTTATCCTGCATCTCGGTGAGTTTTTGATTTAACTCGGCAATTTCTTGCTCTGAAGTCTTTGCTTCGGCATTTGCAGGAGCTGCTTGTGCACCAGTTTCAGCCTGAGGATCGGCGGCAGTATTTTCTTGCTCGGGAGATGGATTTTGATTTTCTTGGGTCATAGGTACAAATTCACTTTTCTATCAGGATAGCTACTTCTCAACGATATGGGGCCGATTTAGTCAATTTCAAGTGCACCAAGCTACGCAATCCTCGCTTTAGCTAACTCAGCTAAGCGCTCACGCTCCTGCAATATCGCATCTGACTCAACACCTAAACTCCAACCAGATAGATGCTGGTGAGCAATGTCGTACATTGCATCGATCCACTTAGGATTGCTATTCAAGCAAGGAATGTAGCGGTAGTCTTTGCCGCCATGCTCCAAAAAGATCTCACGTGCTTCCATCGCAATTTCTTCTAAGGTTTCTAAGCAATCGGCCGGAAATCCTGGGCAAAAAATATCGACTCGTTTGCAGCCTGCTTTACTCAACTCTTCAATCATCGGAGCCGTGTAAGGCTTGAGCCACTCTGCCTTACCAAAGCGAGATTGAAAAGTCACTAAGTACTGTCCAGGCACTAGACCCAATGACTCACCAAGTAGGCGGCCAGTTTTCAAGCACTCACAGTGATAGGGGTCGCCCTTCATTAAATTGCGCTTGGGTAATCCATGAAAAGACATTACAAAGCGATCACCAGCAGCAAAATCTGGGCGACCATCTTTGTCCCATGCGCCGAGTACTTGGTCACGTAATGCTGAAATATAGGCAGGGTTGTCGTGATAGTACTTAACCAAACGCAACTCGGGTTGATTGCGCCAAGTACTCAGCACGCGAAACACTTCATCAAAACTCGACGCAGTAGTAGTTGCCGAATACTGCGGATACAGCGGCAGCAACAAAAGACGCTCCATACCCTGTGCCTGCAAGGCTTCCAAGGCTTGCTGGGTGGAGGGTTGGCCATAACGCATGGCTAAATCTACCAACACTACTTCACCGTGATGAGCGAATTTCTCGCCCAACTCTTTTGCTTGCAGGCGGGAGTAATGCATCAAAGGTGAACCCAATTTTGGCAACCAAATTGAGGCATATTTTTTTGCAGACGCCCCACTACGAATCGGCAAAATAATGCCATTCAAAATACACCACCAAATAATGCGGGGGATTTCTACGACGCGTGGATCAGATAAAAATTCTTTGAGATAGGCTCTGACTGCCTTAGCGGTTGGAGCAGAAGGAGTACCCAAGTTGAGCAACAACACTGCTGTCTTAGAAGGGCGTAAGTGGGGATTTTGATTCAAGGAAGATCCGTCTTTATTAAGGAGAGCTAAAAGATATAAATATTACTAAGAACTTATTGGCGCACTTAAAGCGCCCGATAACAACTTAGAGGTGATATCGACAATCGGAATCACCCGATCGTATGCCATACGAGTGGGTCCAATTACGCCAAGGGTTCCCACGATCTGACCATCTACACTGTAAGGCGCACTGATGACCGCCAAATCTTCATAAGGCAGCAAATCACTTTCGCCGCCAATAAAAATTTGAATACCATCGGCATGACTAGATACGTCTAGCAACTGCATGAGGACCGACTTTTGCTCGAGCATATCGAACATCTTGCGTAACTTATCCAAATTCGTACTGAGATCTCCAACATTCAGTAAACGCCGCTCACCTGATAGCAGCATATCTCCTTGACCCATACCGTAATCACTAACGCCACTGTGCAATGCCAGAGCCATCAGCCCCGAGATATCACTTCGCAAATTATCCAAATCAGAGGCAAGGTGCGCACGCACTTCTGCAAAACTCTTGCCGGCAAACTGAGTATTGATGTAATTTCCAGCCTCAACTAGTTGACTTGGGGTGTAGTCCTGCGAGGTCGGAAGGATGCGGTTTTGAACATCGCCTTCAGGTGTAACCATAATGAGCAAGATTTTGCCCTCACCAAGCCTCAAGAATTCAATATGCTTGAAGACCTGAGCCCGCTTGGGCGTCATCACCACCCCGGCAAAATGAGTCAAATTAGACAGAATTTGCGCAGCGGAGTTGAGCACCCTTTGGGGTGAATCTGGCAAAAGCCCCTTTTCCATCTCACGGGCGGCAATTTCTTCTAGGGGGCGAACGGTCACCATCGTATCCACAAAGAGGCGATAGCCCCTTGGGGTTGGGATGCGACCCGCTGAGGTATGGGGGCTAGTTACCAAGCCCATTTCCTCTAAATCCGCCATGACATTGCGAATCGTGGCCGCAGAAAGATCCAATCCCGAGAATCGAGATAGGGTGCGTGAGCCAATAGGCTGCCCCTCTTCGATATAGCGCTCGATGAGGGTTTTCAGTAAGGCGCGGGAACGATCATCCATGGTGGAAGGGATTTTATGCGTATGGTTTAATCGTTATATGTTAAGCCCATACCCAAATTCCAGCAAAAAGGCCTTTGGCCGGGTTGCGCTTGTCGGTAAATATCAGGCTGACGGCATTCAAGAGCGTCTTAAGGACCTGGCAGCACTACTCGGACAGCAAGGCTGCGAGGTTTACGTTGAAAGTTCCACCGCAAGCCACTTAAGCCTAACTGCCTACCCGATCAAAAAAGTAGAGGAGTTTGCGGGAGCTATTGATTTAGCAGTAGTTTTAGGGGGTGACGGGACAATGCTTGGAATTGGTCGTCAACTGGCCGGCAGCAATGTCCCCCTGGTTGGCATCAATATGGGCCGCTTGGGCTATATGACCGACATCCCCATCCAAAACGTTCAAGCGGTTTTGCCGCAAATTATTGCTGGTGATTACGAAGCCGATACCAGAACGCTACTAGCTGCAGTGGTGATGCGTGATGGCAAAAAAATTAATCAAGCCCTCGCCCTGAATGATGTAGTGGTTAATCGCTCCGGAATATCAGGAATGGTCGAGCTCGCAGTGCGCGTCAACGGTTCATTTATGTATAACCAGCGATCAGATGGGTTGATCGTGTCCACCCCTACCGGTTCAACGGCTTACGCCCTTTCTGCTGGCGGGCCGATTCTGCATCCACGGGTTGCCGGAATACTATTGGCACCAATTGCACCGCACTCTTTATCTAATCGCCCCATCGTCTTACCTCAAGACATTGTGGTGAGAATCGAAGTGGTTGATGGCAGAGAAGTGATTGTGAACTTTGACATGCAATCACAAACTCATTTGCAATCAGGTGACATCATTGAAGTCAGTCAATCTGAAAAAACAATCACCCTACTTCACCCTCGCAGTCATAGTGACTACAAAACCTTGCGAGAGAAGTTACATTGGAATGAGTACCCATCGACATTCTGATGTCGAATTTTTTGGTACGCTAAAGCATGCTACAAACACTATCGCTTCGCGACTTTGTCATTGTTGACCAGCTAGAACTTGACTTTTCCTCTGGGTTTACAGTCCTGACTGGTGAAACAGGCGCTGGTAAATCCATCCTCTTAGATGCGTTAGCTTTGGTATTGGGCGAACGTGCAGATAGCAGCCAAATTCGTGAAGGCTGCAGTCGTGCAGAAATTAGCGCACTCTTTCGGATTGACGCACAGCAAATTAAACACTTCAATCAATGGCTGGATGAGCAAGGTTTTCCACTGGAAGATGATGGGCAAAGTCTTTTACTGAAAAGAACTGTAGAGGCCAATGGCCGTAGCCGCGCTTTTATTAATGGTAGCGTAGCAACCTTAGCGCAACTGCGAGAGGCAGGCGATCAATTGGTAGATATTCATGGTCAACATGCGCATCAACTTTTACTCAAAGGTGGCGCGCAGCGCGAACTACTAGATCGCCATGCTAATCATCTAGATTTAGTTACTGAGGTCTTCCAATTATTTAAAACTCTGAATGAATCGCGTCGCAGACTAGAGCAAGCTGAAAATGCTGGACAAGATATTGAACGCGAGCGAGAGCGTTTGGAATGGCAATTGGAGGAGCTCAATGAGCTCTCTCCACAGGAAGGCGAATGGACCACCATTCAAAGTGAGCATGCACGCCTAGCCAATGGCGCAAAAATTATGAGCGGTTGCCAAGAGGCAATTGATGCTCTGAGTGATGCGGATAACTCTGTCGAATCTACCCTCTCTAAGGCTAGCGCTAATATCAGCGCACTAGCAGAGCATGACTCCGGACTGAGCGATATCAGTCAAGCCTTAGAGTCAGCCCAAATTCAGATAGATGAAGCAGTGCATGGTCTCAATCGCTACCTACAAAAACTCGATTTAGATCCCGCACGCCTTAGCGAGGTGGAGGAGCGCATGCAAGCGCTTCATGGTGCAGCCAGAAAATACCGCACCGAAGCAGATGACTTACCAAAGCTTCTTTTAGATACTACCGAACGTTTAGAGGCATTAACGGCCTCGCAAAATATAGAGGCCTTACGTGAGAGAGTGAAACAAGAAGAGCCTGCCTATCTCAAACAAGCAAAGCAACTCTCACAAAAACGTAACAAGGCTGCGCTAGATTTGGGTAAACAAGTTACCACTGCGATGCAGGACCTATCGATGGCGGGTGGACAACTGGAGATTGCCTTACTACCTTTGGCCGAAGGTGGCACTCATGGTCTCGAGCAAATTGAGTTCCTGGTTGCAGGCCATGCTGGAAGCACACCGCGCTCTTTAGCAAAAGTAGCTTCCGGCGGTGAATTAGCGCGTATTAGCTTAGCCATCAGCGTCATCACTAGCAAGGCATCATTTACACCCACACTCATATTTGATGAAGTCGATGCTGGTATTGGCGGAGCCGTTGCAGAGACGGTTGGAAAGTTGTTGCGTCAACTCGGTGAGTCGCATCAAATTCTGTGTGTGACTCACTTGCCACAAGTGGCTGCGCAAGGTAATCACCACCTCAAAGTAAGCAAATCTCAAGCGGGTGATAAAACCCTCTCACAGGTCATGCCACTTGGAAGGTCCGAGCGAGTAGAGGAAGTTGCGCGCATGCTGGGCGGAGCAACGATTACCGACACTACACGCCGACACGCTCGCGAGTTATTAGAGCAAAACTAAGCTTCTTCAGTATCCGAAGGGGCCAGAAAGATTTCTTGCCATAAATTCAGCACCACTTCTCTTGCTTGAACCAGCCCAGGCTCAAGTGCTAAATCTACCCGCGTCTTTTCTGCGCCATCTAAACGCAAGCGATGTTGGCGTGCCCGCAGCAAACGATAGGCATCCCCCACCTCTTGCGCTACTGAAGCTTGAATTAAGCCCACCTCTCCAGCAATCCGAAGTAAGGCGATGTTTCCCAGATTACCAATCAACTGTGGATAGGCGTTTGAGAATGCCAAGACTAAAAATTGCACGATAAATTCAATATCCACCATACCGCCGGCATCATGCTTCAAATCAAAGTCGGGACTAGGGTTTGGATGTCCAGCATGAACCTTACGACGCATCTCTAAAATCTCGTGGCGTAGTTGCCCGACATCGCGCTTCTGACTTAAAACGTCAAATCGCACACTATCAAAAAATTCTCCAACTACTCTTGATCCCGCCGAGGATCTAGCTCGTGTCAGAGCTTGATGCTCCCAAACCCATGCGGCGTTGTCACCCTCCCGCATCTGGTATTTCTTAAATGCATCGGCGTTTGTTACTAGAAATCCAGCGGAACCATTTGGGCGAAGTCGTGTGTCGATCTCAAAGAGACTCCCGGCCGACGTATAGGCGGTTAACCAGTTGATCATCCGCTTAGCGAGTAGCGCATAAATTTCTTGGGCAGCAAAATCAGTTTCTTCGGCTTGATACAAGAAAACCAAGTCTAAGTCGGAGGAGTATCCCAACTCTTTGCCACCCAACTTGCCATAAGAAATTACTGCGAATGGCGCATTCGCATCAAGCGGTAATGCAAACTTCTGGGCAACGCTATGCCATACCCGCTCAAAAGTGGTCTGCAATATCAAGTCTGCCAAAGCAGATAGATGATCACTTACCTTCTCAACCGAAAGCTCGTGATCCATGCCAATTCCTAAGTCTGCGAGCAAAGTGATAAAGGTTTCGGTGTGATGGGTAATGCGCAAAATATCCATCGCCTGCTCTGAGCCATCACCATCTGCCATCACGTCATCAAGACGCATATCCAGGGTCGCTTTTACTTCTTGCCAATACTGTTCCGGATCTTCGATCAGGGCTTTCTCAGTCCGCGAGTTGAGCAAATAATCCAAGAGATGAGGATGCCGAGTTAAATATTGCGCACCCCATTGAGAGGTCTTGAGCAAAGCCAATACATTGAATAGTGCCTGAGGATATTCAGACAAGATAGAGAGATAGGCGCTGCGCCTTGCAACCGCTTCTAGCAAATCAAAAAAGCGAAGCAAGGTTTGATCTGCGCTAATCACAATTGGCTGATCCACTTGTAAGTTCTCTGCAGCTTTGCGAATCAGGTTGTTAAAAATAATTCTACTTTTTTCTGGCAACTGTCTTTGCTTAGAGCTATCAGCCCAAGCCAACCATCGGGCAGCAGACTCTGGGAATAGGGTGATGTCAGGCTCCCAGCCTGCCGGAAGAGAGGTATTGTCTAAGCGTGCAGCATCATCGAGTACAAAAGCTTTTTCAAAATGCTGAGCTACTGCCGTTTGGTGTGTGTCGAGCTCAGATAAAAAACGGGCTTGTTCTTGAGTCTGATCAGGACCGACCATACTCGCCGCCAAGCGAGCACGAGGAGCCTCATCCTCGGGCAAATAGTGTGTCTGCTGATCCTCCCAAACCTGGATCCGATGCTCTAAGCGACGTAAGTAAATGTATGCAGTCTTTAAATCATCACTTTCTTTGGCAGGCAAAATACCTTGCTGCTTTATCAACTCCAATACCTCTAGAGTAGGTCGAATACGAAATCGAGGATCGGTACCACCCCGCATCAACTGAAACATTTGCGCTAAGAACTCAATCTCTCGGATGCCGCCACGACCCAATTTAATATCTCTAGATCGACCATGATGATTAGAGGAGCGCTTCTCAGCCTCATGCTGTATTTGCGCATGCAGCTCACGGATGGATGCAATCACACCATAATCTAAATGTCGACGATATACGAAAGGGCGAATAAGTTGATCGAGCTCACGCTCGCAATAAGCAAAAGGGGAGGAGTCAGGTAAAGGTGAGATCAACCTACCCTTAATCCAAGCGTAGCGCTCCCACTCTCTGCCTTGTACCAATAAATATTCTTCGAGCATATCGAGACTACAGACCAGGGGACCAGAGTCTCCATTGGGCCTTAAGCGCATATCCACCCGAAATACAAACCCATTGGCGTCATGCTCTGCCAATAATTTAATCAGGCGCTTACCCATTCGCGTAAACCACTCGTGATAGGACAGACTCTTAGGTCCGCCCTGAGTATCACCTTCGTGTTCATACAAAAAGATCAGGTCGATATCAGAAGAAAGGTTGAGTTCTAGCCCACCCAACTTACCCATACCCACCACCATTAAAGGCATCTCTGAATCTGTGACCCGACTCCAAGGCAAGCCAAAACGACGTTGCTGATCTACTCGGATATAGGCAATCGAAAGGGCTACCGTCTCCTCAGCAAAATGACTCAGTGCATGCGTTACCTCACTGAGGTCAGCCATACCATTGAGGTCTCGGAAGGCAATCCAGAGCATGAGGCGTTGCCTTGCCAGCCTCAGATCCGCCATAAACTGAGCCTCATCTTGCTCAGGGGCAGCTAAAGCATCTTGGCAAGGGGCCAATAAATCTTCGATTCCAACTACATCCACTTTTTGGGCGCCCTGAGAACGAAGCCAATCAACCCAATCAGGGCGAGAATTGAGCCACCGCTGCGCATAGCTAGAGTGCTGCTTTAGAAATTCAATTTGGGCGGCAAAGTCAGTCATTTCTCCATCTTAATCTGACTCTAGACCTAAACCTGCAGAAGCTTGGCGATCACCTAATAGCTGACGGATAATAGAGGCCATGCTTGTAAACATCATCCGGACTCGCCTGCAGAGCGTGCTTCAAAAGCGTCCTCCAGGTTCTGGTGGTCGCTGGCGTAAGCGTGCCCTCATTCTTGCAGGTATCGCTGTGGCTTTTTTTGTATTGGGCCATCTTGGGGTGCGTTTTGTTCTATGGCCACAGATTGAAAAATCAAAATCCACCATAGAGCGCTTAATGAGTGCTCGCTTAGGCGCCAATGTCACGATGGATGATGTCCAGGTATCTTGGACTGGAATTCGACCAAGCTTTGCAATTCAAGGCTTGCGATTCAATAGCGCAGGCAATTCCACTCCGCCCTTACTCATTGAAGATATCAGCGGGCAACTCAGTTGGCTTTCTTTCTATTATTTAGCGCCCTATTTTCACGAGATCACCATTGATCGGGCGCAGCTATACGCTCAGCGAGATGTAAAAGGTATTGTTTCAATTGCCGGAATTCCAATTCAAGGCGATGCCAATAATTTTTCAACCGGAAACTGGTTACTCGCTCAAAACAATATCCGAGTTAACAATGCCAAAATTTACTGGGAAGACCAACAAAGTCGGAGGTTAAAAACCGCCATTGATATTCAAAGCTTCTACTTAATCAACGGCATTCGCAGTCATGAGGGTCAGCTCATCACTCAAACACCTTGGAGTCCAAGTCCAATCAAACTCGAAGCTGACTTTGTCCATCATCTTGGCGGTCAGGCAGGCAATTGGCGTGACTGGATCGGAACCATTTCATGGGATTTGACTGAGCTCAAGCTCAGTCAAATTTCTAAAGACCTGAGTCTTCCGATCCACGAGCTAGGTGGCAAGGTCAACTCCAAGGGCAGCCTGAAGCTGGATGGTAGTAATGCTAATGGTGGACAAATGTCCTTAACAGCAGATCAGCTCATAGTGCAATTAAATAAGGATGAAGATCCCCTTGAGTTTGGCAGGCTAGAGACAGAGCTGATCCAAGATACAGATGGCGGCTTAAATTCCCTTACAACAAAAACCTTGGCATGGCGCAATATCGATAGTCCACAAACTGCACCACTTGAAAAATTAAGCCCCATTACTTTCCGCTGGCGTCCACCAAAAGAGGGTGGCGAGATCAAAGAGTTCGGTTTCTCATCACCGAAAATACAATTGGAGGATATTGCACTCTTCGCTCTCAATCTTCCGCTGCCTAAAAAGATTCATCAATGGATCAAGCTTTCTGAAGCAGATGGTGAGTTACAGAATGTAGATATGAATTGGTCCGAGAGCCAATCTGCCCTATCAGCCTTACCTATTCCAGGAAATTGGTTTTCCTCCAATAAGCTCGACTTCACTATCAGCGCAAAGCTCAGTGACGTTAGCTTCACTGGGGTTAATAAATCGATGCCCTCAGTTGCAAATTTATCTGGCAACTTAGTTAGCAATCAGAAACAAGGTAACTTCACACTAGATTCCAGAAATCTTGAGTTGGAGATGAGTGACTTTTTATCCGATTCTGAAATTCAACTGGACCGTGCAAAAGGTGAGATTAGCTGGTCCAAACAAAAAGGTGGCTGGCTAATTAATGCCAAGAAATTACAACTCAGTAACTCTGAAATCACTACCAATTTTGATCTCAACTATCTGATCGGCGCCGCTAAACAACCCGATCAGATAACTCTAGATATGGAGTTTGTTAAGGCTAAGTTAGCTACAGCACATCGCTATTTGCCAGTTGGAATGGATAAGGATAGCCGCTTATACCTAAGCAAAGCCTTTGAATCCGGGGAAATTCAAAATGGCTCTTTGCATATTAAAGGTGACCCCAATCAGGCGCCTTACCCAGCTGGTACCGTGGGAGAGCTCAACTTAAACCTGCCATTCTCCAAGGCAAGCTTCAAGCCAGTGCCTCTGCTACCAAAAAGCCAAGGGGTTTGGTCAGCGCTCAACAATGTCAGTGGCAGTATCACCATGAAACAAGCGGCTTTGAATATTGACGTCGATAAAGCAAGCTACAAAAAGGTGGCAATCACCAAGGTCAAAGCACAAATTCCGGATCTTAGCGCTAAAAATCTGGCATTGCTCATCAATGGCTCAATTGAGGGTGATGGCTCTGAAATCCTCGAATATGTATTTGCATCACCCGTCGGTATTGCGCAAGCAAACTTAGCCAAGAATCTCTCCCTTAAAGGCCCAGTGAATATGGGTATTGACTTAAAAATTCCGCTATCTGGAGGCGACGATGTCAACTTTGATGCAAAAATGAATCTTCCCGGAAATCAAGTGCAATGGGGGCAGATTCCCCCCTTAGAAAACCTGAAAGGCAAGGTGCGCATTACCGAAGTCAATCCTGAGTTTGATAGTGTCACTGCAAACTTTTTAGGCGGGGTCTTAAAGATTGCTAGTGCGCCCTCTTCGCCAGGCAACACGAGCTTTAGTATTGGGGGCGATATCAATGCTAGCTTTATCAAAGATTACATTTCAGGAAATTTAAAATCTCGAGCTCACCCAGCACTCCTAACCGCGATGAGCGGAACAGCCAAATATGAAGGTCTGATCAACTTTAATAAAGCAGGTAGCCAAACTAAGCTTAATTTTGATTTACGCAACTGGGCAAGCTCTGCCCCCTCACCTGCCAAGAAATTAGCAGGAACTCCTATGTTGGGTGAACTCAGCCTAAAAATTTACCCAGCTAGCAAGAATAATTTAATACGTGCAGATTGGTCTGGAAAATTAGGAGACCAATATTTTCTTCAGGGAAATCTCAATTCCACCAATTTAGTAAAAAATGCAATAGGTATTGGGTCTCCAACACCGCTGCCACAGCAAGGCCTTTCACTCAACCTAACAAGCAATGAACTAGATCTTGATCAGTGGGTAGAGTTTTTAGGGACAGGGAAATCAAAGAGTAAAACGAATGAAGTCAATTCGCCGAATGCCCCCCAGGAAGACATACAAATCTCCGCTCAAGTTAAGAAATTAATCGCTCTAGATCGTGAGTGGATTGATATCAGTATGCAGTCTCAGAAAAAAAATATTACTTGGCAACTGCGTTTAAATTCACCCCAGATTACTGGTCAAATGCAATGGCAACCCAGCAACAATGATCACCCTAGCGGATTTATTTCTGGAAGACTTGCGCGCTTAAAAGTTCCAGATCAACGCACATCTGCAGACTTGCTATCCAAGGAGGGTGCTACAAAAAAAGCGACTTCCCTCAAGAGTCCGGTAGACCCGAATGCTATCCCTAGCCTAGATTTAACGATCGATGATTTGAGTTGGACAAAGGTGCAACTGGGTGCCGTAAAAATCAAGTCCAAAACCAGTCGTGACCTTATGAAGCTTGAGTCAATGCAAATTAATAATCCTCAAGGCAATTCCACTATCAAAGGTCAGTGGCAGGCCAGCATCCAAAATAACCCTGAACTAAGTTCATTTACTGCGGATGTGAATATTAAAGATGCGGGACAAATTATTGCTCATTGGAGTAACTCTAAGTCGGTAGAGGGTGGTGAAGGAAAGCTCAATGCCTCACTCTCGTGGCGTGGGTCACCATTTTCTCCATCCTATGATTCTCTTGCTGGCAACGTTAGCCTAGACCTTGCTAAAGGCCGCTTACTAGAAGTCAATACTGATGGGGCTAAGTTATTAGATGTTCTCAGTCTGCAGAGTCTCTTTAGATTTGCAACTTTTGACCTAAAAGGTAGTCTAGGAAACTTAGCAACTAAAGGTACGCCTTTCAATTCCATCACTAGCAACTTTGAGGTTGCCCAAGGAGTTGCGCAAACCAAACAATTCACCATGATTCTGGATCAAGCTCGGGTTGCCATGACGGGGCAAATCAATGTCGCCAAAGAAACCCAAGATCTCCGAATTACTATATTTCCTACGATTGATGCCACTGCAGGCTCCCTAGCAGCATTTGCAATCAACCCCATCATTGGCTTAGGAGCAGTGTTGGGGCAGTACCTCATTACCAATCAAATTAATCGCACTATGCAAACAGATTATTTAGTTCAGGGATCTTGGGAAAATCCTGAAGTAATTCCGCTTGATCAAAAAGGTCAACCGCTCGATGCTAAAACTTTAGAGACGATTCGCACCAAGAATCTTTTGAAAGAGCAAACAAAACCGAACTCCCCTAATTCTGCTCCTGCAAACCCGCCTGCAAACCAAAACGCGCCCACCCAAATGCCAGGTTAATAGATGAACGCACCAAGAAATGCTTCTGAACTCAATATAGCCTCGATACAAATGGTGTCGACTCCCAGCCTCCATGAAAATCTCGAGACTGCAGCTCGCTTAATTAAAGCTGCTACAGATTGCGGGGCACAGATTGCCGTGCTGCCGGAATATTTTTGCTTAATGGGATTGAAAGATACCGATAAGGTCAATGTTCGGGAAACGGCAGGGTCTGGTCCGATTCAAGAACGACTTGCCGCGATTGCACAAGAAAATAATATCTATCTAGTTGCCGGAACCATCCCTCTGGAGGCTAAAGAATCCAATAAGGTTCTCAATACCTCCTTAGTATTTGATCCTCTTGGCATGCAAATCGCTCGTTACGACAAAATTCATTTATTTGGCTTTCAAACTCCAACCGAACGTTACGAAGAGTCTGAAACTATTTCAGCAGGAAGCCAGCCAGGCCAATTTGTAATCCAGCTTAATGGAGTGGAATGGCGTTTTGGCTTAAGCATTTGTTATGACCTACGTTTTCCAGAGTTATACCGCGCCCTTGGCCAAGTGGACTGTCACATTATTCCAGCTGCGTTTACCCACACCACCGGTAAAGATCATTGGGAAATTCTTCTGCGCGCTCGCGCAATTGAAAACCAATGCTATGTTCTAGCCTCAGCTCAAGGAGGCCTTCACTTGAATCAACGACGCACTTGGGGTGAGAGCATGCTAGTCGATCCATGGGGAGAGATATTGAGTAATCTTCCTGAGGGGGAGGGTTTTATTCAGGGCATGCTCAGCAAAGATAAATTAAAAGAGGTACGCTCTAAGCTACCTGCACTAAAACACCGCAAGCTTTAATATAGAAAGTTCAGCAAAATCAAGATGAAAGCACCAGAAGCATTATTTCCAAGTAATTGGACTAAGCCCAAGAAACAGGCCGATCTTCTCAAGCTGGCTAAATCCATTCTCCTTGAGCCGACCGGCCTTTCTGAGCAAGATTTGCATCACACCTTTGGCAATATGTTTACGCATCAGCTCGACGATGCTGACCTGTATTTCCAACACACCCGTAGCGAGAGCTGGAGCCTGGAAGAAGGTATTGTGAAATCCGGCAGCTTTAGTATTGATCAGGGTGTTGGTGTGCGCGCAATCTATGGAGATAAGACTGCCTTTGCTTACTCTGATGAAATTAATTTAGAGGCCCTAAATAAAGCAGCCAAATCTACTCGAGTAATTGGACCCCAAGGCGGTACACGTGCTGTTGCAAACAAAATCTTTACGCCGGTTTCCAACGGACTCTACTCAGACTTAAATCCTTTAGATTCACTAGCACCCCAAGAAAAAATTGCTTTACTCGAGGGTATTGAGCGTCGTGCAAAAGCGCGTGACCCACGGATCATTCAGGTGATGGCTAGTTTGGCTGGTGAGTTTGATGTGGTGCTCGTAGTTCGAGCTGATGGCCTATTAGCAGCTGATGTACGTCCACTCGTACGGGTATCAGTCCATGTGATTGCTGAACAAAATGGTCGACGCGAATCCGGATCCTCGGGCGGTGGCGCTCGTCATGATTATCACTACTTCAATACAGAACTAATTAACCAATATGTTGATGAGGCTGTTGATGGTGCACTGATTAATCTAGATTCTCGCCCTGCCCCAGCGGGCCCAATGACAGTAGTGATGGGACCAGGATGGCCTGGAGTATTACTACACGAAGCAGTAGGTCATGGCCTTGAGGGCGACTTTAATCGCAAAGGCTCGTCTGCTTTTGCTGGCTGTATTGGGCAGCGAGTTGCTGCTAAAGGTGTCACGGTAGTTGATGACGGAACACTCTCCGGTCGTCGCGGCTCACTCAATATCGATGATGAAGGCACCCCCACTCAATGCACCACCCTCATTGAAGATGGCATTTTGAAGGGCTACATTCAGGACAGCCTGAATGCCAGACTCATGAATATGCCTCTGACAGGCAATGGACGCCGCGAGAGTTTTGCCTCCCTACCGATGCCACGCATGACTAATACCTATATGTTGGCCGGCAAGGATGATCCCCAAGAAATCGTGGCCAGTATTAAACGCGGCCTTTACGCCGTCAACTTTGGGGGCGGTCAAGTCGACATTACAAGCGGTAAATTCGTATTTTCAGCCTCTGAAGCCTATTGGGTAGAAAACGGCAAAATTCAATATCCTGTCAAAGGCGCGACCATTATTGGTAGTGGCCCAGAGTCCTTAAAACAGGTCTCCATGATCGGAAATGACCTGAAATTAGACGGTGGTATCGGGGTTTGCGGCAAAGAGGGTCAGAGCGTTCCCGTGGGCGTTGGGCAGCCAACTTTACGCATCGATAGCCTGACTGTCGGAGGAACGGCTTAATACGGCTTAAAATAGCTGAATGAGCCAACAAAATACGAATCCCGCAAACTGGTACGCTGCCGTTGATAAAACGTCAGATACGGATGATCAACGCATTCACAACATTACTGTTCTGCCGCCACCAGAGCATCTGATTCGCTTCTTTCCGATTGCTGGAACACCTACAGAAGCACTCATCAGTAAGACACGTAAAAAGATTCGCGACATCATTCATGGAAAAGATGATCGCCTACTTGTCATCATCGGACCTTGCTCGATTCATGATCCTCGTGCAGCACTAGAGTATTGCCAAAGACTAATCACAGAGCGTGATCGTTTTGCAGGTGAACTTGAAATTGTGATGCGAGTCTATTTTGAAAAGCCACGCACTACTGTTGGTTGGAAGGGCTTGATTAACGACCCGTACTTGGATGAGAGCTATCGCATTGAAGAAGGCTTACGCATGGCTCGCCAAGTGTTGATGGAAATTAATCGCCTAGGCATGCCTGCAGGTAGCGAATTTTTAGATGTGATTTCTCCGCAATATATTGCAGATCTGATTTCTTGGGGCGCTATTGGTGCACGCACAACCGAGAGTCAGGTGCATCGTGAATTAGCTTCAGGCCTCTCGGCACCAATCGGATTTAAGAATGGCACTGATGGCAATATCAAGATTGCTACCGACGCCATTCAGGCAGCTAGTCGTCCACACCATTTCTTATCAGTTCACAAGAATGGTCAAGTATCTATTGTGGAAACTAAAGGCAATAAAGACTGTCACGTTATTTTACGTGGTGGTAAAGAGCCTAACTATGAAGCGCAATATGTGCAAGCAGCCTGCTCTGAGCTTGAAGCAGCCAAGCTTCCAGCCAGTTTGATGGTTGACTTATCGCACGCAAACTCTAGCAAAAAACATGAGCGTCAAATTGTGGTGGCAGAAAATATTGCTGAGCAAATTGAATCTGGCTCAAAGCAAATTTTTGGTGTCATGATTGAAAGTCATCTTAACGATGGCGCACAAAAATTCTCGCCTGGAAAAGATGATCCAAACAAATTGGAATATGGCAAGAGTATTACGGATGCTTGCATTAACTGGGAAGACTCAGTCAATGTGTTGCAACGCTTGGCTTTAGCTGTCAAGAACCGCAGAAAAGCAAAGAAATAATGAGTTAAGAAAATAAAGTGGATCTGCTTTATTAATCCTAAAAGAGACTAATTTATTTAGTCTCTTTTTTTTCGTGCTTCCATAGAACGTCTTGACCACCCGCCGCACGATTGAGTACCCGCGCTAATACAAACAATAGATCTGATAAGCGATTGACGTATTGACGCGGGGCATCGTATAAAGGCTCCTCCCAACCCAAGCGCACAATCGATCTCTCCGCCCGTCTACAGACCGTGCGACAGACATGAGCTTGAGAAGCTGCGCGAGTGCCGCCTGGAAGAATAAATTCAGTCAGAGGAGGCAAAGTCGCATTGTATTTTTCAAGCCAAATATCCAAATGAGCTACCTGCTCTGGCTTGAGTAGGGTGTAATTGGGAATACAGAGCTCCCCACCTAAGTCGAATAAGTCATGCTGTACTTGCAAAAATAGACTTTTGAACTCCTCTGCAAGACTTTCGGGGATCGATTCAGTCATCAAAACCCCGATTTCAGAGTTCAATTCATCGATATCGCCCATGGCGCAAATGCGCAAATGATCCTTTTCGACCCGACTACCATCGCCAAGTCCGGTCATGCCTGCATCACCAGTTCTGGTGGCTATTTTTGAAAGTCGATTTCCCATAAAACTAATTATAGGTAAATGGCTAAAATGATTCCTATGAATATGGTGACCCCACCCCCCGAACTAGCGGCTATTACCGCCCTGCAATCCAAATTGGTATCGGCCCTGCGCCCTATCCTCCCCGAACATGCCTTGTTGTGGGAGCCCGAGGACACCATTCCTTATGAATGCGATGGCCTCGCAGCCTATCGACGTATGCCCCTGGCAGTAGCTCTGCCAGAAACTGAGGAGCAGGTTGTTCAGATTCTGAAGACTTGCTTTGCGATGCAAGTGCCCATTGTCCCCCGTGGGTCTGGGACTGGATTATCTGGTGGTGCTATGCCCATATCTCAGGGTTTAGTGCTTTCACTTGCCAAACTCAAAAAGATTATCAATATTGATCCATTCACCAGAACTGCAGTTGTGCAACCGGGCGTTCGTAATTTAGCGATTTCCGAAGCAGTAGCCCATCTCGGACTGTATTACGCTCCAGACCCATCCTCACAGATCGCTTGCTCTATTGGCGGAAATGTCAATGAAAACTCCGGCGGTGTGCACTGCCTCAAATACGGCTTGACGCTTCACAACGTTTTGAAAGTGCGTGGCATCTTGATGAACGGTGAGATCGTAGAGTTCGGTAGTCTTGCACCCGACTCTCCGGGACTTGATTTATTGGCGATCGTGATGGGCAGTGAAGGCATGCTTGCTGTAGTGACCGAAGTTACAGTAAAGTTGGTTGCTAAACCCAAGTTGGCGCGAGTCATTATGGCTAGCTTTGACGATATTGAAAAAGGTGCCGATGCAGTAGCGGCCATCATTGCCGCCGGGATTATTCCAGCTGGTCTGGAAATGATGGACAAAGCCACCACTCGCGCAGTAGAAGAATTTGTTCATGCAGGATATGACCTTGAAGCCGAAACTATTCTGCTTTGCGAATCCGACGGCACGCCTGAAGAGGTTGCAGAAGAGATTGAGCGTATGACTAAAGTTCTAGAGCAAGCTGGCGCTAGCGGCATTCAGATTTCTCAGAATGAAGCAGAGCGCCTGAAGTTTTGGAGCGGTCGTAAAAATGCTTTTCCAGCAGCAGGCCGCTTAGCAGCCGACTACTACTGCATGGATGGCACCATCCCGCGCAGAAATATTGGCACACTACTAAAACGTATTCAGGGCATGGAAAAGAAATATGGCCTTGTCTGCTTAAATGTATTTCATGCAGGTGATGGCAATATGCATCCCCTCATTTTATTTAACGGTGCTGATCAGGATGAGTGGCATCGCGCCGAAGAATTTGGTACTGAAATTTTAGAAGCTTGTGTTGAGCTTAATGGCACGATTACTGGTGAGCACGGTGTTGGTATTGAAAAAATTAACTCCATGTGTATTCAATTTGGGGAAGGTGAACGTGAATCATTTTGGGGTGTTAAATCAGCATTCGATCCAGAGCGACTATTAAATCCTGACAAGGCTATTCCTACTTTGAATCGCTGCGCTGAATATGGTCGCATGCGGATTAGTGGTGGCAACTTACCGCATCCTGAGTTGGAGCGCTTTTAATGTCGACAGCTAGCAATACCAATATTGATCTATTTCGCGAGCAAATTTTGGCAGCAGTTAAAAACAAAACTCCTTTATCCATTGAAGGCGGCGGCACAAAGTCTTGGTATGGGAATGCTAATTCTTATGCCAAGTTAAATACCCGCACTTACTCTGGAATTCTGGAATACCAGCCTGAAGAGCTCGTGATCACTGCGTGCGCCGGCACACCACTAAAAGAAATTGAAGCTGCTTTAGCCGATAAGAATCAAATGTTGGCATTTGAGCCACCCCACTTTGGTGAGGACGCAACTTTTGGTGGAACCATCGCTGCAGGCTTAGCAGGTCCAGGGCGTATTAGCGCGGGTAATTTACGTGATTTTGTTCTAGGAGTTCGTATTCTTGATGGTAAAGGTCAAGACTTATCCTTTGGCGGCAAGGTGATGAAGAATGTTGCGGGATATGATGTCTCACGCTTGTTACCTGGGTCAATGGGAACCTTGTCGCTGTTACTAGAGGCTTCTGTCAAAGTATTACCGCGACCAGCTGCTACAACATCTCTTCGTTGCAACATTACCCAAGCACGCGCACTGCAACTCGTAAATGAATGGGCAGGGCAACCTTTACCGCTCTCGGCAAGCTGCTGGATCGGAAGCTCAACAGGTGGAGATGGTGAACTCACTATTCGCTTAGCCGGTGCCGCTGCTGCAGTCAAAGCGGCGATTCCGATTATGGGCGCAGCTGTCAACGCAAAAGAATTAGACACTCAATTTGCTTCAGAATTTTGGGCTGCTTTGCGCGAACAACAATTAGCTGTTTTTTCAATCCTGAACAGTGATGAGACTTTGTATCGTCTCGCACTTCCAGCCGCCTGCGGACCACTCACTCTAGAGAATATCAGCGGTGACATTGCTTTGGAATGGCATGGCCAGCAACGTTGGCTAAAGGCGCCAGGTGATGATGCTACTTTTGCATCCATCAAAACCTTAGCTAGTGCTCATGGCGGGCATGCAACTCGTTTTAAGCAAGGGAGTAATGTTGATCTGGGCAAGCAACGCTTTACCCTTTTGAGCGAGCAAGCGCACTCAACTGCTTTAGAGGCAGTACAAGCACGCCTCAGAACCGCCTTTGATCCTGCGGGCATATTTGCTACTTCACGTCTTCCCTAAGCATCTCTTTTAGCCCCTCTTTTAGCGCTCTTATGCAAACTCAACTCGCCCCCCAATTTGTCAATACCCCTGAAGGTATTGAAGCTGCCAGAATTCTTGGTAAATGTGTGCACTGTGGCTTCTGCACAGCGACATGCCCCACCTATCAATTGCTTGGTGATGAGCTCGATGGTCCTCGAGGTCGCATCTACCTCATTAAGCAAATGGCGGAAGGCCAAGCCCCTACTGAAAAAACACGTCTGCATTTGGATCGCTGCCTGACTTGCCGCAATTGCGAAAGTACTTGTCCAAGTGGTGTGCAATATGGCAACTTAGTCGATATTGGTCGCAAGTGGGCAGAAGAAAATACTCCCGAGCGCCCTCTTAGTCAGCGCCTCACCCGCTGGGCTCTGAAAGAGGGTTTAACCAGTCCTAAGTTATTTAATTCAGCGATGGCTATTGGCCGCTTAGTTCGACCACTCATGCCCACTGGTATACAGCGCAAGATTCCGGAAGCTAAAAATAAAGCGCTCAATACAAATACGGATCCCTATGCAAGGCCACAGACTAGCCACTCACGCAAGATGCTATTGCTTGAGGGTTGCGTTCAACCTGGCATGCTGCCAAATATCAACTCAGCAACTGCACGTGTTTTAGATGCGCTCAAGATTGAATTAATTTCTGCACCTAACGCCACTTGCTGTGGTGCATTGCGTTACCACTTAAATGATCAAGCTGGCGGCTTAGAAAATGCCAAACAAAATATCGATGCTTGGTGGCCGCAAGTTGAGCAAGGCATTGAAGCTATTGTGATGACTGCTTCTGGTTGTGGTGTGATGGTCAAAGATTATGGCCATCTATTTTCGAGTGACCCAAAATATGCCGCTAAGGCTAAGACTATCTCCGATCTCACTAAAGATATTTCAGAAATCTTGCAAGCGCTTCAAGAAGAGCTTGTTGCTCTAGTGGGTGTTGATCCAAAACCTGGTGTGGTGTATCACCCTCCCTGCACGCTGCAACATGGCCAACAAATTCGCGGCAAGGTAGAGGGCCTTTTGGCTGGTATTGGCATTGGAGTGCGCTTATGCGCTGATAGCCATCTCTGCTGTGGCTCAGCAGGAACTTATTCAGTAACCCAGCCAGAACTCTCAGAACAGTTACGCCATAACAAACTAACTCACCTCAATGCTGCCTGCGAAGAGTCTGGCGCACAAGTGATTGTTTCCGGAAATATTGGCTGTATCACCCACCTTCAACAAGAGGACACTCCAGTTCTGCATTGGATTGAGATTGTTGACCAACTCATTCATCAACAAAGTCAAATCCAATCATGAGTCAAGTCACCACCAAGCTCATGATGCTGAGGCAGAGGCTTGAGCTGGCAGCTTTGGCTGCTAAACGTGAGCCAGAGGATATTCAGCTTCTCGCTGTCAGTAAAACCTTTCCCGCTATAGCGGTTGAGGAGGCCATGCATGCCGGGCAAACTGCCTTTGGTGAAAATTATGCCCAAGAAGGTGTTGAAAAAATTCAGCAGCTATCTAAATTGCGCCCTTGGCTTGAGTGGCACTTTATTGGCCCACTACAAAGCAACAAGACACGCGATGTTGCAGAACACTTTGACTGGGTGCATAGTATTGATCGCCTCAAAATCGCAGAACGCCTTTCTACTCAACGTGGAGAATTTTCTAACCTAGGCCCATTGCAAGTTTGCGTTCAAATTAATGTTAGCGAAGAGGACAGTAAAAGCGGCATTTCTCTCGAAGAGGTTGATGCTCTTTGCGATGCGATTTCCAAATTACCTCATTTAGCTCTTCGCGGACTCATGGCAATTCCTGCACCTAGCGATGACGTTAGCCAACAACATCAATCTTTTGCAGCCGTTCGAGAGTGTTTCGTCGGAATTAAGGCAAAACACAGTAATGATGTTGGGTTTGATTTCTTTGATACGCTCTCCATGGGGATGTCTGATGATCTGGAGGCTGCAATCACTGAAGGCAGCACCATGGTACGTATAGGTAGCGCGATTTTTGGGAAGCGCGATAAGATCAAGGCATGAGCACACAACAAATAAACCAAAACGTCCACATCACCTTCATTGGCGGCGGCAATATGGGCCGCGCTTTAATTAGCGGCTTATTGAGCAATGGTTTTGAGGCTAATCAATTATCTGTAGTCGAGGCCAATGCTAGTACTGGCTTGCAATTGCATCAAGATTTTGGTGTGCAGATCATTGGTACTTTGGATCAAATTAATTTTGACTTCTCCAAAAATAATGTCGTAGTGATGGCCATTAAGCCTCAGGACTTCAATGTAGTAGCCAAGTCTTTAAATGCAAAACTCAAGCATGCGACCGCACCAGGCCCACTCATTCTCAGCATAGCCGCCGGCATTCGCCTCAAAGACATGAGTCGTTGGCTTGATCATGAGCGTTGTGTGCGTGCGATGCCCAATACTCCAGCATTAATTGGTAAGGGCATTACTGGGCTATTCGCTGATGCTGCGGTCAATGCATCTGACCGCGCCCTTGCGGAAACGATTTGCAATGCAGTAGGTCAAGCAGTTTGGGTGAGTGAAGAAAAACTCATGGACGCTGTTACTGCTGTTTCTGGCAGCGGCCCTGCCTATGTTTTTGCTTTCTTGGAGGCTATGCAATCGAGTGGCGAGAAACTTGGACTGGACTCAGCCACCGCTCGCAAACTTGCCTATGCCACTTTAGAGGGTGCTACACAATTAGCTCACAACTCAGATGAGTATGCAGGCGTATTGCGTGAACGCGTCACTTCCAAGGGTGGCACTACTGCTGCTGCACTGGATATACTCAAGCAACTCGATTGGCATGGTGCGCTTGAAAAGGCAGTTGATGCAGCCAGTCAACGTGGCAAGGCAATGGGTGATGAATTAGGTAAGACCCAGTAGGATTCCCAGAAATAGGAATCCGCCCAACCAGTTATTGTGGCGAAATGCCTTAAAGCAATCTTCCCGTTTACGACTAGCCACTAACTTCAGGTGATATAGAGCACAAGCTACAGCAAAGCACCAACCCACCCAAAAGAAATTATTCAGATTAGCTAATTGAGCGACCCAAATCTGACTCAGAAATAGCAGGGCATAACTCAAGGCAATTGCTAAAACATCAAATCGACCAAAGGTAATGGCCGAGGTGCGCAAACCTAAACGTAAATCATCATCACGATCAACCATGGCATAAGCTGTATCGTAAGCAATCGCCCAGAAGATATTGCCAACAAACAAAACCCAAGCCTCCATTGGAATGAAATCCAATATGGCGGCATAGGCCATCGGAATACCAAAACCAAAGGCAATACCAAGAACTGCTTGCGGAATCGCAAAGAAACGTTTGGTGAAAGGGTAAATAATCGCAACCGCTAAGGCAAAGAAAGAGAGCTCTTGAGTTAAAGCATTCAGGGGTTGAATAAGTAAGTAAGCTATCAATGCCAAAGTGGCTGCCACAGCCAGCGCCTCTTTTCCAGAAATCTTGCCACTCGTAATGGGGCGATCTCTAGTTCTTAAAACATGGCGATCAAAATCTTGATCCGCATAGTCATTCATAGCGCACCCGGCACTGCGCATTAAAAATGTTCCCAAGATAAAAATAATGAGTAGATGCCAATCGGGAAAGCCGCTACTTGCTAGCCAAAGTGCCCATAAAGTTGGCCACAATAAAAGTAGCGTTCCGATTGGTTTATCCAGACGGATTAGGTAAGCGTAAGCAATAATACGATCGCGCATCAGATCAATAGTCTTTCTTTATTCGCAATCATAGTCATAGTGCAATTATCAAGCTTTTAGAAACTCAGTACGAGAGCCAAGCCAACGCTCAAGATGTCTTTCAACTAAGTCGGCATGCTCAGCTAACAGACGCTCTGCTGCTGTCTGAGCTAACTCAATCAGCCATGCATCACGTTGAAGGTCGACAAATCGCAACATAGCATCCCCAGATTGCTTGGCGCCCAATAATTCACCTGGGCCACGAAGCGATAAGTCGCGCTCTGCTATTACGAATCCGTCTGACGTTTCTCGTAAAGTTTGTAGGCGCTCTTTAGCCGCCATGGATAGTGGCTCTGCATACATCAAGATACAGACTGAATCTGCCGAACCGCGCCCAACACGCCCTCGTAACTGATGAATCTGCGCATAGCCAAATCGTTCTGCATGTTCAATCACCATGAGTGCTGCATTGGGCACATCCACGCCAACTTCAATCACCGTTGTCGCCACCAAGAGCTGGATTTCATTGGCTTTGAAAGCTGCCATCACTGCAGCCTTCTCCTCGCTCTTCAAGCGCCCATGTACTAGACCAACCTTAAAGTTCGGAAGTGCCTGTGTGAGCTGCTCAAAACTTTCAACTGCGGTTTGCAATTGCAAGACTTCAGACTCTTCAATCAAAGGACAAACCCAATAGGCTTGTAATCCCTTAACCAACCAATCATGCAGTCCTCCAATCACTTCATCTCTGCGCGCCGCCTTCACTACCTTAGTGGCAATCGGTTTTCGTCCTGGAGGCAATTCATCTATTACTGAAACATCCAGATCAGCGTAATAGGTCATTGCCAGAGTCCGTGGAATCGGAGTAGCCGACATCATTAATTGGTGGCAATAAAACAGTTCCGAGCTAACGCGTTGCTGAATTTCTAAGCGCTGCCTTACGCCAAATCGATGTTGCTCATCAATGACTGCTAAACCCAACTTCGCAAAACTCACCTTATCCTGAATGAGTGCATGTGTACCAATAATGAGTTGCGCCTCACCGCTCTCAATCATTTCTTGTGCAAGTCGTTTTTCCTTAGCTTTCAAGCTGCCCGAGAGCCATGCAATCTTTACCCCTATAGGTCCAAACCACTCCTGCATTTTGAGATAGTGTTGCTCCGCCAGAATTTCTGTCGGGGCCATGATGGCAGCTTGATAACCATGATCCATGGCACGCGCAGCAGCCAATGCTGCAATCACTGTTTTGCCACTACCCACATCACCTTGCAATAAGCGATTCATTGGAAAAGTATTTGATAGGTCGTATCCAATTTCAGACCAGACTCGAGCTTGGGCACCAGTTAGCTCGAAGAGTAAGATTTTAAGCAAGCCTTCTTCAATGCTGTTTTTTGTTTTGCTTGTTTTACTGAGCTTACTTGCCTGCTGCCCCTTCACAAAACTAGGGGCACGCCTTTCTCTCCGGATAGCATGCGCCCGCTTTAAAGAAATCTGCTGGGCCAGCAATTCTTCAAACTGCACGCGGCGCCAAGCGGGATGAGTGCGCTCTAAAAGTGATTGGGTATTGGTATCGGCAGGTGGCTGGTGCAAATAGGTAATGGCATCTTGCAGCGGTGGCCAATCATTTTTTGGCAGAATTTCTGCCATGAGTGTGGATGGTAAAAATTCTGCCAAACTATTTTTGAGACTAGCATCCTGCAGAGCCTTAAGCACCGCCTTACGAATCATGGTTTGTGAGATACCAGCACTAGCTGGATAGACGGGAGTCAAGCTCGCCGGCAATGGTGCTTCTGGAATAACTGCACGAACAGTAGGGTGAACTATCTCCGCGCCTTGATAGCCCTCTCGAATTTCACCCCGCACTCGGATGTGATTACCGACTGCCATTTGCTTTTGTTGGCTAGGATAGAAATTGAGAAAGCGTAGTTGTAGCGAAGCAGTATCGTCCTCAATCGTGACCAATAGCTGTCTTCTGGGGCGAAACATCACCTGATTGCGAATCACGACGCCCTGAGTCTGAATCGAATGAAATCTCCCAAGGCCCAAGGCCTCTTCAATGGTAAAGAGCTCAGTCTCGTCCTCGTAGCGGGATGGCAGATGCAAAGCAAGTGCCATAGGGCTATTTAAACCCATCTTTTCGAGTGCAGTTGGCGGTCGCTTAGTCGTCATCGTTAAAATCCAATACCTGATGGTAATGCTATGCAACTTTCCGACTTCAATTACGACCTTCCGCCCGAACTGATTGCCCAGCACCCGCTAGCAAATAGAACGGATAGTCGCCTCTTAGAGCTCAATATAGAGGGGGGTAATGTCGCCCAATTAATTGATCGACAGTTCCCAGACATTCTGAAGCTAATGAAAACTGGGGATTTACTCGTCTTTAATGACACCAAGGTAATTCCTGCTCGCCTACATGGCAAAAAGGAGACGGGTGGCAATGTAGAACTCTTGATTGAGCGCATCAGCGGAGATAAACAAGCCTGGGTACAAATCAGAGCCTCTAAGGTTCCTAAGACCGGCAGCATTGTTCATGTACACAATCAGGCTGGAGAAACCTTCCCCGTCGAAATGATTGGCCATGATGGCCGATTCTATGAAGTGCGCTTCCCCGAGAATGTGTTGGATTTGCTGGAGCGATTCGGTGAATTACCTCTACCACCCTACATCGAGCATCAACCAGATCAAGAGGATGCCAATCGCTATCAAACTGTTATCGCCAAGAATCCGGGTGCTGTAGCAGCTCCTACTGCAGGCTTGCACTTTGATGAAACCATTCTTCAGCAACTGAGTGAGCTCGGCGTTCAACAGGCCACAGTCACTCTACATGTGGGCGCAGGCACCTTTACACCGGTTCGCGAAGAAGATCTCTCTAAACACAAGATGCATTACGAGTGGTTTTCAATTCCTGCAGAAACTCTTGCAGCAATTAAGACCACCCAACAGGCAGGCGGTAGAGTCATTGCAGTTGGCACGACCAGTCTACGCGCCCTAGAGAGTCAGGCTCAAACCCAGCAGGTTACTGGCGAAACGAATTTATTTATTACACCTGGTTATACATTCAAAACCGTAGATTGCTTACTGACTAACTTTCATCTGCCAAAATCGACTCTACTGATGTTGGTGAGCGCCTTTGCTGGTGTAGACAATATCCGCAATGCCTATCAACATGCTATTCAGAATAAATATCGCTTTTTTAGCTACGGCGATGCGATGTTCTTAAGTCGCCTTAACTCAATAAGCTCATGACAAAACCTGTGCACTTTAATATCCTCGCGCGTGACTCTGCCAGCCCTGCACGCCTTGGCCAGCTTGACCTCCCCCACGGCAGTGTTCAAACGCCAATCTTTATGCCGGTAGGGACTTATGGCACCGTGAAGGCGATGACCCCACGGGATCTGCATGAGGCTAAAGCCCAAATTATTTTAGGTAACACCTTTCATTTATGGCTGCGGCCCGGTTTAGATGTTGTGAAGAAGCATGGTGGCTTGCACCGCTTCATGGGCTGGGATAAGCCCATCCTCACTGACTCTGGTGGCTTTCAGGTTTTCAGCCTGGGAGCCCTGAGAAAAATCTCAGAGGAAGGCGTGACCTTTGCCTCCCCGATCAATGGCGATAAATTATTTATGTCTCCAGAAGTGTCAATGGAAATTCAGGCGGTCCTCAATAGCGATATCGCGATGCAGTTTGATGAGTGCACCCCTTACGAAGTCAAAGGACAGGCAACCTCAGAGAAAACTGCACGCGCCTCATTAGAGATGTCACTTCGTTGGGGTGATCGCTCCTTAAAACGCTTTCGCGAGCTCGAGACTGGTAACGGCCTTTTTGGCATCGTCCAAGGCGGCATGTTTGAAAATCTCCGTGAGTTCTCCCTAGATGCCGTCAGTCAGCAGGGCTTTGATGGCATTGCCATTGGCGGCCTCTCGGTTGGTGAGCCAAAGCCCGAGTTTGAGCGCATTCTCAATTTCACAGCTCCTAAGCTACCAGAGCACATGCCCCATTACCTGATGGGGGTTGGAACACCTGAAGACTTGATGCTAGGCGTTAGTCTGGGCATTGATATGTTTGACTGCGTCATGCCGACCCGCAATGCTCGCAATGGCTGGCTCTTTACCCGCTTTGGTGATCTCAAGCTGCGTAATTCAGGGTACAAGGACGATGATCGCCCTGTCGATCCTACTTGTTCTTGCTATACCTGTAAAAACTTCACCAGATCCTACTTAAATCACCTCCAAAAGGCGAATGAGATCCTGGGGTCGCAGCTCAACACCATCCATAATCTTTCTTATTACCTACAGCTGATGGAGGAGGTCCGAGAATCTCTGGCTAAAGACCGTTTTAGCGCCTATCGTGAGGAATTTCATCGGAATCGCCAGCGCGGCGTAGAGCCCGGACAGGATTAATGGCCTTAGGAGCATAAATAAGCCCTCAGAGCCTCATACAGTTTAGAATTGCGGGTTTACGGCTTCGCTTTAAAAGCCTAAAACTGAAGCAGTTCCCAAAGCAGTTCTCAACTGGTAATTAATGGAGGTTTTGTATGTGGATTAGTAACGCTTTTGCCCAGGCTCCAGCCGCGGGTGCAGATTCTGGTGGATTGATGAGCTTCCTTCCCCTCGTGTTGATGTTCGCAGTGTTGTACTTCATCATGATTCGTCCTCAAATGAAGCGTCAAAAAGAAACTAAAGCAATGCTGGAGTCTCTTGCTGTTGGCGATGAGGTAGTGACTGTTGGCGGCATCATGGGCAAAGTAACTGCATTAAAAGACCCGGTAGTCACTGTTGAAATAGCTACCGGTACTGAAGTACAAATGCAAAAAGGCTCCATCACAGCAGTATTGCCAAAAGGCTCATTGAAGTCTGCTTAATACGCTTGTTTAAAAGTATCTCAATATGAATCGCTACCCTCTCTGGAAATACATAGTCATCCTCTTTGCTTTATTGATTGGAGGACTATATTCATTACCCAATTTCTTCGGAGAGGCTCCAGCGGTTCAAGTCTCGTCCGCCAAGCCAACCATCAAGGTTGATTTGGCGACACAGTCTCGAGTCGAAAAGATCCTGGCTGATGACAACATTGGTAATACCGGCATCTTCTTTGAATCTACAGGCAATGTAGGCTCAATCAAAATTCGTTTTAACAATACTGACATCCAACTTCGTGCACGCGACTTGCTGCAACAGAAATTGAACATCGATCAAAACGAACCTAATTTCACAGTCGCATTAAACTTACTCTCCAACACACCAAGCTGGTTAAGCGCACTCAATGCCTTACCGATGCCCCTTGGCCTTGACTTACGTGGCGGCGTGTACTTCTTGCTACAAGTGGACATGAAAGGCGCAGTTCAAAAGAAGGTTACTTCTTTAGCAACAGATATTCGTAGTCAACTGCGTGACAAATCGATTCGTCAACAAGGTATCGAGCGAGGCCAAGACTCTATCACTTTAACTTTCGGCAGCACTGAAGATGCTGAAAAAGCACGCTCTGTCTTGATGACTAGCCAGCCTGATCTGACCTGGCAAGTGAGGCCTACCGGCTTGTCTCCAAAACTGGTTGGCGAATTTAAACCGACTGCCTTAAAAGAAATTCAAGATAACGCAGTAAAACAAAATATCGTCACACTCAATAAGCGCGTTAATGAGTTAGCCGTTAAAGAGCCTGTGATTCAACAACAAGGTGCAGAGCGAATTGTGGTGCAGCTTCCTGGTGTGCAAGATACTGCGCGCGCTAAGGACATCATTGGTCGCACCGCAACTTTAGAGTCTAGACTAGCCGACCCAATCGTTTCGACTATCGCCATTGGTGAGACCCCACCTCCAGGTATGGATGTATTCCGCTTTGGTGAGAACCGTCAGGGCGTATTCAAAAAATCGGTCATCTTCAGTGGTGATCGCATTACTGATGCCAGCGCTGGCTTCGATCAAAACCAACGCCCTGCAGTCAATATCTCTTTAGATGCTGCTGGTGGTCGCGTCATGCAAGAAGTGACCCGTGAAAACATCGGCAAACCGATGGGCATGATTTTGTTTGAAAAAGGTAAAGGTGAGGTTCTTACGATTGCCACGATTCAAGGTGAGTTTGGCTCTAAGTTTCAAATTACTGGCCAACCAACTACCGAGAGTGCAAATGACTTAGCACTCTTGTTGCGCGCTGGCTCATTAGCAGCGCCAATGGAAATCATTGAAGAGCGCACGATTGGACCAAGCCTAGGTGCAGAGAATATTGAGAAGGGCTTTAAATCTCTGATCATTGGCTTTGGAGCAATCTCTATTTTCATGATTGCTTACTACCTCTTATTTGGTACTTTCTCAGTAATAGCCCTAGCAGTGAACTTGCTACTCTTAATTTCTGTATTGTCGATGCTGCAAGCCACCTTAACACTGCCAGGTATCGCTGCGATGGCATTGGCGCTAGGTATGGCAATTGACTCTAACGTGTTAATCAACGAACGTATTCGTGAGGAGCTGCGTAATGGTGCTGCCCCACAAACTGCGATTGCCATTGGCTTTGATAAAGCATGGGCAACGATCTTGGATTCAAACGTCACCACCTTAATCGCTGGTCTTGCATTGCTGGCATTTGGCTCTGGACCGATTAAAGGCTTTGCGGTAGTACATTGCCTTGGTATTTTGACTTCGATGTTTTCAGCAGTCTTTTTCTCACGTGGCCTGGTTAACCTTTGGTACGGCAGAGGTAAAAAAGTTCAGAAACTCGCTATCGGCCAAGTTTGGCGATCACAGGAGAAATAAGTCATGGAATTTTTCCGAATTAAAAAAGACATTCCTTTTATGCGCCATGCACTGGCGCTGAACGCAGTTTCTCTCATCACCTTCTTCGCAGCCGTTTTCTTCCTTTGGCAAAACGGTCTTCACTTATCAATTGAGTTCACTGGCGGCACAGTGATGGAAGTGTCTTATCCACAAACAGCCCCTCTAGATTCAATCAGATCTAAGGTAGAAAAACTGGGTTACTCCGATACCCAGATTCAGAATTTTGGTAGCTCGCGTGATGTGATGATTCGCCTGCCACTCCAAAAAGATGCCGAAGGCAAAATAATTTCCTCTGCAGATCAAAGTGCATCAGTCATGGAGGCGCTTGAGCCAGCTACTTCAGGTGTAAAACTGCAACGTGTCGAGTTTGTTGGTCCACAGGTTGGACGTGAGCTGGCAATAGATGGATTGATGGCACTGCTATTTGTGATCATTGGTATTGTGGTGTACCTCTCCTTCCGCTTTGAGTGGAAATTTGCAGTCGCAGGCATCATCGCAAACTTACATGACATCGTGATTATTCTTGGCTTCTTTGCCTTCTTCCAGTGGGAGTTCTCACTCTCTGTTCTGGCTGCGGTATTGGCTGTATTAGGTTACTCAGTAAATGAGTCCGTGGTGATCTTTGACCGTATTCGCGAAAACTTTCGTAAGTATCGCAAGATGAGTACTTCCGAGATTATTGATAACGCCATTACCAGCACAATCAGCCGTACCGTGATTACTCACGGCAGTACGGAGATGATGGTTTTGGCAATGTTGATTTTTGGTGGCCCCACCCTCTTTTACTTTGCCTTAGCGCTTACTATTGGTATTTTGTTTGGTATTTACTCTTCAGTATTCGTGGCAGCAGCTCTAGCCATGTGGCTTGGCGTAACCCGCGAAGATTTAGTGAAGGGTGATAAAAAGCCGGATGATGTTACACGCAACGATGATCCCAACTTTGGGGCTCAGATTTAATCTTTCAATCTGAGTTCGTTTGAATTCTCAAGGGCGGCCATAATCTTTTGGGTCGCACCTTGATGCTCGAGCGCATAAGACTTCGCAGCGCTCGACATCTTTGCCAATTCAGCGGTATTCAACAGCAACTCTTTTAAAGCATCCATGAGGGCTACAGAATCTCTCAAGCTGAAATCTCCCTCAATACGCTTTGCAGCACCCATCTCAATGGCATCTAAAGTAGCTTGTTGGAAGTTATAGGTATGCTCACCGAGTACTACTGGGCAACCGGCAGCACAAGCCTCAATGAGATTTTGACCACCAAAGGGAAGTAGGCTGCCGCCCATGACTACTAAGTCAGCAGCGCTGTAATACATCGGCATCTCACCCATTGAGTCACCCAGAATCACATCTACGCTGGCATCGTCCTTTGGCGTCTCAAGCCATTCGGTACGGCATCGAAATGTCAGACCCGCATCCTCAATTTGATTAGCTACTTCAGAGAAGCGCTCAGGATGACGTGGGACTAAACAGAGCAATGGGGCAATCTCAAAAGTGTTGCCAAGCAAGAGATTCTTCCAAGCCTTGAGAATGATTGCCTCTTCACCATCACGAGTGCTAGCAGCACAGACCATCAAGCGTTGTTTGCTATGGAGTTCTTGCTTCCAAGCTTGACCTTGCTGAACTAAGCTAGGATCAAGTGGCACATCAAACTTCAGGTTGCCAACAATCTTGACTTGTTTTACGCCAAGACTACGATACCGATCAGCATCTAATTGTGTTTGAGCCAAGATACCTGAAAATGCTTGGAATAAAGACCTTCCCACATTACCAAATCGCTTCACACGACGAGCACTTCGTTCAGATAGGCGTGCGTTTACTAAAAATAATGGCAGGCCAATTTCTGCACAATAAAACACCATGGTTGGCCAAGCTTCGGTCTCCATAAATAAACCGAGCTTGGGTTTAAATGCGCGAATGAAATTAGTAACAGACCAGCAGAGGTCATAGGGCAGATAAACCTGACGCAATTGACCCGCAGTAATCGCTCCTTCAAATAGAGCCTTGCCAGTGCGGCGACCATTTAGCGTCATATGCGTCAACAGAATCGTCTCGCCACGAGCTAGATAAGCTTCCACCAAAGGTTGAGCCGCTCTAGTCTCACCAACAGATACCGCATGAATCCATACAGATCCCTGAGTATTTTTCTTGCCATAAGCAAAACCCAAACGCTCAGAGAAGTGATGTAAATATTCCGAAGAGTGGCGTGTGCGCCAAGCTAGGCGAATAAATGCAAAAGGCAGAAGTAGATGCCAAAGCAGTTGATAAACAGCAAACCAGATCTTGGGGCGAGCACCGTATTGCAAATCCTGCGGTGCAGACCCAAGGCTTGGAATCAAACTCACTTTTTCAGACGTTCGGTCAATTCGACCGCCTTACCTAAATAAGAAGATGGGGTCATCTCAAGTAACAGGGTTTTTGCATCATCTGGAATCTTCAGGCCACGAATAAAGGTTTGTAAATCAGCCTGGTTAATACCTTTGCCACGAGTGAGCTCTTTAAGTTGCTCATACGGATTCTCGATACCATAACGACGCATCACCGTTTGCACTGGCTCAGCCAATACTTCCCAACATGCATCTAAATCAGCTGCAATCGCTGCATGGTTCACTTCAAGCTTACCTAGACCACGTAGGGCGCTGTCATAAGCTAAAACGCTGTGGCCAAAGGCTGGGCCAAGGTTACGCAATACAGTTGAATCAGTCAGGTCACGCTGCCAACGAGAAATTGGCAGCTTCTCTGCAAGATGACGCAACAGCGCATTTGCTACCCCTAAGTTACCTTCAGAGTTTTCAAAGTCAATTGGATTTACCTTATGCGGCATCGTTGAAGAGCCAATCTCACCTGCTTTAGTGCGTTGCTTAAAATAACCAACTGAAATGTACGCCCAGAAATCACGATCCATATCCAAGAGGATTGTGTTGGCACGAGCAATTGCATCAAACAATTCAGCCATGCCATCGTGCGGCTCAATCTGAATCGTATATGGGTTAAAGGTCAGGCCTAAGCGTTTTTCAACGACATTCTTAGAAAAGTTTTCCCAATCAAAATTAGGATAAGCAGATAGATGCGCATTGTAGTTACCTACTGCACCATTCATTTTTCCCAATAAAGGTACTGCTGCAATTGTTGCAATTGCACGCTCTAAACGTTTGGCAATATTAGCTAACTCTTTACCTAACGTGCTTGGAGAAGCAGGCTGGCCATGAGTACGTGATAACAAGGGTACCTTAGCATTCTCAATTGCTAAATCCGTTAATACTGAGAGAACTTTTCTGAGTTGTGGCAGAAGCACTTCATCACGCGCCCCGCGTAACATCAAGCCATGCGAAGTATTATTAATATCTTCAGAGGTGCATGCGAAGTGTATAAATTCACTGGCCTTCAAGAGATCTGGGCGACCGGCTACTTTTTCTTTTAAGAAATACTCCACCGCTTTGACATCGTGATTGGTAACTGCCTCGATATCCTTGATGCATTGCGCATCGAAATCAGAGAAGTTTTCCGGCAAAGATAATAAGAAGGTCTCATCTGCTGAACTAATTTTTGGTACATCTGGCAGGCCCGCAGAGGCCAAAGCCAACAACCAATGAATCTCTACAAACACGCGCTGCCGCATAAATGCAGCTTCGGATAACCAGGGCCTCAAGGCATCCAGCTTGCCGGCATAGCGACCATCTAAAGGGGATAGTGCATTAAGAGTAGAAATCGGCTGACTCACAAATATTGCCTTTACATTGATTATTTCAATAAAACCTGATTTTAATCGCTCTTAGAAGCAATTCAGTTTGATTGGCATCGCTATACTAAGCCTATGAAACTGATCGGATCCCTCACTAGCCCCTACGTACGCAAGGTACGCATTGTTTTCTTGGAAAAAAAGGTAGATTTAGACCTAGAACTTGAGAATGTCTGGGCAGCAGATACCAAAATAGCCCTCAACAACCCTTTGGGCAAGATTCCTTGCCTCCTTTTGGACGATGGTGAGGCAATTTATGACTCTCGCGTGATTGCGGAGTATGCCGATACCCTGAGCCCAGTTAGCAAGCTTATTCCAGCGGGTAGTCGTGAGAGGGCAACAGTCAAAACCTGGGAAGCCTTAGCAGATGGGGTGGAGGATGCAGGGATTCTGGCTCGATTAGAAGTCACTTTGCGTCCACCCGAGCAGCAGAGTGCCGCTTGGACTGAGCGTCAAATGGGCAAAATCAATGGCTCCCTTACCCAAATGTCCCTTAAATTAGGTGACAGCGCTTGGTGCCACGGCAACCAGATGACTTTGGCTGATATTGCTGTTGGCTGTGCCTTGGGTTATCTGCTATTCCGCTTTCCCAATATTGCTTGGCAAGCCCAATTCCCCAATTTAGATACCTTGTATCAAAAGTTGATGCAAAGGCCCTCCTTTGCAGAAACAGCGCCTCCACCCGCTTAAATCAGGGCACCAGCAGCCGCAAAGACTCAGGCGGAAATAATTCCGCCACCCAAGCAAATATCTCCGTCGTACAAAACAGCAGACTGACCCGGAGTGACTGCCCATTGCGCTTCCGGAAAGACTAATTCAAAACTCAAAGGCCCTGCAATTCCAGCAGCAAACGTGCATAGTGAGTCTGCCTGACGATAGCGGGTTTTTGCAGAGTACTGTCCAGGCGTGGGTGCAACTCCAGCAACCCAACTAGCGTCAATTGTGGAAAGCTGATTGGCCAATAGCCACGGGTGCTCATGGCCCTGAGCGACGTATAAGGTGTTATTAGCGACATCTTTGCGAGCGACATACCAAGCATCGCCATTGCCATCCTGGCTGCCACCCAAACCAATACCCTTGCGCTGCCCTAGTGTGAAAAAGGCAAGGCCCATATGCTCACCCACCGTTTTACCTTCTGGGGTTTTAATGAGTCCGGGAGTGCGTGGCAGATAACGGTTTAAGAATTCGCGGAAAGGGCGTTCCCCAATAAAGCAAATCCCTGTGGAGTCTTTTTTAGCGGCATTATGCAAGCCGATTTGCTCGGCAATCTTGCGCACTTGCGTCTTTGGAATCTCCCCCAAAGGAAAAAGCACATTGGCCAATTGACTCTGGGTTAAGCGGTGCAAGAAATAACTTTGGTCTTTACTAGCATCCAAGGCCTTTAATAGCTGTACGCGACCATTCACATGTCGAACCCGCGCATAGTGGCCTGTTGCAATGGCATCCGCGCCCAAACTGATGGCATGATCTAAAAAAGCTTTGAACTTAATTTCTGCATTGCACAAAACATCTGGGTTGGGTGTCCTGCCGGCAGCGTATTCCCGCAAAAACTCCGCAAAAACGCGTTCGCGGTACTCGGCAGCAAAGTTGACGGCTTCGACATCAATCCCAATGAGGTCAGCCACAGACACCACATCTAGCCAATCCTGACGTGCAGAGCAGTATTCATCGCTATCATCATCTTCCCAGTTTTTCATGAAAAGTCCAATCACTTCGTAGCCTTGTTGCTTGAGCATCCAGGCTGCAACAGACGAATCTACCCCTCCAGACATCCCAATCACGACTTTGGAGGGTTTTGAGGCGGGTATTACGACAGAATCGAGGGAGATCATCAAAAAATGCGAGAATTCGTTATCAGCTAAAAAACCCATTGTAGAAGTCTTGCTCCAAATTTACGAGATTTGTGGCAAAACCAAATAAATGGCATTAAGGGTAAATAGATAGGTAGCTTCTCGCCTAACTAACTAAAATAGATTTTTTTGAAAAATTTGCTTTTGGAGAAATGCCATGCGCATAGGAGTACCGCTGGAAATCAGACTTGGGGAAACTCGAGTTGCCGCCACACCGGAAACCGTTAAGAAACTGATTGGCCAAGGTCACACAGTTGTTATTCAAAAAGATGCGGGCGTTACAGCCAGCCAGCCTGATTCCGCATATGAAGCTGTTGGTGCGACGATTGGTAGCGCTGCTGATGCATTTGGAGCAGAGATTGTTCTAAAGGTCCGCGCACCTGAAGCCGCAGAACTTAAACAAATTCAATCTGGTAGCGTGCTCATTGGCATGCTCGATCCATTTGATAACAACAATATCGCCGCGATGGCCGCCCAAGGCGTGACTGCATTCTCATTAGAGGCTGCCCCACGTACTACTCGTGCACAAAGTATGGACGTCTTGTCTTCGCAAGCCAATATCGCAGGTTATAAAGCGGTGATGGTTGCCGCTAATGAGTATCAGCGCTTTATGCCAATGCTCATGACTGCAGCAGGAACTGTTAAAGCAGCACGCGTACTGATCTTGGGTGCTGGTGTTGCCGGCCTCCAAGCCATTGCAACTGCAAAGCGTTTGGGTGCCGTGATCGAAGCATCTGACGTGCGCCCTGCTGCTAAAGAGCAAATTGAATCTCTAGGAGCAAAGTTTGTTGACGTTCCTTACGAAACAGATGAAGAGCGTGAAATTGCTAAAGGCGTTGGTGGTTATGCGCGCCCAATGCCAGAGGCTTGGATGAAACGTCAAGCAGCATTAGTTGCGGAACGTGCTCAACAAGCTGACATCGTTATTACTACCGCCTTAATTCCAGGTCGCAAGCCGCCAGTCTTATTGCATAGCGATACCGTTGCCAATATGAAACCCGGTTCGATCGTGATCGACTTAGCAGCTGGTCGTGGTGACAATGGATCAGGCAACTGTCCTTTGACAGAAGAGGGCAAGATTGTTGAGAAAAATGGTGTGAAGATTATTGGTTACAGTAATCTCGCCAGCATGGTGGCTGCGGATGCTTCTGCTTTGTACGCACGCAACTTGCTCGACTTCATGAAGCTAATCGTTGGCCAAGAAGCGAAGTTGGTTATCCCAACCGATGATGACATCGTTACTGCTTGCCTTATGTGTCGTGATGGCCAGGCTATCCGTAAAAACTAATACAGAATATTCAAAGGAAACATCATGGATCTCGCTGCTTTTCAAAGCATTCTCACAGTCCAAAACATCACCGTGTTTGTTTTGGCCATTTTTGTTGGCTATCAAGTAGTTTGGAATGTGACCCCTGCACTACACACTCCACTAATGGCGGTTACAAACGCGATCTCTGGAATTATTGTTGTCGGCGCACTGCTTCAAACTGAAGTTATTGGTGGCGACGAGATCACTCTCACCAGCATCATTGGTGCTGTAGCCGTCTTCTTAGCATCAATTAATATTTTTGGTGGCTTTATGGTCACCCGTCGCATGCTTGAAATGTTCAAGAAAAAAGCCCCTAAAGCTGATGCGACTGGAACCAAATAAAAACTAGAACAAGATCTATATAGAGACCATAATCATGTCAAACATAACCGCGATTTCCTACCTCATTTCATCGGTGCTCTTCATCCTCGCCTTGCGTGGATTGTCTTCACCAACCACATCACGTCAAGGTAATACCTTCGGCATGATCGGCATGCTGCTTGCCGTGATCACCACCTTCATGATTCCTGACTTTAAACCTGTCTTCTCATTGATTATTGGTGCGGTTGTTGCGGGTGCAATCATCGGAATACTTGCTGCTAAACGCGTGCAAATGACCAAGATGCCAGAGCTCGTAGCATTAATGCACTCTTTTGTTGGCTTATCAGCGGTATTGATTGCGATTGCAGCAGTATTTAATCCAGCCCAAGACCATACTGGCGCGCAAAAAATTGAGCTCTTTATTGGCGCATTTATTGGCGCGATCACCTTCACTGCTTCTATCATCGCTTTTGGGAAATTGTCCGGCAAGGTCAGTGGCAAATCGGTGACCTTTGCTGGCCAGCACTTACTCAACCTCATTCTCGCAATTGCTATGGTTTCTGGTGGCGTCATGTATTTCATGACAGGTAGTCACGAAGCATTCTTAGTGATGTGTGCGATTGCTTTGGTGTTAGGTGTGACTTTGATCATCCCAATCGGTGGCGCAGATATGCCAGTGGTTGTATCGATGCTTAACAGTTACTCTGGTTGGGCGGCTGCAGGTATTGGTTTTACATTAAACAATCCTGTATTAATTATTGCTGGCGCTTGCGTAGGCTCTTCTGGCGCGATTCTGTCTTACATTATGTGTAAGGCAATGAACCGCTCTATCTTGGCAGTCTTGCTTGGTGGATTCGGTGCCGAAGCTTCTGCCGGTGGTGCTGATGATGGTGGTCCAAAGAACTATAAAACCGGTTCACCAGAAGATGCTGCCTTCCTGATGGAGAATGCCGATACAGTTGTGATTGTTCCTGGCTATGGCTTGGCAGTTGCTCGTGCTCAGCACGCACTAAAAGAATTAACAGAAAAACTGACTCATCATGGTGTGACCGTGAAGTACGCCATTCATCCAGTAGCGGGTCGCATGCCTGGTCATATGAATGTACTCTTGGCTGAGGCTGAAGTTCCATACGATCAAGTATTTGAGATGGAAGATATCAACAGCGACTTTGGTCAAGCTGATGTCGTGTTGGTACTTGGTGCAAACGACGTGGTAAACCCTGCTGCTCGTACGCCAGGTAGCCCAATATTTGGCATGCCGATTTTGGAGGCATTTAAAGCTAAAACAATTATTGTCAACAAGCGCTCGATGGCTGCAGGTTATGCCGGCCTTGATAACGAACTCTTCTATATGGATAAAACTATGATGGTCTTCGGTGATGCGAAGAAGGTTGTGGAGGATATGGTGAAGTCTGTCAGCTAGTGTTTCTCCAACCAAATAAAAGAGCCGCCTAAAAGCGGCTTTTTTATTTGGCAAAGAAAATAGAAGTTTTCAAGCAAAAATCTATTCAGATGCCCGATCTCTACTAGATGGTCTAGCCACACCATCTTCACTAATTAAAGTCTGATATCCAAGACTGGAATTGCCGAGATTATATTTTGCAACCTTTTTAAGAGTTAGATGGGAATGAATACGCTCCAAGCAAAAGGCAATTATTCGCCTCTGATATCCCGAAAATTCTTTTTGCTTATGGCGCAAATAAGCCCTTGTACACCCCTCTAGCGTGGTCATATCTAGAAACTAAAGAGTGGCTTTTTATGACCAACAATTACAGGGAGAGCCAACAAATAAATTTTAATAAAATATTAAATTCGAATCAGAATAGTATATAAACACCCCATTAGACATGCAAATAGCAATCATCCTAGCGATCTGCGTCGCAGTATTCCTTGCAGCATTCCCTTTAAAAAATTATCTTATCTTAAAAAAAATAAAAAAAGATGAAGCAAGGTGGACGAATTGGCTTGCGGAAAGACCGAATGCTGAGGAATATTGCAAATTGCATAATTTTGACTTTGAGGCACCACTATGCGATTACTGCAAGAATGACAGGCTACTACCTAATTTAGAAATGGTTTTGCCATATCAACCTAAATTTGGATTTATAGATATATCAGTTTCAAAGAAATCCTTTTTCAAAACATACATCTGTGCAAAATGTGGCAGTCAGCCATATCGAGAAAAAACTATAGCCACTTAATATAAAGTAACGCTAAAGAGTCTAATTTTCCATTCCATCAACTAATAACAGTCTAAATTTTTCATCTGCTTGGGCCCTTAATATAAGGGGATCTAACTTTAACCTGAAGGGGTTAATTTTGAACAGTCCAATCTTCAAAACTCCATATTTATCAAGTATTTCCTCAAAATTCCCATGCATCGGGTCAAGAATCATTTGCGATTTAGCTGGGGAATAAATTGAAGTTTTTGTATAGCCAAGTTCATCTATGAATTTGCTCAATCCAATTTCGTAATTTCTAATTATTTGATCCTTATTAACAAGCAACTCCAAGCCACTCCACCATGCAATGAATCTCTCATCGTTTAGGACTCTTTTCCCAAATGAAAGCAAAAAGCTTTGTAAATGTGGATATATAGTCCCATCGGATAAGTGCAATGTTAGGCCTACAAAATCTGAATCCAATTTCGATAACCCATCAAAGAAATAATTCTTTATAAATTTTTCCGCATCACTAATAACAAAAGACGTATTCATTAGAGTTAACCTATCGAAAGTCTCCCCAAGACCCTCACATCCAATACTGGTGTCAACTAATAGGGAAACACCTAGTCGATAAGAAAAAAAGTCATAGCCAATATTTTCTCGGAGATGGCACTCAACAAAATCAGGAATTAAAGCTCTTTGAGCTTCAGATAAATTTGTCGATACAAAAATTAATCTCTTAAATGAGCCCTGGCAGGCCTCTAAAAAATTTAATGTATCAGACCGTAATTGTCCATCTTGATGAAAATGAGCCACAACAAGAGCTTGATTTGATGGATGCATTTTTATTTAAGCCGCGTAAATATAGGTTGAGATTAAAGTAATTCTTTTTTTAAAAGATGAGGGTACTTTCTCATGCCCGTTAAAAAATGTAAAAGAATCGATTAATTTCATCCTTTAACCGCGGCCATTAATAATTTTATTAAGTGTGATTGAATTTGCACGGATCTGTGTATTCGAAATTCTTAAGCCCTCATATGAAAGCTGGCGATATAAATCTCCAGATAGCCATTTATTAGAGAAATATAGTGCGTCTCTAGCTTTAATAGTATTCAAATGGTCATTTTTTGACTCAGTAGATGATGTTCCAACATGATTGACATATGCATCATGAGCAACAGTAACTCTCCAGCCGCGAGCTCTAGCCGTAAATGAATAGTCTGCATCCGAGCAAATAAATTGCATATTTTCATCCAGCAAACCGATCTCCCTAATCATCTCTACTCGCAATAACATCGCAGCGCCATTTGCCCAATAGGTATCAAAATCTGCTGTGATCGTAGCTAATTTCTCGGTAGAGTGCCTCCCAACAGGAAAGGCGTCATAACTCCCACTCCAAAAAACCTCTCCTCCGCTTGGATTAATCTGGATTGGGCAGCATATCCCGCATTTCTGATTGTTATCCATGGAATTGACAAGTTTATTGATTGTTTCCTTCTGAAGAAAAGCATCTTGATTCAAAACGAGAATGTACTTAATACCAGTCATCTGGCTATATTTTCTTAATCCTTCATTGACAGCTCTGGTGTAGAGAATGTTGTCGTCACTGTTATCGCGAATATATGCTTCAACAGGTGAATATGCTTGACTCTCTATTGATAGCTTGCAGCCTGCTAGAGCTTCTGGATTTTTATAGTACGGAATTATGATTGGAATCATTTTTATCTAAATATATCGATAGTTTAGCCACTCAATTTTATTTTACTTTTCTCATTTAATCGAAACTATTATCATTTAATGCAAAACGCCTGGTCTTTTGAACCAGGCGTTTTAGTTTCTACAGCTAGATAGCTGAGGAAATTAACAGCAATTACATCATGCCGCCCATACCGCCCATACCACCCATACCGCCCATATCAGGCATGCCACCACCAGCAGAATCATCCTTTGGGGCTTCGCAAATTGCGCAATCGGTAGTCAACAATAAGGCTGCAACAGATGCCGCATTAACTAATGCAGTTTTTGTTACCTTGGTTGGATCGATCACACCTTGAGCTACGAGGTCGCCGTATTCACCAGTTGCTGCGTTGTAACCGTTATTGCCCTTACTTGCCAATACTGCGTTCACAACTACGCTGGCTTCATCTCCTGCATTAGAAACGATAATACGAATTGGCTCTTCCATTGCACGCAATACGATGCTGATACCAGCGTCTTGGTCGGGGTTATCACCCTTCAAGCCTTTAATGCCCTGCATTGCACGTAACAAAGCTACGCCACCGCCAGGAACAATACCTTCTTCAACCGCTGCACGAGTTGCATGCAATGCATCATCAACGCGGTCTTTCTTTTCTTTCATTTCTACTTCAGTAGCAGCACCAACACGAATCACTGCAACACCACCTGCCAATTTGGCAACGCGCTCTTGCAATTTCTCTTTGTCGTAGTCGCTAGTCGCTTCTTCGATCTGAACACGGATGTTCTTCACGCGCGCTTCGATTGCTTTAGCATCGCCAGCACCGTCAATGATGATGGTGTTTTCTTTACCAATTTCGATACGCTTAGCTTGACCTAAGTGCTCAAGAGTTGTTTTCTCGAGTGTCAGGCCGATTTCTTCAGCAATGACTGTACCGCCAGTCAAGATTGCGATGTCTTCCAACATGGCTTTACGACGATCCCCAAAGCCTGGAGCCTTAACAGCGCAAGTCTTGATGATGCCGCGAATGTTGTTCACGACCAAAGTTGCCAAGGCTTCGCCTTCAACATCTTCTGCAATGATTAACAATGGACGACCAGATTTGGCTACTTGCTCGAGTACTGGGAGCAAATCACGGATGTTGCTAACTTTCTTGTCAAACAAGAGAACGTACGGAGTTTCCAATACGGCAACTTGCTTTTCAGGTTGGTTAATGAAATATGGAGAGAGATAACCGCGGTCAAACTGCATACCCTCAACTACTTCAAGCTCATCTTCCAAAGACTTACCATCTTCAACAGTGATTACACCTTCTTTACCTACTTTTTCCATTGCTTCAGCAATACGCTGACCAATACTTTGGTCGCTATTAGCCGAGATAGAGCCAACTTGAGCAATTTCTTTAGTAGTTGTGCAAGGCTTGCTAATTTTCTTAAGCTCTTCGAGTGCCGCTGTAACTGCTTTGTCGATACCGCGCTTCAAGTCCATTGGATTGTGGCCTGAAACTACGTATTTCATGCCTTCGCGAACGATAGACTGAGCTAATACAGTAGCGGTAGTGGTGCCGTCACCAGCGATGTCATTGGTTTTAGAAGCAACTTCCTTCACCATCTGAGCACCCATGTTCTGGAGCTTGTCTTTAAGTTCGATTTCTTTTGCTACGGATACACCATCTTTAGTGATGATTGGGCCGCCAAATGAACGCTCGATCACCACATTGCGACCCTTTGGTCCTAAAGTTACTTTTACTGCGTTTGCGAGAATATTGACACCCTCTACCATCTTGGTACGGGCGTTATCTCCAAATACGACGTCTTTTGCTGCCATGATTGAATTCCTTTCTTAGGTACTAATTACTTCTGTACAACAGCCATGATGTCTTCTTCGCGCATGACGAGAAGCTCATCGCTGCCGACCTTAACTGTTTGACCTGCATATTTGCCAAATAACACGCGATCGCCAACTTTGACGTCTGGTGCATTCAACTTACCGCTGTCATCACGCTTGCCTGGGCCAACTGCCAATACTTCGCCTTGATCCGGCTTTTCAGCAGCAGCATCCGGAATGATGATTCCAGAGGCAGTTTTTGATTCTTGATCTAAACGTTTAATGATTACGCGATCATGTAAAGGACGCAGATTCATTCCTTCTCCTATGTTAGTAAGTGTTAACTAATTAAAAAACCAATATAAATCAATATGTTGCATTCTCCTAACACGCAAAAACAAGCTTTTCAGCTGAATAAGCCTGTTTTAGCACTCGCGTGTAGGGAGTGCTGATTATATAGGTCTGTTTCTAAGGATTTCAAGGGCAAATTCACCTTAAATTTCAAATGAGACTCCTGCTCTTTCTATAATGGAGCTAGGCAAGTAGGTAGATTCCTACACACAAATAAGCCTTAAGCCCTTACTCCTCCAATCTGTCCTGCCTAGACTGACTGTTCAATGATTGGAGAATGCTGATGAGCCCGAAATCCCGGCTGTACACGCTTGTAAAGGCTTGGAAGAACAAACCCTTCCAAGAAGTACGCGATGCCTGCGGCCAGCCTTGGCTTGGTCTTAGTGGCGAAGCGCTAGAAGAACACCAATCCTGGTCCCAGCGACAAGCGATTAGTAACGAACCCATCTTTAATAGCCAAGGAACCAAGCTGACGAGCTCTTTATTTAGACCATTACTGACCGCCACCGACTCACAGCTCCTCAGATTGTTCATGGAGGGCTTAGACACTATTACGTATTGGTACCGTAGCGGACGCTTCATTCCGGGCATCTTACCGATGCCAGCACAATATCTTGCATCCAGTAGTTTTATAGATGCTTTAAGCGATCTGATGCTGAATTCACGACTCCCTGTTGGCTTAGTGAGTTTAGGCATGCATAAACTCAGCGATATCGATTCCATGGAATCGTGTATGGAAGGTTTGTTGCGAATGCGTCGCCTTGGTGTCCTTATCCATCTGCTTCATTTTTCTGGCACCAGCCCACAAATCCGCTTGATTGAAGAAATTGAGCCCGATGGCATTCATATTGAGATGGGGCAATTTCGAGCCGATGGCTTACCAAAAGAAATGATTGCTCTTGGCCAGAAGTTTCGCACCCAAATTTATGCCAGCAACATCACCCTGGTAAAGGATTTAGAAAATGTCATGGCAATGGGAGCGCGCCATAGCTATGGCGGACTCATGATGCCTCCAGTAAGCCGACATCAAATGCTACACCTGAGCGATAGCCGCATCGCCAAGGCCATTTTTTCGCTGCACCCTCATAAAACCCAAAATGGAGACAAGTAATGAGAAAACGCGTGATGTTGGTAGATGACCATCCAGCTATGCTGATGGCATTAAAAAGTATGTTGCAAGATCAATTGCTTTTTGAGATCGCAGGACAGGCGCAGCATGGTGAAGAGTGCCTACGCTCAATCAAAGAAGTAAATCCTAATATGGTCATCTTAGATTTAGATATGCCCAAGACAGATGGCTTTGATGTCATCCGCCGCATTGGCTTGATGCATCCAGAAGTTCGTATTTTGGTGCTATCTAGCCTGGATGAAGCAGTCTATGGTGGCAGAGTGCGGTCCTTAGGTGCGCATGGTTTTGTGAATAAGACTGCTGGGGCTGATGTCATTTTGGCTGCATGTGTTGCTATCTCCCAGGGATATACCTTCTTTACACATGGCAAAAACGGTAATACCTCCCTGAGCGATAACGACAAATTGGCCTTGATATCGGATCGTGAGCTACAAGTCATGAAGTATCTGGGCAAAGGCAATACCAACCAGCAGATATCAGACCTACTGCACATTAGCAATAAGACAGTAGCAACCTACAAGACCAGAGTCTTTGACAAACTAGGTATTAATAATATTGCTGACTTGATCTTGTTCTGCCGCATGAACAACATCATCGAAAGCTAAAAACTGTATGCATCGGTTCATATTGAAAAAAGTATTCATACTCTGCTATGTCTATGCAGGTCTAGCGGATGCCGGACCCTTTAGCGTTGCTGAGCAATCATGGATCGATGCCCATCCAGTTGTACGATTTAGTATTCACGAAAAATATGCCTCCTATCTCAGCCCATCTAGTCATCAGCAGGGTGCGGCACCCTTTATGGCGCTGCTATCCAAAATTGAAGAGTGCACACAACAGCAATATGTTCCAGTATGGAGAAAATCAGACCCAGAAGGCTTAAAGCAACTCATAAAAGGTGAGGTGGATTTCATCATTGATCCACCAAACATTGATGACCACGTATTGCAATTTGGATCTCTATCTGAAGCTATCTTTTGGGGTCATGATGCTATTGTCACTAAGTCCTCAAGCAAGCTGGACTCAAGCTCTGTGAAGATTGGCTACTTTGATCGAGGTCTTGAAAACGCGCCCGCCAGCATTAATAGTTTCAGTGACATTAAAGAAGAACAGTCGCCCGCCAGCTTAATTCAATCTCTCATTAAAAGTGACATCGAGGCACTAGTCATGCCCATTCGCTTGGCCCGTCAACTGTTACGTGAAACCCAAAATTCAGATCTCAAAATTGATGGTTTATATAGTCGCGATCCTTTTGCCTATCGCTGGCTCATCTCAGACCAGGACGCCCCACTTCACGACGTACTGAGCCACTTCTTAAATGACTTAAACCCTATTACATCACGCCAGATTTTTGCACTAGACGATGAGTACAAGCGAGGTTCAACCCTACTTCCTTGGCTGAGCGCCACACTTATTCTCATGATTGGCGGAGCGATGTTTTATCAACTCCAAAGAAAATATTTTTACCAAAAGAAAACCGCTCGTGAATTACTGCACTCAAAAGAGCTGGCTGAAAAAGCGAATGCTGCAAAGTCAGCCTTTCTAGCAACTATGAGCCATGAAATTCGGACGCCAATGAATGCCATCTTAGGGGTTCAAGAACTACTGCTTGGTAGCGCGCAATTTCCTAAGAAAGATAAGACGCTATTGAAGAGTGCGCAAGCTTCTGCCGAATCTCTTTTGGGTATGCTAAATCAAGTGTTAGATATTTCTAAGATTGAGGCTGGAAAACTCACCCTCAACTTGGAGCCTTGCAATCCACATCAATTAATTATGGATATTCATGCAGCATTTTCTACAGTAGCAAAAAAGCAGGATTTAATACTCCACACCACAATTGATCCCAGGATTGCTGAAGTACTCATGATTGATTCTTTACGCCTGCGACAAGTTCTACAGAATTTACTCAGCAATGCGATCAAGTTCACCGCTGAGGGTGAAGTGTACTTTTCTGTCAGTGTCCTCGCCGATGATCATGCCGGCCAACTACTCGAGTTCCGGGTGATTGATACTGGGGTTGGAATGGGGAGCGATCAAATCAAATTGGCTCTGCAAGCTTTTGAACAATTACCAGCCACGCAAGAGTCTTATCTATCAGAGCAAACGAGGGGGACGGGTCTTGGGCTCACCATCACCAATCATTTGGTGAATTCTATGAATAGCCATCTTTATTTTGAGAGTGCTCCGGGATTTGGAAGCAATGTCCATTTTTCTGTGGCCCTGCCGAGAACTAGCATTGCCGCACCTCAGTCCACCAGCTTTGATTCTCGCGCAGCGTCATCTAGGAGCTTAATCCCTAAAAGGTCAGATCGAAAGAACTGCGAAATTCAGGCTTTGGTAGTTGAAGACCATTCGGCTAGTCGTCAAATTTTGTCACTACAGTTGCAGGCGCTTGGAATTAGTGCTTGCGTTTGCGAGAATGCCACTATTGCACTAGAGCTATTGAAAGACCATCATTTTGACTTGATGCTAACGGATCAATCTATGCCGGGCATGCAGGGCTCTGAATTGGCGAAACAAGTCCGATCCCTAGGTAATCGTGACTTAATCATTATTGCTGTCACTGCTGATATATACGCACTAGACTCACGCCATCAATTCTTATCCTCTGGTATGAACGGTGTCCTCATCAAGCCATTGAGCTTAGGTGCTCTTGAGAATGAACTCATGCGCTATTTTGAAACCAGCCAAAAAAAATTCCACATTGATGAGGAGTATTCGTTCGATGCTTTTTCCAATCTTATCAAAGACGATCCCCTCCAAATCATTGTAATTTTGGAGGAAATTGAAAAGGTTCATCTAGAGACTTTGGAGCAATTACACTCTGATGTTATTGCGAGCTCTATTGATGAGACGCAGTTTCAGAGCCTGATTCATAAAGTAAAAGGTGGGGCGCAACTGCTGGAAGCTACTGGCTTTATTCATGCCTGCGAATCTCTTGAAATTGAAGGTTCACTCTTAGATCGTATTGAGCGTTTCACCACTCTACTCAAACAACAAAACCAAACCATCGAGTATTACAAGGAAAAATACCGGCAGTAATTTGAGGTAGTAATGGCGTATTAGTCGACAAGGTTTATTCTATGGGGAATGCGCACCCAAAATACTTCGCCTTCTAATAAGACTCCGGTTAATCGTTTACTGGTCTGCGTCCTCACCTACTTATTATTCAGCCCACAGGCGCATTCTGCTGATCCAGCCTCCCAAGAGGCTACCCTGAAGTACGTACCTAAAGCTGTAGCCGCCAGCCTTGAAAAAAATCAGATCCCCAAAGAGGCAATCAGTATTTCAGTGCTTGAAATTAAGCCAGGGCAAGCGGGTAAAGTTACGGCAAAAACAGCAGTGGATTGGCGCTCTAAACAGGCAATGAACCCCGCATCAACGATGAAGCTAGTCACTACACTCACAGGCTTAGATATTTTGGGGCCTCAGTATCGCTGGCGTACCAATATTTATACCGATGGACTGATTCGTCAAGGGACTCTCAAAGGTAATCTTTATTTACAAGGCACCGGTGATCCCAAGCTGATTCCCGAAGAATTCGCCAAAATGATGAAGGCCTTACAAAATCTGGGTATTCAAAAAATTGATGGCAATCTCTTCTTTGATAGAAGTGCTTATGCTCCCAGCGTCATGGAACATAACACTATTGATGGAGAATCGCTTCGCGCCTATAACGTGCCGCCAGATCCTCTGCTTTATGCTTTTAGAACTCTCTCGTTTCAGCTAGGAAAATCGCGCACTGCTGACTTTATCGATATCAGCTACACACCGCCATTATCACAACTCAAAGTGATTAACCAAATGCAGTTAGTTAATCAGCCTTGCGATAACTGGAGAAGCAATCTTCGTTTTAACCTAGACCCTGAGGGCGACGGAGCCCCTACTAACCAACTTCTGACTGCCCAGTTCTCCGGTAGTTTTCCCAATGCTTGCAAAGGGGTGAGCTACAACGTCGTTGCTTTGGATGCCAATACCTTTATTACTCAAGGTTTTGCTGCAGCCTGGGAACTCGCTGGTGGCACTTGGGCTCAAGCACCCACCGGAAAGTCTGGCACTGTTCCCCTGGCATCGCGACTACTACTACAGTTTGAAGGCATTTCGCTGGCAGATGATGTACAAGATATTAATAAGCATTCCAACAATGTGATGGCTAGGCAGCTTATGCTAACTCTGGCTTTGGAGAAAATGGGCAAACCAGCAACTACTGAAAATGGTGAGCTTGTGATTCAGAGTTGGTTAAAAGGCTTGGGCCTTCAGTTTCCAGAGCTCGTCATTGAGAATGGCTCTGGCTTATCCCGTACTGAAGCAATCTCTGCTGAACATATGACGCAATTATTAGTTGCGGCTCGTAACTTATCCGTTGCGGACACGTTTTACAACAGCCTTCCGATTGCAGGGACAGATGGCACAATGAAAAATCGCCTCATTGCACATTTACGGAAATTTTTGCATTTGAAGAAAAAGCCTGAGGCTCGAATCAAAACAGGAGCGCTGGTAGATGTCAGGGCAATATCAGGCTATGTGATGAGTAAGTCCGGAAAGATGTATGCGGTGACCTCCTTCATAAACCATCCCAATGCTTTGAGAGGCTTAGAGGCGCATGATCAATTATTGGCGTGGCTACTAAATGATGGGCCAGATCCAAAACAGGCACGCTGAAGTCGGTCCCGAACCCCATCCCACTCCTCGCCTGCTGGGGGCTCAGGAAACAAAATTAAATCCCAACCCTGTTGATCTAGATCCCGCAGAGATCGGTACAGACGACTTGCAAAGGCAACGCTATCACTGGGCACAATCACTTCCTCAAAATGTACTGATGGATGTCCATCCTCACCTAATGAAGAATCTGAATCCCAAACCGCAACCGCTACCCGCGACTTAATATCTGGGAACTCACTCAGAGCATCTAAGACCCTACCTGGCGCATACATTCTTAATGGAGTTGTAGGGGCGTAATGGGCACGCAGACTGCCAGACACCCGCGGTATATCACCACCCTGCTTTGTTGAACTGCTTTCACCAGGCAAATAAACTGGAATGCCTGTCTTAGCAAAAATTTCTCTAGGAGTAATGAGTCCTGGGCGCAATAAAACTGGATGATCGCCAGAAGATAAATCAATGATGGTTGATTCAATACCGACTTCGCAATCACCACCATCCAAAATCATGAGATCCAACATATCCTCAAACTCGCTACGGACATCAGCCGCACTGGTTGGAGATACCTTTCCAAAACGATTGGCTGAAGGAGCAACAACTCCACCCTTGAATTTACGGAGTAACTCCTGTGCAATTGGATGAGCAGGCGCACGAATTGCAACCGTATCCTGACCACCGGTGAGTTCATTTAAAACGCTTTTGTCTTTTTTAAAGACCAATGTCAGTGGGCCAGGCCAAAATGCATTCATGAGCTTTAATGCATCTTCTGATAAATCTCTTACCCATGGGGCTACTATCGGTACCCAGTCAATTTGTTCCTGATCAAATTTATCAGGAGCTGCCAAGTGAACAATTAATGGGTGATTGGATGGTCTGCCCTTAGCAGTAAAAATTTGCTTAATTGCATCGGGGTTTTTTGCATCTGCTCCTAAGCCATATACCGTTTCAGTCGGAAAGGCGACTAAGCCACCATCTCGCAAATTTTGTACCGCTTCGTTAATGATTGCAGATAAATGCAGGGCGCTACTGTCGCTGGACATTGTTAGGGCTCGATCCCTAATTCAACGGCGACAGCTGTGCAATTTTGGCGAGCCTGGTTGAGTGACTCACCTAAACAATTGATATGACCCATCTTACGACCCATACGTGGATCAGACTTGCCGTATAGGTGTAACTTAGCATCTGGATAAGCAAGCACCTTATCCCAAGCAGGCTCTCTTGCCTTATCCTCGCTGCCGTCGTACCAAAGATCTCCCAAGAGATTAAGCATGGAGACTGGCGCTAGCAAGCGGGTATCACCCAAAGGTAAGCGGGCCATACTTCTGACCTGCTGTTCAAACTGACTGCTCACACAGGCATCCATAGTGTAGTGGCCTGAGTTATGCGGACGTGGAGCAATTTCATTAGCAACGATATCGCCACTCTTAAGTACAAAAAACTCTACACACAACACTCCCACGTAATCAATCTTACGAATTAGCGCTTTAGCGGCTTCAATAATTTTTTTCTCTTGAGCAGGCTTTAGTGATGGGGCTGGCACAGTTGAGGTATGCAAGATACCGTCACGATGAATATTCTGAGAAACAGGATAGGCCGCCACCGCATCATCATATCCGCGCACTACCAAAGCAGATACTTCGAAATCCAAATCCATGCGCTTTTCAAGAACACAAGGCACCTTACCTAATTCAGCCCAAGCTGCAACTAAATTGGCAGAGTCATAAACGGTGATTTGACCTTTGCCGTCGTAACCCATGCGAGCGGTTTTTAGAATGCCAGGGAACAGATCTGCAGGCACATGCTCAATATCTGCATTATGTTCAAGCACAAAGTGAGGAGCAGGACCAATATTGGTCTCTGTTTTCCAGGTGGCCAAGAATTTTTTCTCAGCCACGCGGTTTTGCGCTAAAGATACACAGCTACTGCGTGGTGCCACGAAAACACCTAAAGATTCCAACTCATCGAGGGCTTGCGCTGGAACATTTTCAAATTCGGTACTAACGGATTTACATAATGCTGCCATTTCTTTTAAGGCAGCATAGTCAGTGTAATCAGCTTGAATAAATTTTTCCGCAATGGAGCCAGCCGGACTATCTGATCCAGGATCTAAAACGCAGACCTTGTAACCCATTGCTTGAGCGGCTTGTGTAAACATCCGCCCCAATTGACCACCACCTAAAATTCCTAAATACGAGCCCGGCAAGATGGGCTCCAAACGATCTACCATCTGATTAATATCCCGGCAGTTTCATAGAGCGCGCAGTGTCGGACTGCTTTGCACGAAACTCTTCTAGCTGTTTTGCTAAAACAGGATCATTAACTGCCAAATTAGCAATGACATGTAAGGCTGCATTTGCAGCCCCAGCCTCACCAATCGCAAATGTCGCTACCGGAATACCTTTAGGCATTTGCACGATGGAATAGAGAGAGTCTTCGCCACGTAAGTATTTGCTAGCGACTGGAACGCCATAAATCGGAACAATTGTTTTTGATGCCAACATGCCCGGCAAATGCGCAGCACCACCAGCACCAGCAATAATCGCCTTGAGGCCATTTTTTGAAGCATTTTCTGCATAGGTAAACATATCGTCTGGCATGCGATGGGCAGAAACTACTTTAGCCTCATGAGCAATACCAAATTGATCAAGCATTTGAGCAGCATGCTGCATGGTGTCCCAATCTGAATTGGATCCCATCACTATTCCGACTACTGGCTTTTTGCTCATTTCCTTCTCCAAATGCCCTGATCTACATCGTTAATCTATCTAAGGCATTATTATCCCAGCCTTTTTAGAGCTCTATAGAAATTAGACCTTAGTTAAGCGAGTGAGTGCTTCGCGGTACTTTTGCGCTGTTTTATCAATCACATCTACTGGCAAAGCAGGTGCTGGGGCAGTTTTTGGCCAAGGCTTGCCATCAACCATCGCCGTTTCCAGCCAGTCCCGCACAAATTGCTTGTCATAGGAGGGGGGATTTGCACCCACATAATAGGTTTCGGCAGGCCAAAAACGGGAAGAATCAGCAGTGAGGATTTCATCCATCAATACCAACTGACCGGCGTCATCCAAGCCAAATTCAAACTTGGTATCTGCAATGATGATTCCGCGAGTCGCGGCAAATTCGGAGGCCTCCTTGTACAAACGAATACTGACCTCACGAATTTGATTGGCTAACTTTTCACCAATCATCTCGATCACTTTGTCAAAAGAGATATTTTCATCATGCTCACCCATTTCTGCTTTTGCAGCAGGAGTAAAAATAGGTTCAGGTAACTTTTGTGCATTTTCAAGGCCAGGCGGTAATGTAATACCGCAGACCTTACCAGTTTCTTGATAATCCTTCCAACCACTACCAGCCAGGTAACCTCGCACTACTGCTTCGACCAAGATTGGCTTGAGGCGTTTAGCCACAACCGCACGACCTTTGACCTGATCAAGCTCATCGACAGTCACTACGCTTTCAGGATCAATACCCGTCAAGTGATTCGGAATCACTTTAGCCAACTTCTCAAACCAGAAATTAGCCATTTGATTAAGCACAATTCCCTTTTCAGGAATTGGTTGGCCCATCACTACGTCAAAGGCAGACAAGCGGTCTGTAGTGACCATGAGTAGCTTGTCGTCACCCAGTGCGTATACATCACGCACCTTTCCTTTGGAGAACAAAGGGAGTGACTTAATGGAAGTGGCGTACAAAGCGGGCATATTTAACTCACTTCACGATCTGGGCTAATTTGCCACTCTTGTATAGCTCAGCCATTTTTTCTAGAGGAATTGGCTTAATTTTTGATGCTTGACCTGCACAACCAAAAGCATTGAAGCGCGCAATACAAACTTTCTTAGCCGCTTCACGTGCAGGCTTCAGATAGTCACGTGGGTCAAACTTACTTGGATTCTCAAACAGGTAACGACGAATGGCGCCAGTCATCGCCAAACGAATATCGGTATCAATATTGATCTTACGAACACCGTTCTTAATGCCCTCTTGAATTTCTTCAACAGGCACACCGTAAGTTTCCTTCATATCGCCACCAAACTCACGAATCTCAGCGAGCAGCTCTTGTGGAACACTGGATGAACCATGCATTACTAAATGTGTATTTGGAATGCGGGTATGAATTTCTTTAATGCGCTCGATTGCCAAAATATCGCCCGTAGGCTTCTTAGTAAATTTATAGGCGCCATGACTAGTACCAATCGCAATTGCTAAGGCGTCACATTGGGTGGCTTTTACAAAGTCAGCTGCTTGCTCAACGTCTGTCAACAACTGCTCACGCGTCATCTTGCCGTCAGCGCCATGACCATCCTCTTTATCACCTTGCATCGTCTCTAGCGAACCGAGTACACCCAACTCTGCTTCAACAGTAACTCCAATAGAGTGGGAGAACTTCACTACTTCTCTAGAAACATCCACGTTGTATTCATAGCTGGCAACAGTCTTGCCGTCAGCCTCTAAAGAGCCATCCATCATCACGCTAGTAAAGCCGCTTTTAATGGCAGCCATACACACTGCTGGGCTTTGGCCATGATCTTGATGCATGACAACTGGAATATGGGGATAAGCCTCGACTGCAGCTGAAATCAAATGGCGTAAAAATGATTCACCAGCATATTTACGAGCACCGGCAGAAGCTTGCATGATGACCGGAGAATCTGCCTCATGAGCAGCCTCCATGATCGCTGTAACTTGCTCTAAATTGTTAACGTTAAACGCTGGCAAGCCATAGCCGTTTTCAGCGGCATGATCTAAGAGTTGTCGTAAAGATACTAAAGCCATGATGGTCTCTTCATTAAAAAATGTTGGTAATAAATAATTTGGATCAATATTTTAAAAAAGCGAATTACTTCACCTGAATAATTTTGAGTGAATTCGTACCGCCTGGCTCTCCCATTGGCTCACCAGAGGTCAGGACAACAACGTCACCCTTCTTCACCGCGCCCATTTTTTTCAAGCAATCTTCCACCTCTTGCAATGCAGTGTCACGTTGCTTGGTGTAATCCAAGCCGATAGGGAAAACATTGCGATAAGTGCTTAAGGCACGCTGAGTGGAAATCTTCGAAGTTAAAGCAAAGATAGGTAAATGAATATTGTGACGACTCATCCAAACTGCAGTAGATCCAGAATCTGTCAGGGCGGCAATCGCATTGGCTTTCAGATGGTGTGCTGTAAATAGAGCGCCTAAGGCAATCGTTTGATCAATGCGTGAGAAGGTTTGATCCAAGAAATCCGCGTCTAGCTTTACAGGGTCTGACTTCTCCGCTTCAACACAAATCTCGGCCATTGCCTTGATAGTTTGTACCGGGTAGTTACCAGCAGCAGATTCTGCAGAGAGCATCACTGCGTCCGTACCATCTAACACTGCATTGGCTACGTCACTCACTTCAGCACGCGTAGGCACTGGAGCATTAATCATGGACTCCATCATTTGCGTGGCAGTGATCGTAAATTTATCAGCCTCAAGTGCGAGTGAGATCATGCGCTTTTGCAAAGCAGGGACAGCAGCATTACCAACCTCAATTGCCAAGTCACCACGCGCAACCATAATGCCGTCACTCTCCGCGATAATGCTCTTTAGAGCTTCAGTTTCAATAGCTTCAGCGCGCTCTACCTTAGCAATCGTACGAACCTTCCCAACGCCATACTTTGCACTAGCAGCATTTGCCAGCTTGCGGGCATAGACCATGTCTGCACCATCTTTGGGGAAACTGATCGCTAAAAAATCTACGCCCATCGCAATTGCGGCATCTAAATCAGTAATGTCTTTTTCAGTCAGTGCTGGTGCAGTCAAACCGCCGCCAGCACGGTTAATACCTTTGTTATTTGAAAGTGGACCACCTTGCTCTACCAGGGTAAATATTTCTCCACCTTTTACGCTCTCGACTCGAAGAACAACTAAGCCATCGTTCAATAGCAGTCGATCACCTGGCCTCACATCTTGTGGCAACTCTTTGTAATCCAGCCCTACGCGCTCTTGGTTACCTAGTTCACAAGCAACATCCAAAATAAATTGCGCACCTTCTTTTAGGAGAATTTTGCTATCGACAAATTTACCAACCCGAATTTTTGGACCTTGAAGATCAGCCATGATGCCAACCTCTTTGCCAACTTCCGCAGAAATACTACGAACTAAATCGTGACGCGCTTTGTGATCTGCAATGGTGCCATGAGAGAAGTTCATTCTCACAACATCTACACCCGCACGAATCATCTCGCGCAGTACTTCAGGCTTTTCTGATGCAGGTCCTAATGTGGCTATGATTTTAGTTGCTCTCAACATATTTAGTCTTTCGCTCTTTCAGTTAATACTGCAAAGGCTGGCAAGGTTTTACCTTCTAAGAATTCTAAGAAAGCGCCACCGCCAGTAGAGATGTAATCCACTTGATTTTCAATACCGTACTTCGCAATCGCCGCCAAGGTATCACCACCACCAGCAATAGAAAATGCAGGTGAATGGGCAATCGCTGCTGCCAACATCTTAGTGCCACCGCCAAACTGATCAATCTCAAATACGCCCAATGGGCCATTCCATACAATCGTGCCAGCGTGAGCCAGCATGGTAGATAAACGTGCTGCAGTCTTGGGACCAATATCCAAAATCATATCGTCATCAGCCACTTGATCAGCTGCAACACGATTTGCACGCGCTAATGGAGAGAGCTCGTTTGCAACAACGACATCTTCAGGAATAGGAACATGCGCACCTCGCTTTTCCATAATGTCCATGATTTCTCGAGCTTCATTAACCAAATCTGGCTCTGCTAATGATTTACCGATTGGCAAACCTTTGGCCAACATAAAAGTATTTGCAATGCCACCACCCACAATCAACTCATCTACCTTGTCAGCCAATGCTTTAAGAATGGTGAGCTTGGAAGATACTTTTGAGCCCGCCACAATTGCGACCAAGGGGCGCTTAGGACTTGCTAGTGCACGACTTAAGGCATCTAACTCCGCTGCCATCAATGGACCCGCGCAAGCAATCGGCGCATATTTGGCTACGCCATGGGTGGTTGCTTCTGCTCTGTGAGCCGTACCAAAGGCATCATTGACATACACATCGCAAAGTGCGGCAATCTTCTTAGCCAACTCATCATTATTCTTTTTCTCGCCCACATTAAGACGGCAATTCTCTAGTAATACCAAATCGCCTGAATTGACTTCAAAATTACCGTCTACCCAATCGCTGATTAAAGGAACTTTACGATTCAAAAGTGTGGCAATTCGATCGGCTACCGGAGCCAAACTATCTTCGAGTTTGAATTCACCTTCAGTTGGACGTCCCAAGTGGGAGGTCACCATAACCGCTGCACCTGCATCCAAACACATTTGTACTGCCGGCATGGACGCTTTAATGCGAGTGTCTTCCGTGATATTGCCCATATCATCCTGAGGAACATTGAGGTCAGCACGGATCAAAACTCGCTTTCCCTTGAGAAGACCTGCAGCAGCTAGTTCACTAAGGCGCTTTACTTTAAAGAGGGTTTCCGGCATGAGAATAGGCAAATAGAGTGGTTTAGAGGGAATGCTCCATTCTAAATCGTCCGAGCTTCCCACCCCAAAGGAATTGGGCTGTCAGACTGCCCTGCCTGCTCTACAATAAAGGCTTAGGCGTTTTTTAGGTCTGGAGACACCCCAACAGCCTAGAACCCTGTTTTACTGAATTGAATCACCCAATTTATTAAATATTTAAAAGGTAGAGAAAATGTCGATGTCCGACCGCGATGGCTTTATTTGGTCCGATGGGAAGCTGGTTCCCTGGCGTGAGGCCAATGTTCATGTGCTAACCCACAGTCTTCACTACGGAATGGGTGTATTCGAGGGTATTCGTGCCTACAATACCTCCCAAGGCACCGCTATTTTCCGCCTTCCAGAGCACGTTAAGCGTCTATTCAACGGAACCAAGATTTTCCAGATGAATATGCCTTGGACCCCTGAAGAGATCAGTAAGGGCATTATTGAGGTCGTGAACAGCAATAAGCTGGAATCTTGCTATATCCGCCCAATTATCTTTATTGGCTCCCAAAAACTAGGTATCTCTCCAAAAGGGAATAGCATTCATACTGCAATTGCCGCCTGGGAATGGGGTGCTTATTTGGGTGAAGACGGACTTAACAAAGGTATTCGCGTTAAAACCTCCTCATTTACCCGCCACTTTGTGAACTCCTCACTAGTTCGCGCTAAGGCCTCCGGCTACTACATTAACTCGATTTTAGCCAACCAAGAAGTAACGGCTAATGGCTACGATGAAGCCCTCTTACTAGATACAGAGGGTTATGTATCCGAAGGTTCTGGCGAGAATATCTTTATCGTTAATAACGGTATTATTTACACCCCGGATCTGGCCTCTTGTTTAGACGGCATCACTCGTAACTCCATCATCCAAATCGCCAAAGATCTTGGCTATGAATTGCGTGAGAAGCGTATCACTCGTGATGAAGTGTATTCAGCAGATGAGGCTTTCTTTACTGGTACTGCTGCTGAAGTAACACCTATTCGTGAGTTAGATGATCGAACCATTGGCGACGGTAAGCGTGGTCCGATTACAGAGCAAGTCCAGAAGACCTACTTTGATGCGGTCTACGGCAGAAGCGATCAATACAAGTCTTGGTTAACCTACGTCAAGTAATTGGAAATCAGATAATGAGTGAAGCCCAAGTTGTAATGGTTGATGGCAATAAAGACTTACCTTTACATTGCCCAACCAATAAAACCCCCAGCTGGAATTCGCATCCACGCGTATTTCTTGACGTCGCTAAAACGGGTGACGCTAAGTGCCCTTACTGCGGCACTGAGTACAAACTCACTCCCGGTACCGAGCCCCACGGGCACTAAGCCTAGCAGCACCCTAAAGCGGGGTGCTGTGTCGGGATACCTCATATGAATCGTATTCTGATCATCGCCCCCAACTGGATTGGTGATGCCGTAATGTCACAGCCATTACTAGCGCATCTCAAAGTAATTTACCCGCAGTCACAGATTGATGTTTTAGCAAGCCCTTGGGTTGCACCGATTTATCGTGCCTGCTCAGAAGTTCATCAAGTCATTGAAGCGCGACTAGAACATAAGCAATTGCAATGGGGCTTACGTAAGCAGCTAGCAAACCAACTTGAGTTAAATCAATACACCACCTGCTATGTTCTGCCCAATAGTTTGAAGTCTGCCCTTATTCCTTGGCTTGCCAATATTCCATTTCGAATTGGCTATCGTGGTGAGATGCGCTTTGGGCTGATTAATCTTGCTCTAGATAATCCGAGCAAAGTGAATCGTCCGCCGATGGCGAATCACTACCTTGCACTTGCTAACTCCCTAGAGCACTCACAAGAGATTGATACCAACAAACCTGTAGATCCTAAGCTCAATATCTCACCTGCAGCCAAAGAATCAATCAGCGCCAAATTACAAGCTGCAGTCATTAATGAAAATTTAATTTATGTACTTTGCCCAGGCGCTGAGTACGGCGCAACAAAACGCTGGCCTGCCGATCACTTCGCCTCTCTTGCTCAGCAGTTAATTACCAATCAGTCAGATGCTCAGGTGATTATTTTGGGCAGCAAGGGTGATCACGCTTTGGGTGAGCACATTAAGGCTGAAGCAAATAATGACTCACGAATATACAACTGGTGCGGTAAGACTTCATTAGACGAAGCAATTGCACTCATTGGGGTGAGCAAGGTACTAGTCAGTAATGACTCGGGCTTAATGCATATTGGTGCCGCATTAAAAGTACCGCAAGTCGCCATTTTTGGCTCAAGTGATCCACGTCACACTCCACCGCTATCCGAAAAAGCTAAAGTGCTTTGGCTAAATCTACCTTGTAGCCCCTGCCATAAAAGAGAGTGTCCATTAGGTCACCTTAAATGCTTGAAAGATATTTTGCCCATCACCGTATTAGGCGCCATTCAAACATCCCATTAATTTTTGTAGCGCCAAACATCACCAGAAAGTAAGCCATGTCAAAACTAGCCAGACTTTTTCACAACGCCGATGAAGTGGTGGATGCTTGGCGTGAGGCCTTAAAAAATCGTGATGTTAAAGGGGCTTTGGCAATCTGGCTAGATGATGATTCGATTACTTGCGTCCTTCCAGAAGGCCAGCGCCTCAGTGGTCATGCAGAAATTCGGGACGGTCTAGAGCGCCTCTTAGCCAAGCAAGCTCTTTTTTTGGAGCCGATTGCCTGCATTAGTCATTCTGTTTTAGGGGCAGCGGTCTACGACACTACTGAGGCTGTCCACATCCGACCCGATCAGATTGAAGCAGCATTCTTTCTTAATATCACCTTAGTGCTTCTGCAAGATAGTCAAGGCTGGCGGATTGCACATCTTCATGCTAGCCACTCCACCGAAGATACGTTTGATGCGCCCTCAACTCCACATGGACTGCATTAAATAGTAATGTCATGTAGATTGACGCCTCATGGATGAGCAAGTTCTTCGGTCGTTAATTAAGTGGCCAAATGTTCCGCACTGCTTTGGCTGGCTAGCTCTTGATCGTCGCGGTCAATGGCGCATGCGCGATGAATTTGCCCAGGCCAATCAACTACCTGGGAACGTGATTCACCATATAACCCTCAATGAATTTATCTCTAGAAATTATGCGCACGACTCTTTTGGAAGATTTTTTTTCCAGAATGGTCCTCAACGAGTTTTTGTTACGCTAGATGCCACACCATTCATTGCTAGAATCTTTCCGAGCGAAATTGGTCCGCAACTATTAACCCAGTGCGGTACAGAGATAAAACCGCAGGGTGCCCTGAGTGATGAAAAAGGGAATATCTACATCACTGGATTATTTCAACAATCACTCTCTGATCAACTCGATGGTGCGGTATTTAATAAAATAGAATCTCTATCCGTCGCGCTATTACACGATCATGATTTAGATCTATTCTCAGATCAGTCGAAAGTGATGGAAGATGCCTGTAGCTTTAGAGGCTCTTGGCAATGGAAAGGCAATCAACTGCCCATTGAACCAATTCATTCTTCTGAATTAGCGAATCGCTTTAACTTCATCAAAGCACCAAACAATTAATTAGCTAGGCATATTTTTGCCCTGCTCCTTCAATTCGTCTTGATATTCCCTTTGCATTTCACGAAGGCGTGCATCAATACTGGAGGCTTGATAAAAATCTGCACCGCTAGAAGATCTAGCAATCTTGAGTTGCTCAATGGCTGAAGGCCATGCACCTTCAAGCGCATACTTTTCTCCCAGGGCGTAATGGCGCATTGGCACATTTTTAGCCTGATCGTAAGCATTAGAAAGCATGCTCCACCAAACTACCTCATTGGGCTGTAACCTAGTACGCGCCTTTAACCAAGTAATGGCGTCATTGGTACGACCTAGTTTCAGATATGCATTCATCATCGCCGCTCCAGCAGCATAGGATTGCGGGAAAGCTTTTAATGTGGCTTGAGCGATTTGCAAAGCCTCATCACCTTTTCCCCTGGCCAATGCTAACTCGGAAGTAGTAATGTCTAAAGACAGACTTTGTCGCAGTATGGGTGATCCTGGCGCACTCACGCTATTTGCCAGGTTACGCGCTTGTTGTAGATAGCTTGAAGCCTGATCAAACTTACCTTGTTTTAGAGCGACAAGTGAAAGCCCATAAAACCCCTCCATTTGTTTGCCAGGGGCTGACTGCTTACTTAAGCTTTCAAAAGTATTTTTTAAGTCATACATCTGACTAGAACTTCCTGATTGCTCCATACGGGCACGTGCTTTAATGAAATAAAACTCTACTGCAGTAGGCACATTTCTGTTGGCGATATTGCGAGCACGATCTTGCATATCTGCAATACGGTCCGTGGTTAATGGATGGGTGCGCACATATGACGGCACTCCACTGTCCATAATCCCTGTCGCCTTTTGTAGGCGTTGGAAAAAGCCTGGAGCACCATTGACGTCATACCCACTCGCTGCCAGAATCTGAAAGCCAATACGATCAGCCTCGCGCTCGGCATCTCTTGAGTAGGAGAGTTGATTATTCACTGCAACCGCTTGACCCCCCTGCATCAAACCAGAAGCAGCGCCAGGATTACGTGAGGCAGCTAAAGCGCCTAATAATATTCCAGCAAGGGCAATCATAGTATTAGTAGTTTGTTTATCCATCTGACGAGCCAAGTGGCGCTGTAAAACGTGGCCAGTCTCATGACCCATGACTGAAGCAACCTCAGAGTCAGTCTCAGCGCTAACCAATAATCCCGTATGAAAACCAATAAATCCACCAGGTAATGCAAATGCATTGATACTGCTATCTTTAACGGCGAATACCTCAAAGTTATAGGCACCACTACCCTGCTCATTAGCACCGCCCAATTGCAGACGTTTTGCTGCCTGCAATAAGCGGCGCTCCATTTGATTTAAATAGTCATAGATCGGCAAATCATTCGAATAATCTGGATCAGGACGAATCTGGCGCATGATCATTTCGCCATACTTTTTCTCATCCATGCGACTCAAGCTATCGCCACCAGGATCCCCCATATCCGGGAGAACAAAACTGGGTTGGCTTGGTGGTGCATTGCGTGACGGCAGATTTGAGGAGCGAGCATCAGGTGACTGAACCGCTCTACCCAAATTTTGTAAGGCAGCTGACTCACCTTGCACGGATACATCACCCGCTACAGAGGAAGGCGCAGGTCCAGCCGCATAGACGAAACCAGCACTTGGCCAAGCCAGGCTCAGAATGAGCTGACTAGCCAAAATTCGCTTAAATAGCGATGATCTTTGTGATGTCTTTATGACTTGCATCCCTATATGGTAAAACTTATCCCATGAACAAACTAACTCATTTTGATGCAAGCGGCCAAGCCCATATGGTCAATGTTGGTGATAAGCCCAATACCCATCGGATTGCCGTTGCTACAGGCAGAATCTCCATGCTCCCAGAGACTTTTAGCATGATTGAAGCAGGTACCCATAAAAAAGGAGATGTTTTGGGCATCGCCCGCATAGCTGGTATTCAGGCATCTAAAAAGACTTCTGACTTGATCCCTCTTTGCCACCCCTTGGCACTAACCCACGTCAGCTTGGAGTTTGTCCTAAATAAAGATTCTAGTAGCATTACCTGCCAAGTCAGAGCTGAGACCACTGGTCCTACTGGTGTAGAAATGGAAGCTCTCACCGCAGTCCAAGTTGCCCTTCTCACAATCTACGATATGGCCAAAGCGGTTGATAGAGGCATGGTGATAGGTGATGTCCATCTGCTAGAGAAGAGTGGTGGCAAGTCTGGGGAGTGGAGAGCATAAATTAATTAGCCACTTGATATAAATGATTAAGCCACCTTAGGGTGGCTTAATTTCCTATGTACTCGTAATAACTATCTCACTTCGTAATGCGGCACTCTGAAGGAAGTAATTGAGATAGTAGATTGGTTTCGGTGGAACGGCAAGACCATCCGCCAGCCCAAGTCGATCCCTCCGGCTTGGATAAATCAATTGCCTTGGGAACATTGGCATCTGGGTCATTTGTGGGAATGAGATGTAATGTATTTTTATTTTCTGGGGCAACATTATTCTGAAAGTCGATGGCAATAGCACCAGATGGCGTTATTTCAATTAACTTCACGCTTCGGGTTGGCACGAAAGTAAACGAACCATGCGTTGCGTCATCCATTGGCACGGTGCCTCTACTGGCAAAAGCTTCTGTCACAGCAAGCTTTGCGCTTGAAGAGAGATTCATGCCCTCTACGATGCGGCTGCGAGCAATGTAATCTTGATATTGAGGAACGGCTACTGCCACTAGAATACCGATGATGGCAACTACTACCATCACCTCAATCAAGGTAAATCCGGACTCTTGTTGCTGATCTTGTGTAGACATATTCATTAGCTCCTGAGGGTTAAATTCCTCATCATCCAGTCTATACCTAACGCATTCAAGATGTCCAAATGTAAGAAAAGCCGGCTTTCAAGGCCGGCTTTTCTGATTAACGCAAAAGAAAATAATTACGCTTTTTTGCCGCTCCGCTTCACAAGCTCTCCAAGAGCCATGACGCCAATAGCACCTACAGCGCCTGCGACCAAACTATAGGCCTCAACTCCAGCACCAAAGTACTTAATCACGCCTGGATCGGAAAGCATCATACCGCCAGCAATCCAGCCTAGTAAGCCAGCACCAGCCGTAACGATGATTGGAAAACGATCGATTAGATACAAAACGATGCGGCTGCCACCAATGATAAGAGGTACAGAAACTAATAAACCGAAAACAATATAGCCAAGCTGATGAGCTTGATCGTCCACTTGACCGGCAGCACCAGCAATTGCTAAAACGTTATCAAGACTCATGACGATATCTGCAATGATGATGGTCTTGATAGCTGCAAATAACTTATCAGGCGCCTGAAGATCATGACCCTCTTCACCACCTGTGTCCACCATCAACTTGTAACCAATCCACAGCAGTGCAATAGCCCCAACAAACTTCAAGAAAGGAATTTGCAGCAAAGTGACTGCGAAGGCAACCAGCACAATACGCAAAATAATTGCACCTGCTGTTCCCCACAAGATGCCTTTACGACGCTGATTTGGGTGTAAATTTCTGCAAGCTAAAGCAATGACTACTGCGTTATCACCGCCCAATAGAATATCGATCAAGATGATCTGCGCAACGACAGACCAATCTAGCATTGTTAAAAACTCCATGTCATCCTCTTATATTTTTATGTTTTAACCACAGGTACTACGAAAAAGGATGCGAATTAGCACCCTTTTCCTTGAACGCAATTACAACATGGCTTTAAGTAATGCTGCCATTTCTGATGGATTTCTTGTTACTTTAAAGCCACATTCTTCCATCACAGAAAGTTTTGCATCAGCCGTATCCGCACCACCAGAAATCAATGCACCAGCATGGCCCATACGTTTTCCAGGAGGCGCTGTTACACCTGCGATAAAGCCAACAATCGGTTTCTTCATGTTGGCCTTACACCAGCGGGCTGCTTCAGCTTCATCTGGACCACCGATTTCGCCAATCATAATAACTGCATCTGTATCTGGATCTTCGTTAAACATGCGCATCACATCAATATGCTTTAAACCATTGATTGGGTCGCCACCAATACCTACTGCAGTGGACTGACCTAAACCGATCGCTGTCAATTGACCAACTGCTTCATACGTCAATGTACCTGAACGGCTTACTACACCAATGCGGCCTTTTTTGTGAATATGGCCAGGCATGATACCGATCTTGATTTCATCTGGAGTAATAATCCCAGGGCAATTTGGGCCAAGTAATAAAGTCTTCTTGCCGCCGGCAGCTTCTTTTGCATGCATCTTGTTGCGCACTTCCAGCATGTCCTTAACAGGAATGCCTTCAGTAATGCAAATTACAAAATCAAGGTCAGCCTCTACAGCCTCCCAAATTGCTGCAGCAGCCCCAGGAGGTGGAACATAAATTACGGAAGTGGTGGCACCAGTTTGCTGAGCTGCTTCTTTTACAGTTCCATAAATTGGAATATTAAAAATAGACTCGCCTGCTTTTTTAGGATTAACGCCAGCAACAAAACAGTTTTTACCGTTTGCGTATTCCTGGCACTTTTCCGTATGGAATTGGCCAGTCTTACCAGTAATACCTTGAGTAATTACTTTAGTATTTTTATTTACCAAAATAGACATATTGATTTCCTTGATTATTTGTTTTTCGCAACAGCAGCAACTACCTTAGTAGCAGCTTCCGCCATTGAATCGGCGCTAATGATTGGCAAACCAGAGTCTGCAAGAATCTTCTTGCCCAACTCTTCATTGGTACCCTTCATGCGCACGACCAAAGGTACAGTCAAGTTCACCGCCTTACATGCCGTAACCACGCCATCAGCAATCACGTCGCACCGCATAATGCCACCGAAAATATTTACCAAAATTGCTTCAACGCTCTTGTTCTTGAGCATGATCTTGAAAGCTTCTGTTACTTTCTCTGCAGTTGCGCCACCACCAACGTCCAGGAAGTTTGCTGGCTCACCACCAAACAACTTGATGGTATCCATCGTAGCCATTGCTAAGCCAGCACCATTGACTAAGCAACCAATATTGCCGTCAAGAGAAATGTAGGCTAAGTCAAACTTAGAGGCCTCGATCTCTGCCGCGTCTTCTTCATCGATATCGCGATAAGCTACGATTTCTGGATGACGATACAAAGCATTAGGATCAAAATTAAATTTGGCATCAAGTGCCTTGATCTTGCCATTACCTTCAAGAATCAAAGGGTTGATCTCCACCAATGAAGCATCGGTTTCCCAATAAGTTTTGTACAAGTTTTTAAACACGTCACTTGCCATTGGAATAGAGGCATCTGGAACGCCAATGCCTTTCGCAATGATCTGACAGTCAGCATCAGTCAAACCAATTAATGGATCAACAAACACTTTAATAATTTTTTCTGGATGAGATTCTGCAACCTCTTCAATATCCATGCCACCTTCACTTGAAGCCATGATGACATTCTTCTGTGTGCCGCGGTCAGTAACGATACTGAAGTAATACTCTTTTTTGATGTCTGCACCATCTTCAATTAAGAGACGATTTACTTTTTGACCCTCTGGGCCTGTTTGATGTGTTTTTAACTGCATACCCAAAATTTCTGAAGCGTATTTTTTCACTTCGTCCATGCTGCGGGCTAATTTCACACCACCACCTTTTCCTCGACCACCTGCATGAATTTGTGCCTTAACAACCCATACTGGGCCACCTAGCTTTTCGGCAGCTTTAATTGCCTCATCAACAGTAAATGCAGGGATGCCGTTTGGAACAGGCACATTAAATTGGCGTAGTAATTCTTTGCCTTGGTACTCGTGAATTTTCATTATTACTCCCGAAACGATATCTTTTTAGCAAGCGATGAGGATTAGTAAAACCGAATTAACCTGGTTTACCTATTTGAGTAAACGGTAGTGGTTTAGCCGACTTTATAAGTCTATCATGCTGCAATGCGGCATCATGACCTATCTGCTCCGTAATTGCCCTAACTTGAGCGTCCCGCAACCACCTTAGACACCACATCCGAACTAAAGCCCTTAGAGGCTAGAAAGCGATATTGACGAGCCCGCTCCTTTTGCTCTGTTGCTACAGCTCCAAATTTACGTAACCACAATTCATGAGCACGCTGGTATTCGGTCTCTTTGAGCTTTCTGAGAAGATTTATCGTCTTTGCGCTGTCCACACCAGCCTGGGTGAGCTCATCCTGTATTTTTCGGGTGCCAAACCGCTCGCTACGACGCCTAACAAGGGCCTCTGCAAAGCGCTCATCAGAAAGCCATCCCCGGGCCTCAAAGTCATCTAAGACAGCCTCAATCTGAACATTTAAGGGATTGGTTTGTGCAATCTCCTCAGAATCCTCCTCGGCAGGCTTAAGCTTCAACATCCTTGCTGCTGACTCTTCAAGCTTTGCTGCAAGCCCCTTGCGGCTGTACTCTCGCATAGATAAAAGGCGCAAAGCCCGAGCTTTGAGACTCGGGCTTTGTTTTTTCTTTTTTTGAACGGTGCTACCTAGCTCTGACATCGAAGAATTACGCTTCCTCTTCTTCGCTCAGAACGTCGCTCACTATAGCTGTGCCAGTCTTTACTCCCAATTTCGCACGAATCTTGGCCTCAATATCTTGGGCAATGGCTGGATTCTCTTTCAAGAACTCACGCACATTGTCTTTACCTTGACCAATACGATCACCGTTATAAGCATACCAAGAGCCTGACTTTTCAACGATATCAGCCTCAACACCCATATCGATAATTTCACCTTCTCGAGAAATTCCAGCGCCGTACATGATGTCAAAGATTGCCTCGCGGAATGGCGGAGATACCTTGTTCTTGACCACTTTAACGCGAGTCTCGTTACCAACAACTTCATCGCCCTTCTTGATACTGCCGATACGACGAATATCTAAACGCATAGAGGCGTAGAACTTCAGTGCATTACCACCGGTTGTAGTTTCAGGTGAACCAAACATCACGCCAATTTTCATACGGATTTGGTTAATAAAGATTACTGTTGTATTAGTACGCTTGATTGCACCAGTCAATTTACGTAAAGCTTGACTCATCAGACGGGCTTGAAGGCCAGGCAATGAATCACCCATATCACCCTCAATCTCCGCCCTTGGAACTAAGGCCGCTACAGAGTCAATCACAATTAAATCGATAGAGCCTGAACGCACCAAAGCGTCTGCAATTTCTAATGCTTGCTCGCCAGTATCTGGCTGCGAGATCAACAGGTTGTTCACATCCACACCTAAGCGTGAAGCGTACTGAACATCTAAAGCATGTTCCGCATCAATGAATGCACAAGTTCCACCAATCTTTTGCATTTCTGCAATCGCATGCAAAGTCAGCGTGGTCTTACCTGAAGATTCCGGTCCGTAAATCTCAATGACGCGCCCACGCGCCAAACCACCCACTCCAAGTGCAATATCTAAGCCCAATGAGCCGCTAGAAACTACCTGAATATCTTGATGGATTTCTGCATCGCCCAATCTCATGATTGAGCCCTTGCCAAATTGTTTCTCAATTTGTGCTAAAGCTGCAGTTAATGCTTTTTGCTTGTCTCCACTCATACCGTCAAATTCGGATGATGCTGATTTTCTTTTATCGTCTAAGGCCATATACGCTCCCTTTTCGCTATTTGTTGAGCTATTTTTTGAGTTTTTTGAGTTTTTCGTTAACATGGGGTTACTGTATATAAAAACAGTACTATTTGCAAGTAGCTTTTGAAAAGAATTTACTGATTCTGTCGTAGATTTGCACTTACATGACGGTTATGCCAATGGAAAAATAGTGGCATAGCAACACCCCATACGATTGCTAAGAGGATGAGACCACCTAACTGTCCATTGGGGCCCCATGAACCCGCCCCCATGCGGATGCCTGCTTCATAAGACATTGGACCGGCTATTGCCCCTAAAACCGCCCCCAACCATGGTCTGCCACGTAACCAAGATAAAGATCCACTAACAGTACTAGCTACCAATGCCCATAGGGTCCACATCCAAATGGGGGATAAGTGGGCACTAGGCCAAGCGTCATTAAAGTACAAAAAGCCCATGTTAGCTATAAGTGTGTCAGCACTCACTCCAAATATAACTGCTTTGAATATTAGCTTTAGCTCTGACTTAGAGTTTTCTGAGCGCAAAATATGTATCGCAAGATATAAAAGGGTGCCAATGACAGGCCATAAAACCTGCTCATTGGCTGCGCCAATAATGCAAGCAAACCAACCCATCTGAAAGAGTATGAAATTCCAAAATTTAGACATATTTTCATTTTATCCGCAAAGAAAAAGGTCATGACCAAGGGGTCATGAACTTAAATCTGCTGGGCTGACGCTTAGATAAATCGAAATGCGATGATGGCAATAATCGTTGGCGGTAACGCATATAGAAATAAATAGAGAGGACTAATCGCACCTTCTTCAAAGCTCGGCTTAAGAATGGAAAAACCTGCGGGATTTGGGGCGTTGGCAATCACTGTTAAGCCGCCACCAGTGAGAGCGCCCGAAACTAATGAGTACTTAAATTCATCAGAGAGCCCATCAACCAGCGACCCTAAATAGGTAAGCGCAGCATTATCGGTCACTGCGGTAAGAACGGTGGCACCGTAATAAACCGACGTTGAATCTAAATTGACTAGAAGGGATTGCAACCACCATTTTTGTTGCCCACCTAAGACAACAAGACCCGCCAAGAAAAATGCTACCAATAAACTTTCACGAATAATCAACTTATTTTGGTAACGAGCGTAAGCTGCTGTGTAGCCCACAAAGAACAAAAATAAGCCCATAAATAAAACTGAGTGGTGAACTGAGATCACTACTCCAACTAAAAATGCTAAATGGATTGCAATGACGCCGAAAGGAATCGCATCAATTTTTTTCTCGTTGGGTTCGATTCTAAAAGCATTTAACTCTTTAAAGAAGATTAATACGAGTAAGGCAGAATTAGTTGCAACTGCCAGTGCAGAGCGCCAGCCAAAGTTTTGGAGCATAAACAAAAGATCCCAATTCCAGGTGGTCGCAACCATCAGGATAGGAGGGGCTGCATAAGGAGTTAATGCGCCGCCAATAGAAATATTCACAAACAATACCGCCAGCGCTGCATACATGAGCTTTGGTGAAATATGTTTTGAAAAATAGTAATTGCGTAAAAGTAAGGCTGCAACCGTCATGGCCGCTGGTTCCGTGATGAATGAACCGAGCAAGGGTACTAGCGTAAGTGTGACCCACAAAAATCCTACCGACTTATTGAGGGGCAGTAAAGCAGTTACACGTAACACCAAGAAAAGACAAAACTCTAAAACTGGTTTACTTGCTGCGATGATCATGATTACAAAGACAAATAGCGGCTCGGTAAAGTTCAGTTTCTCAAGATAGGCGATAGTCGCATCATGTCCGGTATGAACAAAAAAGAAGGAAACCAACACCATCGCCCAAAAACCAAATACCACTTCAACCTCGCCAAGCAAATGCCAAATACCCGAATGATTTGGATATCTATGTGCTAGACCCTCAAAAAACTTGGTTGAGAAAGTATGCAATACCGCCACTGCAAAAATAGCGCTACTGACTATATTGATTGTGCTTGGATTCATACTAATAAGTATAAAGATGAAACCTAATTACGGAGGGCTCTAAATCATTTTTTGGGTAAAAAAAACCCGCTCCGTAGAGCGGGTTTTTTAATTCCGAAAATTCGGATCTAACTTACTGCTTATGCTTTTACATCACCGCGTAGGGTTGGATAACGTACGTTATCAATCAACTCTTGAATATCTTTACGTGGAGCAGGTGTAACCAAGCTCACCAAGATAATCGCAGCAAAACCAACTGGTACACCAAAAATACCAGCAGAGATTGGTGCAATACCGTACCAAAGCTCAACAGGCGAGGTTACATCAAATACTGTACGTAACCAAGGTTGGGTCATGATCATGTAGTAAGCAGTGACTGCCAAACCAAGAACCATACCTACGCAAGCACCTGCTTTATTTGCACGTTTCCAGAAAATACCGAGGGTAAGTGCCGGGAAGAACGATGCAGCAGCAAAGGAGAATGCAGCGCCCACTAAGAACAAGATGTCAGCCGGTTTCTGGGCAGCCACATATGCAGCAGCCAGAGCTACGACTAACAAGAGTGCTTTAGAAATCAAAACACGGGTGCTAGCAGGAGCATTAGGGTTGATCATTTTGTAGTAGAGGTCGTGTGACAAGGCGTTAGCAATCGTCAGCAATAGTCCGTCTGCTGTTGACAGCGCAGCAGCCAAACCACCAGCAGCAACCATGCCTGAGATCACGTATGGCAAACCACCGATTTCTGGGGTTGCCAGAACGATGATGTCACCACCAATAGTCATTTCAGCCAACTGGAAAATACCGTCCTTATTCACGTCAGCTACCGATAGCAGGGCGGCATCCACTTTATTCCACTGCGCGATCCAGGCCGGCAGTTGATCAAATGACGTTCCGACCAAGACCGTGAAGATCTCATACTTAACCAATACCGCCAAAGCAGGTGCAGTGAAGTACAGCAAGAAGATGAAGAACAAGGACCATGTCACAGACTCACGCGCTTGCTTCACCGACGGAGTCGTGTAGAAGCGCATCAGAATATGTGGCAATGCCGCTGTACCCACCATCAAACAGAAGATCAATGCTAAGAAGTTACGGCGTGATGTGTCATAAGCCGTTTTTGCCTTTTCATCACCATTAGGATCACCCGCAAACTGCTGAGCATGGCGTGGCATATTCGCAAGCGGCTTAGCGCGATTCTCTGCGCCAGTTTTGCCCGCTGTCCAAGCCTTTTTAGCAGCAGCCTCATCCTTAGGAACGGCAGCCAGTGCTTTTTCAGCAGCGGCAAGATCAGCCGCTGGTGCATTAGCCGCTTTCAGCTCAGCTACTTTTGCCTCAGCAGCTGCTTTATCAGCAGCAAGTGCAGCAGGAACGTCTTTTAATTTTTCACCAAAAGCGTCAGCGCGGGCTTTGAAAATCGCGCGTACTTCTAACTCTTTTGGATCTTTAATTAATTCCGCTTCTTTAGCTGTTACTTTTTCCAACTGGTATCCATAGACAACCTGTGGAATTGGGACGTTCGTTTGCTTTACTGACAACCAAACCACTGGAATCAAGTAAGCAATGATCAAGATGATGTACTGGGCCACTTGAGTCCAAGTAACTGCACGCATACCACCTAAGAACGAACAAACCAAAATACCAGCCAAGCCCACGAAAATACCAATTTCAAATGGGATACCAGCTAAACGGGTAGTAATCAAACCAACGCCGTAAATCTGCGCAACCACATAAACGAAGGAGCACAAGATTGCGGCGAAAATTCCGATGAAGCGTGGAAGATTACCGTCATAGCGTGCACCCAAGAAGTCTGGGATTGTGAACTGACCGAATTTACGCAGGTAAGGGGCTAAGAACAAAGCCACTAAACAGTAGCCGCCTGTCCCACCCATAATAAAGGCCAAACCGCCGTAACCAGTTAGGTACAAAGTTCCCGCCATACCGATAAACGACGCGGCTGACATCCAGTCAGCACCCGTTGCCATACCGTTATAGACCGCTGGTACGCGACGTCCGGCCACATAATATTCCGCAGCATCATTGGTTCGACTCATTACACCAATACCGGCGTAGAGTAAAACTGTTGCGCCCAAGAATACGTAACCGATCATGGCACGACTGAGGCCCATTTGCTCAGCAATTCCCAGCACTATAACGAACGCAATAAAGCCTCCGGTATACCAGGTGTAAATCTTATTTAAGCCTTTTTTAAAGTCGGCATTACTACCGCCGCCGCCAAACATACTTCCATCACTACTAGGTGTCATTCCGGCCATGATTAATCTTCCTCCACTTCAGCACAACCATATTCTTTATCAAGATTGTTCATGTAGTGCGCATAGTAGGCAATAATTAGAACGTAAATCACCAATGATCCCTGTGCCCCAACCCAAAAGCTAAACGGCCAGCCAAAAAAGTCGAAATTCAGGTCGCGGGCAAAATATCCCACAACAAAGGTCACAACAAACCAAATGGCTAACAAGAATGCCGTCATCCTCAGGTTTTTTTGCCAATATTGCTTATGCGATTCTGTTAATTGCATAACAGTTTCTCCCTCAAGTTAATAAAATACTTCTAAAACAATTGCCTTCAACTAAACAAAAACTACTCTAAGCAGTCAAACCGGTTTCCTGCTCCAACTGCTTTGCAAATTTGGGTTCAAACTGCTTTAAGTGACCAATAATTTTGGTAGCCTCATCAGGCTGGTTGCGCTCAACATAAATCCGCGCGAGTTGATACCAAGCGTAAGGACTCATGGGCTGCATTTGAGTATTTTTCTTGAGCGCTTTAATGGCCTCATCAAAGCGTTGTAGTTGAATCAGAACCAAGCCCAGACCGTACCAAGCTTGATCTAAATTTTCATTGAGCTTGATGGCTTGCCGAAAGCTATGTTCAGCATCCTGAATTTGACCGACTTCCTCTTGTAAAAAGCCGAGGTTATACCAAACGGCTGCTGTGACGTCTGGGGACGACATGAGTCGCTTGTAATCTGAAATTGCGCCCTCTTTATCACCGCACTCTGTTTTCATAAAAGCGAGGCTATTAATTACATAAGCATCATTTGGAAACTGCTTGAGCATTTCCTCAAACACTTCCATGGCCTGTTTTTTCATACCAAGCACTATCATGGCAGTGGCACGCCACTTCAATAAATGCCAATCTAAAGGATGTTTAGTTATTGACATGCTTCAATTCCAATCGTGAGACAGTGCTCAATCTTTGCTAGGGTCACCGCTATGTAAAGAATACCGACAATGCAAAATGCCACAAAGGGGACTTGGCTATCAACAATTTGCTTTGGTGATATGAGGCGTGCGAGTAAGGTCCAGGGTTTATTCACCATGCCGATTAGTTGATAAAACAAATTGGTATGCCTACCTTGCCCAGCTAGAACATAAAGCAAGCCTTGACCAGCTAGGCCAAGTCCGCCAATGTATAAAAGCAATTGAGCGATATTTAAAAATAGAAGCACCAAAATCCCCAAGAATTAATTTTTGTAATTATTCGTGATTATGTAATCTTTATTTAGCCTGCTATATGGGTGCTTTCCCTTATAAAACCCCACTAAATCAAAGGTTTATTGGGTACTTTTTTAACGTGGTATCCAGTTAGTTTGACGGCTAATACTCCTTAAGCTAGCCCAAGAATTCGCCTCTTTTATGAGACTGGGCCATAGGCGCATCAATAGCTCTGCTGTAGCGAAGGTATCTGCTGCAGCTTGGTGGCGGATGGTGCACTTAATCCCAAAATGGCTCAACCACTCATCAAGCGATTTGATTCTAGGGTTTGCCCCAGTAATCTTGGCAAGCGGTTCAATATCTAGCCATTCATTTTGTAAGGGCTTGAGGCCAAATAAGGAATAGGCTCGATTAATCATTGCCTCATCAAAAGCGGCATGAAATGCCAATAAGGGGCAATTGCCTACCCACTGCCTAAACTCCTCTAAAACCTCCAATGGTGGCCTACCTGCAGACTGCGCCTGCGCCCCAATGTGATGAATCAAAATATTGCCTTTATCGCTGGGCAACTCTTGCTTGAGAACAGCTTCATAGCTATCCCCAATAACGATGGATACGCGCTTAAAGTCAGAACTCACTTCTACTGCAACTGCGGCAATGGCAAGCAGACGATCCGAATAGGGATTGAGCCCACTGGTTTCAGTATCCAGCACGACCCAACGCTGAGATTCAGGTTGAGCGCTCTTAAACAGCCGGCGCATGCCATCGAATAACGGCAAGCCTCTAAAGTGAGTCAACATAGATTAGCCAGCATAGTCTAGTTGCAAAAGCTGCTGTAATGAGCGCGCCTGTAGGAGTGCCTCTCTCAAAATACTTCGGTCTACGCTATTGAGGCTATCAATATCAACTACATTCGGATTGCCTGTGACCCTCGCTTCGCCAATCTGAACGGCCAAACGCTGTGTTTGTAAAAACTCAAAAGCGGTAATCCAAGCAGCGCTCTCTGACTCAGGAATGTTTAAGGCACGGCCAACAGCAGCTAGACGCTCGCGAGTATTCGTTACTTCAATACCGTGTGCCAAAGAATAGATTCGCGCTACGTCCACAATGATTGCTGTTCCTTGCAGTTTCAAATCGATCGTTTTTTTACCATCGATCTCTGTGAACTCAATTCCACCCAACCAATTTAAGGGTACGCGGATATTGAGGGAGTTGTCCGCCAATAACTTAATAAACCGTGGAATAGCCGCGGCTTTGGTTCGAACATAGTCTTTCAGCGGTATTAATAAATCTGCATTACCGGCTAGCGGTCGTAAATCAAAAAAGATGCTGGCATTGAGTAAATCCTGGGGATTGCCTTGCTCAATCCAACGGGAAAAGCGCGTCAGCCATTCCTGCTGAGAAAGGCAAAGTTTTGGATTGTTCGCCATGATGTTGCCCTTGCACAGCGGATAACCACATTCATCTAGCGCCCAGTTGACTTCGTTGGCAAAACACAGATAAATCGCGCGCTGGCTCTCGGACTCGGCATCTGAAAACACCAAAGCATTATCTTGATCCGTTGCAATAGTCTGTTCGCTACGCCCTTCAGAGCCTAAGGCAATCCAAGCAAACTGGGTCATATTTAATTGATGTTTAGCGGCATAAATCTCAATCAATCGTGCTGTTAGAACATCATTTAAATGACTAATGAGAGTAGTTAGTTGTCGCGCCTGTATTCCTTGCCCTAATAAATTACGGGCAAATTGACGTATATCGTCTGCGCACTTCTTGAGCTGAGCTAGCTCATCAGTCCCTCGAATAGCTGAACTAATATTGTTGAGCGAGAGGCGTTGCAAGGAAAAAAGATCTCGCTCTGAAATAATGCCGACAAGCTCTCCTCGATCCAAAACAGGCAAGTGCCGAATATGCAACCGAGACATGAGTAAGCCCGCTTTTTCTACAGTGTCGTCGACAGTCAAGGTTTTGACATCTGTCGACATGACCTGAGAGATAGGTGTATTCAAATCTAAGTTGCTCAAAGTCACTCGTGAAAGAACGTCATAACGCGTCAAAATTCCTAAAATAGTTTGCCCATCATCCATCACCAAAATAGATCCCACTTTTTTTTCATGAATCAGCGTCAGGGCCTCACGCAAGGATTGATTTGGGCCGATGGTCAATGGTTTTTTAAGCGCTAAGTCGCCTACCCTACTCTCCAATGATTGCTCTGCAAGCGCCTGAGATGCAAACGAATTGCGTAATGCAATGCGTGATTCTTGCAGTAACCCCCAAATCCGATTATTCAAAAATTCACTAAAGGGTACCGATTGCATTGCCAACTGGCGCATTGCCTCCACTGGGCACAATAAACAAAAACAGTCATCGACTGCACTATAAGTCGTGGAGACGGCTCGATTAGCAAATGCAGAGCCAATCGAAAATAAACTTCCTGCATCCAACAAAAAAGCGGTCTCTTCTATCCCAGGAATATCACGTCGACCCGATACGCTTCCTTGTCGAATTAAATACAAGTATTGCGGAACACCATCTGCTGGCGACAAAATCACTTCTTTGGGTGCAAAGTAGGCTTCGCGAGATGAGGTCAGAAAAAAATCAACATCCTTTTGGGCCATTTTCGAAAATGGCAGGCTTTGCATCAGTTGCTGGCGTAAGTTTTGAACGAGGCTATGGGAAGCAGGATAAATAGCATTATTTTTTTCAGCCATGGATTGATCCATATTCAAAAGAGAAAGCTTCTGTTTTATCAATCAGGTCATTGTGCAGGGAGTTAGCTTTAGTCTCAATACTGCCCTTGGCGGTGCCATGATGCGCTGCAACTACTTCATTTGACTGCTTAAGCTGTCTAGATGGTTTTTACTGATAATTCCTGTTTTTTTAGCAAACAGAAACTTGAGAGATAAGCCGTTTAAATGCTTATAAGTATATGATTTATAAGCACTTTAAAAGAATGGTGGCGATTCAGGGATTCGAACCCCGGACCTGTGGATTATGATTCCATCGCTCTAACCAACTGAGCTAAATCGCCGAAGGTAAGATTTTATCTTATTTGGCGCGAGCCTGAAGTTTTTTTAGAACTTCTTTAAGAAAAATCCACAGGGCTGGTAAGCCTGGAATGATGATCATAGCTAAGGCAACCAAGGAGAAATTACTTTTTACCCAGGGATTTTCGCCAATGAAAAAACCAAGACTTGTCAGACTACTGACCCACAGAATGCCGCCAGCAACATTATAAAAAGCGAATATGGGATAGCGCATATGCGCAACCCCAGCTACAAATGGGGCAAAGGTTCGTATGAATGGCATGAAACGCCCAAGAACAATGGTGATTGGGCCGTACTTTTCATAAAAGGCATGCGCTTTATCAAAGGCATTGCGATTAAACCAACGTGAGTTTTCCCAAGAGAAGACCCGGTTGCCGATATAACGCCCGATTGAATAGTTCAGAGCATCGCCAATGACCGCAGCAAAAGTCAATAAAGCCATCAGCATCCATAAATCTAAACCTCCCACTGCAGCTATAGCGCCAGCTACAAATAATAGAGAATCCCCAGGCAAAAATGGCATCACCACAAAACCTGTTTCTACAAAAATAATCGCAAACAGCAGGGCGTATATCCAGACACCCCACTCATTAGCGACTAGAGCTAAGTTTTTGTCGAGATGAAGAAATAGATCTAAGAGATAAGAGAGGTCCAAAGGGGTCCCGAGTGTTAAAGGTAATAGGCTCTAGTTTACCTATTGCAGCATCGGTATATTGGCTACAGGTAGATTAAATTACCGAATTTGGAAAGTGTTCAAGCTCTCCTCACGGTTATAGCGTACGAAAACTTCAATTTTTTTGGCTAAAAAGAGTTTCTTCAAGACCTCATCTTTGTTTTCAAAAGTGATCGCCGTTTGCTCTGGGAAACGCGAAAATGGATCACTCATTACCTCAATGGATTGACCATCCACTTTAATCAGCCGAATAGTGCGCTTATACAGGCGATCAGATTGAATAAAAATTAGGCGCTTAACGTACTTATCTAAAACTAGCTTTTGCCCCTGATCATTAGTCTTAAAGTAGTAAACCAACTCGTCTTTACCATTGGTAGTGACATCACGCTCTTCATCCCACTTAGCAAATGCTGTCTGGCTAGTAAGCGCCAAAAGAATTGCTACCATTAATAATCTATACAGAGGCATCATTTACTTTCTTAGTTCATTTCATCTTATCAGCCAAAGCACTCATGCGACTACTCTCCATATCCTCCGGCAAGGTGATGCCACTCTTTGGATCTCATCACCCAGACTATTCAACGGTAGCCTCAGCTATCAATAAACAGTCCATTAGCAATCTTGATTCCCCTATCCCCATTGAAATCAGCCGACTTGGTGTTGCTGGAGATGAGCAAGCCGATCTGTCAGTGCATGGCGGTATTGAAAAGGCGATTTATGTCTATCCAATCGAGCACTATGCTTTTTGGAACGAACTACTTTCCCTGGAAACCAAAAAATCCATCAATCTCCCATTGGGTGCTCTAGGTGAAAACTTCACGATTGAAGGCTTACTAGAAACTGAAATATTTGTTGGGGATCAAATGCACATTGGCACTCTTCAATTTACTGTAGTCAAACTACGCGAACCCTGCTTTAAGTTCAATGCCAAGATGAAATATAAAGGTGCAGCTAAAGCCATGTTGCAATCAGGTTTTAGTGGATGGTACCTTCGTGTAAATCAAACTGGTGCTATCGCAGCGGGCGATGACATTACAGTCCTGCCAGGTCAAAGACTGACTTCTATTGCAGATCAGAATCAAGCCCTCTTTAATCGGGGTAATCAAAAAGATCTGTGGGATTAATTCCTGTGATTTATTTTGGGCAATAAAAAACCCGACCACAATGTGGTCGGGTTTAATTTTTGAAACGGACTAATAAAACTTAGTCTTGAGCGTAGATATCTACGTCTTTAGTTTCTTTAATAAACAGTACACCGATTACCAACGTCATCGTAGCGATGATGATTGGGTACCAGAGACCATAATAAATGTTACCGTTTTGCGCCACCAAGGCAAAGGCGATTGTTGGCATCAAGCCGCCGAACCAACCGTTACCAATGTGGTATGGCAAGGACATGGAGGTGTAACGAATTCGGGTTGGGAACATCTCAACCAACATCGCTGCAATTGGGCCATAAACCATGGTTACCAAGATCACCAAAATTACCAAAATACCAAGAATCGCAGCATGGTTGATACCAGCAGGATCAGCCTTTGCAGGATAACCAGCAGCATTCAATGCATCACGAATTGCCTTCTTGAACTCAGCATCTTTTGCTTTCGCATCAGCCGGAGCCAAACCTTTAGCGGAGTAGCCTTGAATCTCTGTATCGCCAATCTTCACAACAGCATTACCACCAGCTGGGCCAGCAATCGTTGTGTAGCTTGCAGAGTTAGAAGCCATCACCTGCTTTGCAATGTCGCAAGAACTTGTGAACTTCGCAGTACCTGTTGGGTTGAACTGGAAAGTACATTCGTTCAGATCAGCAGTAATACTTGCTGGTGCAGTTGCCATTGCCTTTTCTAACGCTGGGTTAGCAAAGTGGGTTAAGCCATTAAACAAGGAAACTGGTGTGTTCGGGATGTACAGAATAATGGCGATTAACAAACCACCCATGATGATGACCTTACGGCCAATCCTGTCTGACAATGAACCGAAGATCACGAAGAATGGTGTGCCGATTACCAATGAAGCAGCAATCAACAAGTTTGCAGTCTTAGGATCTACCTTCAATACTTGAGTAAGGTAGAACAAAGCATAGAACTGACCTGTGTACCAAACCACCGCTTGACCTGCAACCAGACCAAACAATGCCAAGATCACAATCTTCAAGTTCTTCCATTGACCGAATGATTCTGTCAAAGGTGCTTTAGATAGTTTGCCCTCTTCCTTCATCTTCTTAAAAGCTGGGGATTCGTTCATCGATAAACGGATGTAAACAGAAACGCCCAACAACACGATTGAGAGAAGGAATGGAACACGCCAGCCCCAAACATCAAAGTTTGGACCAGTGAGTTCACGTGTGAACAAAATCACGAGCAGGGACAAGAACAAACCTAACGTTGCTGTAGTTTGAATCCAAGCTGTATATGCGCCACGCTTACCGTGAGGAGCATGCTCCGCCACGTAAGTAGCAGCACCACCGTACTCACCACCCAAAGCCAAACCTTGAAGCATACGCAATGCGATCAAGATAACTGGAGCGGCAACACCGATAGTTGCATAGTTAGGCAAACAACCTACGATGAAGGTTGCACCACCCATCAATAGGATCGTTACCAAGAAGGTGTACTTACGACCAATCAAGTCACCTAAGCGACCAAATACCAAAGCGCCGAATGGGCGAACGATAAAGCCGGCAGCAAACGCAAGCAATGCAAAAATGAAGGCAGACCCTGCATCTAAGCCTGAGAAAAACTGCTTGGCCATAATTGCGGCCAATGAACCGTAAAGATAAAAGTCGTACCACTCAAAAACCGTACCTAAAGAGGAGGCAAAAATAACTTTGCGTTCTTCAGCGGTCATTGGGGCTGCTTTGGTTGATGTTGACATCAGTAGCTCCTAACTATTTAAGAAAAAAAACAACTTGGACGATTATGCTTTGCCACATTGCCATTAAGGGTATTTGCTTATCAAATTAGCTCAGGGTTTTCCCGATGAATATGGATTTGTTGGAGTGATTCGATGAACTGCCATTAAACCTGCCTGCACCAAGATATTGCAGATTGCCCAATTAAGGTGCAAGCTGACTAACTTATCAATAATTGACTGATTTAATAGCACCTGAAGTGTTGAAACGTAGAGCCCTAAAAATGATTAATTAAGGAGCAAGACAAATGAAAAGACGTGAGTTCTTAAGTAAAACAGCCGTTGGCGCAGCTGCTGGAGTTTTGGCAGCCCCCGCTATTGCCCAATCCATGCCTGAAGTTAAGTGGCGTTGCGCCTCTAGTTTCCCAAAAAGCTTAGACACTATTTATGGCGGCGGGGAATATATTTCCAAGCGAGTAGCCGCCCTGACCGATGGCAAGTTTCAAATTCGTATCTTTGGAGCTGGTGAAATTGTTCCTGCATTCGGCACTGTTGATGCTGTTCAGCAAGGCACTGTGGAATGTACCCATACCGCTGGTTATTACTTCGTTGGAAAAAACAAGACTTTTGCTTTTGATACCACCGTCCCCTTTGGTATGAACCAGCGTCAGCAAAATGCCTGGATGTATTGGGGTGGTGGTCTAAAACTCCAGCGCGAATTTTTACGTGACTACAACATTGTTTCTTTCCCTGCTGGCAATACTGGAACTCAAATGGGTGGCTGGTTTAAAAAGCCGGTTAAGACTGTGGCAGACCTAAAAGGTCTTAAAATGCGCATCGCTGGTCTCGGCGGTGAAGTGATGTCACGCCTTGGCGCTATTCCTCAACAAATTGCGGGTGGTGATATTTACCCAGCCCTTGAAAAGGGTGTTATCGATGCGGCTGAGTGGGTTGGCCCGTATGACGACGAAAAGCTCGGGTTCTACAAAATTGCTCCTTACTACTACTACCCAGGTTGGTGGGAAGCTTGCTCTATGTACTCTATGTACGTCAACATTAAGGAATGGGAAAAGTTGCCTAAGCAATATCAAGAGGCGTTTTCCTCTGCCTGTGCAGAATGCAACATCGACATGATGGCGGAGTATGACTACAAAAACCCAATCGCCTTACAAAGCCTGATTAAGAATGGCGTAAAGCTTCAATCCTATTCAACAGAAATCATGAAAGCAGCTTCGAATACTGCCTTTGAGATGTATGAAGAAGAGGCCGCTAAGAATCCGTCCTTCAAGAAAATTTATGAGCCATGGAAGAAATTCCGTAACGACCAAATGCTTTGGAACAAGGTCGCAGAGCAGACACTCATGAGCTTTATGTTGACGAATCCAGTCAAATAAGAACCTACCGATAAGTTGATATGCCAAAACAATTATTATTTTTTTCAAGTTTCATTGATCGCCTGAATGACCGTTTTGGTGTATTTGCGAGTTGGTTGGTATTAATTGCCGTACTGGTCAGCACTGCAAATGCGCTGATCCGGTATGGCTTTAATGTCAGCTCGAATGGCTGGCTCGAAGCGCAGTGGTATTTGTTTGCCGGGATGGTGATGTTCGGTGCTGCCACTACGTTTCGCCTCAATGAACACGTTCGGGTAGATGTACTGTACGCCCTATATCCAAACAAAGTTCGTCTTTGGTTGGATTTCTGGGGAGGCATTGTTTTCTTTTTACCAGTCACCATCATCATCGGGTATTACTCCTGGGAATTTTTTATCACCTCGGTAATTCAAAACGAGACCTCCAGCAATCCAGGCGGTCTCATTCGTTGGCCAGTTCGCGGCGCTATTACCCTCGGCTTTTTCTTGCTGACCCTTCAGGGTCTGTCTGAAATTATTAAACGATACGCAGCCATCATTGGCGTGATCAAAATCGATCCTAAGTACGAAAGACCTTTGCAATGATTAGTCATGATCTGATGGCCCCTATTATGTTTGGGGGGCTGATTCTATTTTTGTTACTTGGCTATCCTGCCGCTTTTTCTCTTGGCGCTGTTGGCTTGTTCTTTGCCTTTATCGGCATTGAAATGGGTATGTTCCAGCCCACTTTTTTGCAAGCTTTGCCAGATCGAGTCTTTGGCATTCTTTCTAATGACCTGCTACTTTCCATTCCCTTCTTCACGTTTATGGGAGCCATTCTTGAAAAGTGCGGCTTAGCAGAAGACATGCTTGAGGGATTGGGGCAATTATTTGGCCCCGTCCGCGGCGGCCTTGCTTACGCGGTCATTCTGGTTGGTGCTATTTTGGGCGCAATCACCGGAACAGTAGCAGCTTCAGTCATTGCTATGGGATTGATTTCTCTGCCAGTGATGTTGCGCTATGGATATAACCCACGAGTAGCAACCGGCGTGATTGCTGCCTCTGGCACGATCACTCAATTGATCCCACCTTCACTTGTGTTGATCGTACTTGCCGATCAATTAGGTAAGTCTGTTGGCGATATGTATGCCGGCGCTATTGGACCATCCATTATTCAAGTATCCCTTTTCTGTTTATTCATCTTCTTTCTGTCGATCTTTAGACCACAGGATGTACCAGCACTGCCTCCGGAAGCTCGTCCAAAAATTGATTGGAAGTTATTCAAAAAAATCCTTTGGGGCATTGTTCCGTCAATTGCACTTATCTTCTTAGTTTTAGGAACGATTCTGATGGGTCTTGCAACACCTACGGAGGGTGGTGCAATGGGTTCAGTTGGTGCCTTAGTGCTGGCAGCTATGAACAAGCGCCTCCAAAAAACGCTCGTCTGGGAAGCCATGACATCCACCATGCGTATTAATGCCATGGTGATCTTTATTTTGATTGGCTCAACTGTATTTGGCCTAACCTTTAGAGGTGTGGATGGGGATCTATGGATTGAAGAGCTTCTCTCAGGACTTCCAGGTGGGCAAGTTGGCTTCTTGATTGCAGTGAACTTATTTGTTTTCTTCTTGGCCTTCTTTTTAGATTACTTTGAGATCGCATTTATCATCATTCCGTTACTGGCGCCAGTTGCTGAAAAGCTCGGCATTGATCTCATTTGGTTCGGTGTGCTTTTAGGGGCAAATATGCAAACCTCGTTCATGCATCCGCCATTTGGATTTGCATTGTTTTACTTGCGAGGGGTAGCCGATAAAACCGTCAAAAGCTCGGATATTTATTATGGAGCGCTCCCCTGGGTTGGCTTACAACTCATCTTGGTAGCCATCATCATCTTTATTCCAGAAACTGTGACTTACTTTGTTGATAAGCCAGCAGCCGTCTTTGATGCCAGCGGTCCTTCCGTTGATCCATTGGCTGGAGTAGAACAAAATGAGATTAAGGTTGACTCTAGTGCGGATATTGAACGCCAACTAAGAGAAAATAAATAACATCTATCTTGAGATGGTGATCTAAGGAGTTTTATTAATGCAACAAAAATGGGGTATTCGAGGGATGGCGGTAGCGCCTCACTCATTAGCATCTGAATCAGCTTTAGCAGTACTGCGTGAGGGCGGCAATGCCTTAGAAGCCATGGTGGCAGCAGCAGCTACCATTGCCGTCGTTTATCCCCATATGAACTCGATTGGCGGCGACTCTTTCTGGGTGGTTCATTCACCCGGCAAAGCGATGGGTGGCATTGATGCCTGTGGCGCCGCTGCCGGTTTAGCAAGCAAAAATTGGTATGCGGAACGAGGTGTTACCAAGGCCATTCCTTTTCGGGGTGCGATTGCAGCCAATACTGTAGCTGGCACTATCTCTGGATGGGGAGCAGCTCAGAAACTTTCACAACAAGGTCTGGGGGGCAAGCTACCACTCTCACGCCTGCTAGCGGATGCTATTCATTACGCTGAAGCTGGCGTACCAGTAACGCATAGCCAATCGAGCTTGACTGAAAAAAAACGGGCTGAGTTAATTGATATTCCTGGATTTGCGCAAACATTTCTTGTGGATGGCCAAGCACCGCTAACGGGCAGCATCTTTAAGCAAGAGCGTCTTGCTAAGACCTTGCGTCAGATCTCCAAAAAAGGGACTGAAGATTACTATCGCGGCGATTTGGCTGAGCTCCTTGCCAACGAGCTCACAGAGATTGGGAGCCCCCTCAGACTTGGAGATCTGCATCGTCACCAGGCAAAACTGATTGATCCACTTGAACTAAAACATAGTTCGGGCAATGTCTACAACATGACCCCGCCTACTCAGGGCGTTGTATCTTTAATGATCATTGGCATTCTGGATCAGCTCGATCTCAAACGCTTCAAAGTGGATAGCACTGAATATGTTCATCACTGTGTAGAGGCTACCAAGCAAGCCTTCAAGGTACGAGATCAGTTCGTCACTGACCCCGCTTACATGACAAAGCATGCGCAATCTTTCTTAGATCCTGCCCTCTTAAAGAAGTTAGCGAAGAATATTGATCCTGAAAAAGCCCTACCTTGGGGGCAAGGTAAAGGACCGGCCGACACAATTTGGATGGGCGTGGTTGATGGCAATGGAAATTGCGTTTCCTTTATTCAGAGTATTTATCACGAGTTTGGTGCAGGTATTGTTTTGCCGAAATCAGGCGTGAACTGGCAGAACCGAGGTTGCAGCTTCTCACTAGATCCAAAAACACTCAATCACCTTGAGCCCTATCGCAAACCATTCCATACATTGAATCCAGCAATGGCTTTATTTAAAGATGGTCGATCTATGGTCTATGGCACGATGGGTGGTGATGGTCAACCTCAAACCCAATGCGCAGTATTTACTCGTACAGCGACTTACGGCTTAGATCCGCAAGATGCTATTAGTCGCCCCCGCTGGTTGCTTGGTAGAACCTGGGGACAAACCAGCGACAGCTTAAAGCTAGAGTCGCGCTTTAGTCCTTGGGTTGCAAAAGAACTGCATGCCTTAGGTCACGAGGTGGAAATGCTCGATGCCTTTGATGAAACTGTAGGTCATGCGGGGTGCATTATTCGTGACCCCTCTGGTACTTTGCATGGCGGCTGGGATCCTCGCAGCGATGGTGCAGTTAGCGCGTTTTAGTAATGAATAATTTAGGTACGCGCAGATCCCAATAAATGGCTGCTGCGCGTAACCCAAAAATTGCGAGCATGCAGATTACCGATCCTTCAAGCGTGTACGCAGGGAAGAAATTCAGAATCAGGACGTAGATACAGCAGCCTAAGGTTACGGGAATGGCATACAGCTCGTGTGACATGAGTAGCGTTTTTCTGCCAGCCAAAATATCGCGCAATAAACCACCGCCAACGGCTGTCACTACTCCTAAAATTACTGGCGCTACCGGTAAACCAAATCCCAAATTCCACGCTTTATCGACTCCCTGAATTCCAAATAAAGCGGCTCCAAGACCATCGATGTAGAGCATCCAACGATAAATCTGCGGTTGTGTAAAAAAAGATTCAGCAATAAAGGTCACTATGCAAGCACCTAAAGCAACCCAAATGTAGATTTGAGCAATTGACCAAAATGCTGGTACTTCCAAAATGATGTCGCGTAAAGTACCGCCACCAATTGCCGTAATAACGCCTAAGACCATCACACCAAACAGATCAACACCACGATCAGCAATAGCAAGTACACCAGTGACCGCAAAAGCAATCGTTGCAATGACGCCAATCCAGAAATTAATTTGTTCCATAGCCCATAGTCTAATTCACTGTTGAGACAATCCATCAAGCCCTGAATATACTGAGGGCTTATTCTTTAGGAGCTCATCATGAATACTCAGCTTTATAGTTTTTGGCGCAGCTCAGCAGCCTTTCGGGTACGCATCGCCCTCAATTTAAAAAATCTTGATTACGAAGTGATTCCTGTTCATCTTGTAAAAAATGGTGGCGAACAAATTTCCCCTGAATACGCCAAAAAAAATCCGAATCGCTTGGTTCCTCTTTATAGTGATGGAACTCACAGCATCCACCAGTCTCTTGCCATCATTGAGTACCTAGAGGAGACTCATCCAAGCCCATCACTTTTGCCAAAGAATGCAATTGATAGAGCTTGGGTACGCTCATTGGCGATGGATATCGCGATTGATATTCACCCGATTAGTAATTTACGGGTATTGCGATATCTGATGCAAAAGTTAGGTATCAGTGTGGAATCAAAAGAGGCGTGGTATCAACACTGGATAGTATTAGGATTAGATAGCCTTGAGAAACAATTAAGCGCTAATGCAAGAGTAGGTCACTTTGCGTGCGGCGATCAGCCCGGCTTGATCGACATTTGTTTAATTCCTCAAATTTTCAATGCATTAAGCATCAAGATGGATATGAGGACCTATCCCACGCTGATGAAGATATTTAATGAATGCATGAAGCTACCAGCGTTTATGAATGCCTCTTGGGAAAAACAAATTGATGCGGAAGGACTGAACCCCTCTATCTAACTTGGGATTCCATCATTTTAACTAGAGCGTAAACAGATTCATTATATGGCGTTGCAATTCCATACTGCTTACCCAATTCAATAATATAACCATTTAAAAAATCAATTTCTGTCATTTTATTTTTTGCTAAATCTTGGGCAGTTGATGAAACTTGAGTAGCCATCGTAGTCGCTATGGCATCGTTGATTGCAAGCGCCTCCGAAATAGTGATATTCACTTCTTCAAGAGCAGCAATCGTCACGAACTCTTTAACAATTTCTTCAATCAGCTTGACAGTATCTGGAGATTTCACCATATCTCCATAAGTTATCTGACCAATTCCTGAAATAGCATTAAAAGAACAGTTCACCAAAAACTTTAGCCACATCTCTCTTTTAATCTGCGGGCTAATCGCACACGGAACATCTACGACTTCAAACAGTTTGCATATCTCTTTCAGATTTTGGTCATCTCCTAAGGTACTTTCTTTCATATCACCAATCAGTAGCTCACCTCTACCGTGATGTTTCATAGTTCTATGACCGACCATACCGGCTGCGACATAGACCACTGCTGCATAAACTGGGTTGGCCACTATTTTGGAGGCAATATCGATATTGGCTATCCCATTTTGCACACTGAGGATCACTGCCTTACTTGGCAAAATAGACTTAACATCTGCCATAGTCCGTTCTGTATCGAGTGACTTTACGCTTAGCAAAACTAAATCTGCGTCACTCAAAACGGAAAGATTGGAACTTGCTCTAACTTTCACTGTCTCATGAAATGTTTTGCAATCCAACTCTAAGCCATATGCATTCAAGGCCGCTGCACGCTCAGGTCTTGCAACAAAAGTAACATCATGATGGGCTCGAGCTAACATACCACCAAAGTAACACCCTACTGCACCCGCACCTAAGACATATATTTTTTGATTACTTTGTGTTTTATAAATCAAGGACCATTGTTCCGCTTTTGATATGAGAGATGCAGGGAGTTAAATACTCCTGATGCTCGACATCACTCAAAATACAATCTCCGTGCTCTACATCACCACTGATATATCTTGTCTTGCAAGTACCACATAAACCTGATTGGCAAGAAGTAGGGATCTCAATTCCGGATCTTGCCAAAGCATCGATGATTGACTCAGCTCTCGAGACACTTATTTTTTGGCCGGTACTTTGAACCTCGATTACAAGTTCTTCAGAGTCCGCACTGGAAATTGTATTCACTTTTTTGTCTCACTCCATATAAAGAATAGGCTGCAATCGCAGCCTATGTCTTCTGATCTCTAGATTAATGCTTAAATTGTGCTTTTGCAGTTTGCTCAAGCTCTTCCATTTTTTTCTTTACAAAGTCAGTGCGCTCTTTGCCTTTGTACAGCTCGCTCTCTGTGAGAATCGTAATCACGCCTTTAGCAACAAATCGCCTTTGCGCTACCTCATCTTCAGTAGTGGCACCAATTGGCAATTCAAATACATTACCAGAGCAATAACTATTGGGCGCACCATTCAACTCCTTTAACCATTCAGCAAAGGCTTCTGCACTTGCCGCTGGATTAGAGCCTCGAATGGCATCCCGTAACATCTTCCTAAATAAATAAGGGCCAGCATCAAATTTAGTGGGATTCTCTAGAGCATGAATTGCAATTGGTCTCTGACTAATAATGGCCTCATAGTCACCAGGTGCATATTGAGCCATCTTGTAATTGGAGCGCGCCCTGTGATCAGTGGGAATATCCACAATATCGTTAATTGTGTGCTTACTAAAACGCTCAGCCCTTCTCAAGGCAACTTGGCCATCCAAGAAATCGATTGATTCATATCCGACCAGGTCTTTTTGTCCGATTCCACGAGTATCAATACCAGGGCCCATCACACGCCAGCCAATCATCTTGCTATTGAAGTCATCGACTGGAACTGTCCAGCGAATAATGTGAAAGCGACTGAATAGCTTCTTATGAGAGCCATCCTCAGAAGTGTAGGCATGCAAGCTGAGGTTAGGTAGCACTTGATGTTGAACACGAATAAACAATTTATCGTTATTGACACGACGTGCACCAGAACAAGCCAAGCCTCGCCCACCATGGATTGGTACAAACTGCATATCTGGATGCACTTCCATTGTTGGAGAGCCTACCTCATCAAAGGTTGTACCTTGAAAGTGACCGCCTACTACGTTTTTAGCAGCATGTAACTCTGCTGTATGAAAGTTATCCGCAGCATTGTCTTGAACTTGCAACCAATTGCAGTGCTGGAAATTACTATATGGCACAAGCTCATCGCCAGGAGCTACCGTGAAATCAGACTCCCACTCTGGAAATGGCGGCTCTTTATCAGGAGCACCCATATACGCAAACACTAAGCCGTTTCTTTCGAAAGCTTTATAGGCACCCTGTTGAATTGAGCATGCATATTTTTTTGCTTCCGCTTCTTCGCCCTTAGGGAACGGCGCATTCAAACAAGTACCGTCTACATCAAATACCATGCCGTGATAACAACACTTAATGCCGTGCTCTTGAATCTGTCCGTACTCTAGCGAAGCACCGCGATGAACGCAGTGTGCATGCAATACGCCAATACGACCACTACCATCACGAAATGCTACCAACTCTTCACACAAGATAGTTAAAAATTTTGGTGTGTCGGTTAATTCAATTGACATGCAAACTGGATGCCAAAAGCCGCGCATGTACTCGCCTGTTGGTGTGCCAGGACCAACCTCTGTCAGCTCAGGATCATGTCCTGGAACTTTATTGGTGTAGTAGCCACCATAAGGAACCAATTTCTTAGGTGTTCCAGACCCTGCGGATGCGCCGACCTTTTTCTCCGCTTGTTCCTGTTTACTTGTCATTAATGGTGCTCCTATTGATTAACTAGCTATAGCTAAAAATATTCATTTACTTAAACATATCCGGCTGGTTTTCTTTCAGATAACCCCAGATTGGCTGGAAGTGTAACCAACCAATATACTCACTGCCCACGTGCTCACGGCTGTAACGCGCAGTTTCAGGCGATAACAACACAGGCTTAATGCCTGTTGCCTCAACTAACATTTGCTGTTTGCAGCAACGCTCTAAGGCTATAAACCAGAACGCTGCAGCCTCAATACTATGACGACTTACTGTTAACAAGCCATGATTGCGGTGAATAATCGCTTTCACTTTTTTTAATGAGCCTGCTACGTTGTAGCCTGAATTATCCTCAACAGCTACTTGACCAGCTTGTTCCGCTAAAACCATGTGGTCCTCAAAGAATGCTGCGGCATCTTGAGAGATTGGATCTAGTGGTTTACCTAGTGCTGCAAATGCTGTTCCATAGACTGTATGGGCATGACACATAGCCACGATATCAGGATGCTTTTCATGAACTGCTGCGTGCAATACAAATCCAGCACGATTCAATGCATGTTTACCTTCCAAGATATTGCCTTCATGATCCGCCAAGATTAAGTTTGAAACTTTTACTTGATCAAAATGCACGGCCATTGGATTGGTCCAATACAAATTCGGATGCTCTGGATCACGAACTGTTAGATGTCCCGCAAATCCATAATCGAATTTTTCTAGGGCAAATGCTCTGCATGCAGCAACCAATCGCTCCTTGAGATGCTGGCGCTCCTCAGCAAAGCTTTTGAATTTTGGCTGGTAAGGAAAAATCTGGGATTTGTCCTCAGGTTGATAAATGGACTCTCTGTCGCCCAAGTTCAATTTACGCTCTTTCTCCATTACCGCAGCCATGTAAATTCCTTTTTTAAAATTAAGCAGATTTGATGTTTTGAGCATACTCAAAACTTAACTAAGCCTTCATCATCAGCCTTCCAGAAGGTTTTGACAAACGATAAGTATTCATGAATAGATGAATAGAAATCATGTATATTATATTTACATGAGAAAATTACCAAATTATGTTCTTTTGCGGGCTTTTGAGGCGGCTGCACGCCTTGAGAGCTTCACCTTGGCTGCTAAGGAACTACACCTCACTCAATCAGCCATTAGCCATCAAATTAGAGAGCTCGAAGACTATTTCGGTAAACCACTATTTCTCAGAAAGAACCGCAAAGTAGAACCAACGGCCGAAGGGCGCCGTTTTTTAGAGTCACTTTCCAGGGTGTTTGATGTCATTGAAGCGGCATGCAATGAGGTGACACTCGCTCCAAGCTCACAAGTTCTTGCTCTGCACTGTTCGCCTAGTTTTGCTGCTAAGTGGCTCAGCCCAAGGCTACCGGAGTTCATTAAAAACAATCCTGATATTACTATTCGACTAACTTCTGGAGCCGAGCCTATTGATCTTTTGCGCAATCAAGAAATTGATATTGCCATCTCCTATCAATCAACTCATGAGGGTCCTGGGATTTCATCTCTATCTCTAGGTGAAGAAAAAATTATGCCGCTGTGTTCGCCAGACTTAATTGATCCTAAAATTTCAGTAGAAGAGTTAATGAGCAAGTTGACCCTCATCGAGTCATCCCTGAATCACCATACTTGGGAGCGGTGGTTTGAAATTAATCAACTTAAAAATCCCTCAAGCCGAAAGATGTCATTTGATCGTGCAGCCCTATCAGTATCAGCCGCTGTGGACGGCATAGGGGCGGTACTTGAGAGCGTTCGGTTTGCTGAAAGAGAGCTCTCACGAGGTGAGTTAGTTGAACTCGGCAAAGGAATCTTTTTACCCACCACCGATAGAACTCATTTTCTATCCTATCGTTCGAATACTAAGAATAGTCAAAAGATAAAGCTCTTCAAAGAATGGATATGCATTAAGGCTGGAGTCTGTACGGAGTGAAATCGCCAGTCTTTCTTTTTATTCTCAGTGGAATCTGCTTTTCTACAGTAGATGTCATCGCTAAGATTCTGGTCCAGGATACTAATCTCATCGCTGTAGTGTGGTCTCGATTTTTTGGTCAATTATTACTTGCAGCTCCGATAGCTTGGTATTTTCTAGGGAAAAATTTCTGGCGTACTCAAAATTTAGGTCTGCAACTCTTTCGCTCTTGCTTACTTGTCGCAACTGCAGCCTTATTTTTTGCAGGGCTTAATTGGCTGCCTCTAGCTGAGGCGTCAGCAATTACATTCACCGCTCCAATTTGGGTGGCAATTCTATCCGGTCCTATATTAGGTGAGCGCGTGGGACTAAAAGATTGGTTGGTTGCTGCAATAGGATTCATGGGCATCCTCTTCATTGCCAGACCAGGCTCGGCAATTTTTCATTTAGCCGCGCTACTACTTGTTCTCATGGCATTTCTCAATGCTATCTTTCAGCTATCCACTAGAAAATTAGTTGAAGACTCGGAATACACCACTTTCTTTTATAGCGGCATCGTTGGGCTTGTGATCTCTACTTTATTACTACCAATTGCGGCCCCACTTCCCTCGTTACCTGCATATGAATATGCATTATTTGGTTTGATAGGCTTATTTGGCGGAATTGCCCATCTATTGGTTGTGCTGGCGTTCTATAAAATGCGGCCCTACAAACTAACCCCTTTGGTTTTCATACAGCTGATCTGGGCGGTTGCTTATGGCTACCTGATTTTTGGTGAACTACCCGATGGCCTAAGCGTAGTTGGCATGATTCTGATTACCTCTTCAGGGATCTGGCTAATCTGGAACCATCGCAAAGTATCTACCTAAGACCTAAGCGAATACTTTTTCCATTTCGCGTCGAAATTGAATGGCTTGCTGAGTAGCATCGTAATCCACGTCACTCCAGCACACTGGCTTCCCAACTAGAATATCTTTATTGAGAATCATGTTGTGTGCCAAGCCAATTGGAAGCGCTCCGAGCTTTAATGAATCCGCAGCCGTCATGAGTTTTCCATAAACAGTAAAGCCACCCTCTCCATCTAATTTCTCACCAGCCTTCAGAGTGCGCTTAGCAGTAGCAACAACATCGCCCTTCCAATCGCCAGTTGCACCAGTAGCCTCTCCTCGGACTGCAATACTTGCAACCGAGATGCCTAGCTCCAAACCTATTAAGTGATATGGCTTATACATCGCTGCATATTTTCCAGTGCTGTCTGTTTTAAGGCCGTATTGCTCAAAGCAATCAATAACATATTGACTAGGCGCCTCAAATACTGCAAAAACACCCCAACGCAAATCTCTAAATACTGGGCGACCATCTCTCTCCACTGAAGACACCACTTCGACAGTACCTTTTTGCTTCAGAATGCCACCTTCAGATACGGGACGGAAGATATACGGCAAGTCATCAACCCCACAAGGCGGGAACTCTAAACCGTTACTCGGAGGAGTTAGATTGCAGGCATTCGATACTGCAGCCATTTCCAGTGCAGATTTTGTCCCGTCCAAAAATGAATTAAACATTTGTGCATTGAAGTCACCACCAGCAACTTGTTCCTCAGAAAATCCATAATGTCCCCACACAGTATCGGGAGTGGCCTGATGATAGATAGGTAAATATTTAGTACCTTTACCTGCACACACCACTTCTAAGCCAATCGTCTTTGCCCAGTCCACTAATTCGGCGATGAGTGCTGGCTGATCTCCAGAAGCCATCGAGTAGATCACACCAGCCTCTGCCGCCTTACGTGCTAGCAAAGGGCCTGCCAATACATCTGCCTCAACGTTAACCATGATGATGTGCTTGCGATGATCAAAACAAAGTAGAGCATGACGAATACCGGCTGCTGGACTCCCTGTGGAATCGATCACGATATCGATGTGCTCACTAGCTATCATTTTTTCTGCATCGTCAGTCACGAAGGTGGCGCCTGACTTAGCGGCATCCTGTAATGAGGAAGCGCTATAACGAGGGGCATCCCAACCTACCCGAGCAAGCGATTCTTTTGCACGAGCAGGAGATAAATCAGCGACCGCAACCAAATGAATTCCTGGGGTACGCGGCGCCTGCGAAAGATACATGGATCCGAACTTACCAGCCCCAATAATCCCCACACGCACGGGATTGTTGTTAGCTGCGCGTGCTTTGAGCTTTTGAATAAGGGACATCTAAACCTCTCCAGAAAATTTGGTAATTCTTAATGACTATCATGGCGACCAATATGCCTTTTGTAGGCAGAGGTTAATGAGTAGTCGATGATTAAGCGATTTTCTTCAGCGTCTTAGTGTAATGCTCTGCATTAACGACGTAGCGTCTAGCAATATCTTCGATGCCAGCAATTTGCTCTGGAGTCAGCGTCTTCACTGCTTTAGCAGGCGAACCTAAAATCATCGAGCCGTCAGGAAATTCTTTACCCTCAGTGACTAATGCTCCGGCACCCACTAAACAGTTCTTACCAATTTTGGCGCCATTCAAAATCACGGCACCAATACCAATCAAACTGCCATCACCAATTTGACAGCCGTGGAGCATCACTTGATGTCCAACGGTAACGTGTTTACCAAGGATGAGGGGATAACCAGGATCAGTATGCAAGATAGATGCATCTTGCACATTACTGCCCTCGCCAATTTGTATCAGATCGTTATCGCCACGGATCACTACCTTGGGCCATATGCTCGTATTTTGATGAAGCTCGACCCTACCGATGACTTCTGCACTCTCGGCAACCCAAGCTCCATCGTCTAAGCGGGGAGCATTTCCATCTAGTTCAAATATAGCCATGTCTCATTATAAGTAATGGCTATATTTAATACAGCCTACCAGTTGGACTCGCGATCAGGAGAAGAGGAAATCCGGTGAATACTTAAATCAGCACCTTCGTACTCGTCTTCTTGTGACATCCGTATACCTAAAACAGCTTTTAGCAATCCATAGACCACAAAACCACTGACGAGTGCAATTCCAACCCCTAAACTAGTTCCGATCAACTGTCCTAAGAAAGTCACTCCACCAAGACCACCCAGTGCTTTTGCCCCAAAAATACCCGCAGCCAAACCACCCCATAAACCACATAAACCGTGAAGCGGCCAGACGCCCAACACATCGTCGATCTTCCAGCGGTTTTGCACCAAGGTAAACATGTATACAAAGAGAGCGCCAGCAATTAAGCCAACTACCAAAGCGCCCATCGGGTGCATTAGATCCGACCCAGCACAAACAGCTACTAAGCCAGCTAATGGCCCGTTATAAGTAAAGCCCGGATCATTGCGACCAATTACCCATGCAGCTAAAGTACCGCCAACCATTGCCATAAGAGAGTTCATGGCCACTAAGCCACTGACTTTATCAATAGTCTGAGCACTCATGACGTTAAACCCAAACCAACCTACCGCCAGAATCCAAGCACCCAATGCCAAGAATGGAATGCTAGATGGTGGATGCGCAGCTACATTGCCATCCTTGGTGTAGCGACCGCGACGGGCGCCCAAGAGAATAATGGCTGGTAATGCAATCCAACCACCCACTGCATGGACTACAACCGATCCCGCAAAGTCATGAAACTCTTCACCAGTCAATGCCTTGATCCACGCTTGAATACCGTAATGCTGATTCCAAGTAATGCCCTCGAAAAAAGGGTAAATAAAACCCACCAGAATAAAAGTCGCAATCAGTTGAGGATTGAACTTCGCACGCTCCGCAATACCGCCAGAGATAATGGCTGGAATAGCAGCAGCAAACGTCAGCAAGAAAAAGAATTTGACGAGTTCATAGCCATTTTTCTCAGCCAAAATTTCGGCACCAGAGAAAAAGTCAACGCCGTAAGCAATGCTGTAGCCAATAAAGAAATAGGCAATGGTTGACACTGCAAAGTCCACCAAGATTTTGACCAAAGCATTTACTTGATTTTTTTTACGTACCGTGCCGAGCTCAAGAAATGCAAATCCTGCATGCATAGCCAAGACCATAATTGCGCCGAGCAAAATAAATAAGACATCACTGCCTGATTTCAAAGTTTCCACCGAAATAACCCCCATGTTTTTTGCATCATTATGGGGAATATTGATACTGAATTAGGCTATTAATGCACTTATTTAGTGCAATTTAATACCCTCTCTATGGTTTATTATTAAATTTACATACATCCAAGGGAGAACCCGTGAAAAAAGTTTTAATTCTATTGGCCGCCTTAGGCGCATTTTCTAGCTTAGCTCAGGCCCAAGAAAAAATTCAGGTGCTAAGCACCCAAGAACTCGTCAATACTTGCAAAACACCCGCAAGCCCAGAATCTCGTAGTTTTTGCGTAGGCTATACAACAGCTATTTACGATACTTATTTGGCTACACGCCACCCACAGCGCGCCAAGCCATATATTTGCGTAAAGCAACCAGCGCCGTCTCGTGACGAAGTGATTGGTGATTTTGTGAAATTTGGCCAAACCAATCAACAGACCGCTGACAAGCCAGCAGCAGGTGTTTTCTTGGGCTTTTTGGCATCACGCTTTCCTTGCGCCAAAAAATAATCTAAGCCACCAAGTTATTGAGCCAATTTAATCTATAGACAAAGGAACAGTTGATATGAAAAAAATTATCGCTATTACTACCGCAACCCTAGCAATCGCAGGTTGCTCCAACATGAGCAACACAGAACAACGTACTTTATCTGGCGCTAGTATTGGTGCTGCGGCCGGTGCAGTTGGTACAGCTATTTTCCACGGCAATCCAATCTGGGGTGCAGTCGGTGGCGCAGCAGTTGGTGCGGCTTCTGGTTACGTATACGATGCCTACAAAAAAGAGCAGGCTTCTGAGTACAACTCTGGATATAACGCAGGCAAAAGCAATCAACCCGCTAAAGCTCCCCAATAATACTTAGCCAGCTTTACAGGCTAGATTCAATTCTAGTTGCAGCAAAACAAAAAACCCGACTTGCATACAGCAGGCCGGGTTTTTCTTTAGGACTTCAGCGACCTATGAAAGTAATAGCTGATTAATACGCTTTACATAAGCGGCTGGATCATTTAATTGGCCACCCTCTGCCAAGAGCGCTTGATCAAACAAAACCTGAGTCCATTGATCAAAGTGCTGATCATCTGACTTCAACTTTAGGAGCAAGGGATGCTCAGGATTAATCTCCAAAATTGGTTTGGTATCTGGCGCTTGCTGGCCTGCCGCTTTTAGCATTCGTAATAAATTTCCAGATAACTCGTTCTCATCAGAGACTAAACATGCTGGAGAATCAGTCAAGCGGAATGTCACACGTACATCCTTCACCTTGTCTTCCAAGGCGGCCTTCATACGATCGATCAAGTCCTTGAAATTCTTCTCAGTTTCTTCATGCTCTTTCTTTTCCTTCTCGTCACTTAAGTTGCCAAGATCTAGACCACCTTTTGCTACCGAGGTCATGTGCTTGCCATCAAACTCAGTGAAGAAAGAGAGCATCCACTCATCTACTCGATCGGAGAGCAATAGAACCTCAACACCTTTCTTACGGAAGATCTCTAAATGCGGACTATTTTTTGCGGCATTAAAGGTATCGCCAGTGACGTAATAAATCTTGTCTTGACCCTCTTTCATCCGAGAAACATATTCAGCCAAAGAAACAGTTTGATCTGCAGAGTCGGTTTGCGTACTTGCAAAACGCAAGAGCTTTAAGATGCGGTCTTGATTTGCTTGATCCTCACCAACACCCTCTTTAAGCACTTGTCCAAACTGAGTCCAGAAGGTGCGGTACTTTTCTTTCTTGGCCTCATCATCGCTGTTTGCTAGATCCTCTAGCATGCTCAGCACACGCTTAGTGGAGCTTTCGCGAATGATTTTGACATCACGTGATTCCTGCAAAATTTCACGGGAGACATTCAAAGGCAGATCTGTGGAATCAATCACGCCAGTGACAAAGCGCAGATACATCGGCATTAACTGCTCGGCCTCATCCATGATGAATACCCGCTTCACATACAACTTAATACCGCCACGCTTATTGCGATCCCACAAATCAAATGGTGCACGTGCAGGTACATACAGTAGTTGCGTAAATTCACTGCGGCCCTCAACTCTATTAAGGGAGTGGCATAAGGGATTTTCGTAATCATGAGACAAGTGCTTATAGAACTCGTCATACTGCTCTTGAGTAATCTCCGATTTGGAGCGTGCCCACAAAGCACTAGATTGATTAATGCTCTCAAGCTCATCTTTAATGACTTGCTCTTTTTTATCTGCATCCCACTCTTCTTTATTCATCTGAATCGGCAAAGAGATGTGATCAGAGTACTTTCGAATAATTGACTTGAGCTTGTGCGTGGAAAGGAAATCATCCTCACCTTCACGTAAATACATCGTGATCGAAGTCCCACGCTGTGGGCGATCAATACTTTCTACTGTAAATTCACCTGAACCATCAGACTCCCAGCAAACTCCATCCGCAGCTGGCAGGCCTGCTCGACGCGTCTCCACCGTAATGCGGTCAGCCACGATAAAAGCTGAGTAAAAGCCCACACCAAACTGACCAATTAAAGCAGCATCTTTTTGTTGATCGCCAGAGAGCTTGGAGAAAAACTCTTTCGTGCCAGAGCGAGCAATAGTTCCCAAATTAGAAATCACTTCATCGCGACTCATGCCAATACCGTTATCCGAAATGGTGACAGTTCTAGCAGCCTTATCAAAACTAACCTTAATCTTGAGATCAGGATCGTCACCATACCAATCAGGATGCTCGATACCCTCAAAGCGGAGCTTATCTGACGCATCAGATGCATTCGAGATCAACTCACGGAGAAAAATTTCCTTGTTGGAATACAAGGAATGAATCATTAGTTGTAAAAGTTGCTTTACCTCGGCCTGAAAGCCTAAGGTTTCTTTGCTGGCTACAGTCATGCGAATATCCTTTTAATCAATAAACATAGCCTTTAGTAAATGGGGGCTATTTAATATATTTCAAGGTCCATACCGCCAGAAATTTAACTCTGGCGTGGCTTTGAATGTTTCTCCGCTATGGGTAATTCAGCTTTTTTCCAGGCACTAAAGCCGCCCTCCAGATGACATACGCCTGGAACTCCCATTTTTTGGAGGGTTTCTGTTGCTAGAGCGGATCGCCACGCAGATGCGCAATAGAGTACTAAACGCTTGCCTTCTCCAAAAACCGGCTTGTAATAAGGGCTTTCTGGATCAACCCAAAATTCCAGCATGCCACGCGGTGCATGAATTGCATTTGGAATCATTCCGTCGCGCTCTAACTCTCTCACATCCCGAATATCTACAAATACTGTGTTTTGATCATCTAGAAATTGTTGCGCTTGCTCTAAGGGCACAGTCTCAATTTGAGCCATCGCATTGGCAATTAATTCTTGATAGCCTAATTTCAATTTCATCAAAATCTCCTAAATTGCTAATAGTTTTACTAAGTTAGTTTTGCACCTATTTTGACAGGCTCGCCCTGATAATATGTAGCTATGAACTTTACCCCTACCGAGCTTGGCGCAAGCATCATTTTTGCAATCGCAGTGCTACATACATTTTGCACTTCGTATTTTGAAGCACTTGCTAAAAAATCTCCGAAGCACGCTGGCTTATGGCATCTCCTTGGTGAAGTAGAAATCGTCTTTGGTTTTTGGGCGGCCATTCTGATTATTTTTATGTGGCTCGCTAATGATCTCACCACAGCAAAAGAGTACGCTAACAAACGAAACTTCACTGAGCCCCTATTTGTTTTTGCCATTATGGTGGTCGCTGGTAGCAAACCAATTTTGCATTTTGCAACTCAGCTTCTACACAAGCTCGGCAAGATAATTCAGCTCGTCTTGCATACCAAGCAAGCTCCGACGCTATATTTTTTGACCCTGAGCATCACACCTTTGTTGGGCTCGCTGATTACTGAGCCTGCAGCCATGACGCTGGCAGCATTCTTATTACGTGACCTAGTCTATCGCCATAAATGCTCGACCCCACTGCTATTCGGTACTCTGGGCGTGCTGTTCGTCAATATTTCGATCGGTGGCACGCTGACTAACTTCGCCGCACCACCAGTGCTCATGGTGGCATCTACCTGGGGCTGGAGTAGCGCTTTCATGTTTGCCAATTTTGGTCTTGAAGCAATGATCGCTATTTTTATCAACGCAACAATCGTAACGCTGCTGTTTCATAAGCAGTTAATTGAGCCTACAAGCAAAGCGGACCAGGTTCGCATTCCGCTCACCATTACAGCTATTCATTTACTCTTTTTGCTGGGTATCGTAGCTTTTGCACATGATCCAGTGATCTTTATGTGGCTATTACTTTTTTTCATCGGCTACACCACTGCTTACCCAAAACATCAAAACCCGCTCATCTTGCGCGAAGCTTTACTAGTAGGTTTCTTCTTGGGTGGATTGGTCGTCTTGGGCGGACTACAAGGCTGGTGGTTACAACCCATTCTGGAAACGATGAGCCCTACCGCAGTGTTTTATGGAAGTTTGGCATTAACAGCAATTACCGATAATGCAGCGCTCACCTATTTAGGCTCATTAGTTGAGGGTACTTCTCCAGAATTTAAGTTAGCCTTAGTTGGCGGCGCAGTTGCAGGCGGTGGCCTCACCGTCATTGCCAATGCCCCCAACCCTGCTGGATTAGCTATTTTGCGTAGTTACTTCCCTAATGCAGCCGTTTCGGCAGGCTTATTATTTGTGGCCGCCATTCCACCAACCATTGTTGCGATTGTGGCCTTACGTCTGCTCTAAGCGACTTATCCCGTAAAATCTCAGCTTCGCCCCCAGCTATAAACCTGAGAACGGCATATGAAAAAGCTCTATATCAAAACCTTTGGCTGTCAAATGAACGAGTATGACTCGGGCAAGATGGCCGACCTCCTACATGCCAATGAAGGCATGGTCATGACTGATACCCCTGAAGATGCAGATGTGGTTCTATTGAACACGTGCTCAATTCGTGAAAAAGCGGAAGACAAGGTATTTTCTGACTTAGGGCGGCTGCGTGAGCTCAAGAAAACCAAACCTGATTTATTGATTGGTGTTGGTGGTTGCGTTGCCAGCCAAGAGGGTCAACAAATTATTAGCAGAGCTCCCTATGTAGATGTAGTCTTTGGTCCGCAAACTCTACATCGCTTGTCTGATCTCATTACACAACGTCGCGAAACTGGTAGGCCTCAGGTTGACATCTCTTTTCCAGAAATAGAAAAGTTTGATCATCTACCCGCTTCTCGTCAAACGCGCGGCTCGGCTTATGTTTCCATTATGGAAGGCTGCTCAAAATACTGCAGCTACTGCGTGGTTCCTTACACTCGCGGCGAAGAAGTATCGCGTCCCTTTGACGACGTATTGACAGAAGTAGCTGGGCTTGCAGCCCAAGGCGTAAAAGAAATTGTTTTACTCGGTCAAAACGTCAATGCATATCTTGGCAAAATGGGTGAGTCGGAGGAGGTCGCTGACTTTGCGTTGTTGATCGAATACATTGCAGAAATTCCGGGTGTTGAAAGAATTCGTTTTACTACTAGCCACCCAAAAGAATTTACCCAGCGCTTGATTGATGTTTACGCAAAAGTTCCTAAGCTGGTGAGCCACTTACATCTTCCAGTGCAACACGCATCCGACTCCGTTTTATCTGCAATGAAACGTGGTTACACCGCCCTAGAATATAAAAGTATTATTCGCAAGATACGCGCTGTGAGGCCCGACCTGACTCTCTCTAGTGACTTTATTGTGGGCTTTCCTGGCGAGACGGATGAAGACTTTGCAAAACTACTCAAAATGGTTGAAGAGCTCCATTTTGATAATAGCTTTTGCTTTATCTTCAGCGCACGTCCAGGTACACCTGCGGCCAATCTAAGTGATGACACCTCTTACGAGGTCAAACTCAAGCGACTACAAACCTTACTTGCCCTTGTTGAGTCACAAGCAAATCAGATTAGTAAAGATATGCTAGGTAATACTGAACGAGTTCTGGTTGAAGGCTTAGCAAAGGATGGAGTGAACCTGCAAGGTCGCGCTAACAATAACCGAGTCATTCACTTTACTGCGCCTGATTCAGATATCGAATCACTGATTGGTCAAATGGTAGACATCCGTATTACTGAAGTACTGAATTACACGCTTCGAGGCGATCTCATCAGCGAGCTTACTTCTACCCACGTCCATTAAGATGACAACTAAGCAATCATCACCCTCTAAATTAGAGATAGATATTCAGTTTGCTAGCACTGCAATTGAGGAAAAAGTTTTGGCGATTGCTTCTCAAGCAGCAATCAAAAAATGGGTAAAAGCTGCAATTGGACTGAATGGCCTAATCACCTTACGCTTTGTTAATGCAGCGGAAGGGAAAAAACTGAATTTTGCCTTTCGTAATAAAGACTATGCGACTAATGTCCTTACCTTTTCATACGAGCTCAGTAAAAAGACTTTGACTGCCGATATTATTTTTTGCCTTCCCGTGATTCAAAAAGAAGCCTCGGAACAAAGTAAGACTACAAAAGCCCACTTAGCCCATTTGATCATTCATGGTTGCCTGCATGCCCAAGGCCTTGAGCATGAAAGTGCTACAGAAGCAAAGAAAATGGAAGGTAAGGAAATAGCCCTCCTATCAACTTTGGGCTTTGCCAACCCCTACGCAGCCATTTAAGACATCCTAATTGCCTCCATCATTGAATTTACTTATTTCTGCGATATTCTTGACATATGCCTGACCCCAATAAATCCCTTTTAGAACGCTTGGCCGATTTTTTAACGCCACAGCCAACCAGCCCCGCAGAACGTCGTCAAGAACTGATTGACACTCTCAGAGAAGCTCAGACAGAGGGCTTAATTGATGCAGATGCACTCTCCATGATTGAGGGAGTATTCCAAGTAGGTCAATTATGCGCGCGCGATATTTTGATTCCTAGAGCGCAGATTGACTGGATTGACATTAGCCAGCCTTTATCAGAAATTATCAAGAGCGTGATTACTGCCGCTCACTCACGCTTTCCAGTATTTGAAGGTACTCGCGACAATGTCATCGGCACCTTGTTAGCAAAAGATTTGTTGCGTCACTCCTCTGAAAAAGATTTTCAGGTGCGTGATTGGTTACGTCCTGCCGTATTTATTCCTGAATCTAAACGCTTAAGCGTGTTGCTACGCGACTTCAAAGATAACCGTAATCACTTAGCTATTGTCGTGGATGAATACAGCAGTGTTGCAGGCGTCATTACGATTGAAGATGTGCTTGAACAAATTGTTGGCGACATTGAAGATGAGCATGACATTGATGAAGAGGCAGATAATCTCATCTCCTTAGACAATGGTGATATTCGCGTAAAAGGTATTACCGAGCTCGAACAATTTAACGAGACTCTGGGTACGCAATTTGAAGTTGAAGATATTGAAACGGTTGCCGGTTTAGTCATTCAGCATCTTGGTCGAGTGCCAAAGATGGGTGAACTGATTGAAATTGACGGGGTTGAATTTGAGGTTCAGCGCGCCGATCCAAGACAGATTCATATTCTGCTTGCACGACAACTCCCCAAAAAGCCCGACTAAGGATTGCTTTGATTGATCGGCTACTGCCAAGGCTTAGCGGTTATATCGGCCATCTGAAGTTATTTGTTCTTGGTGCAATACTGGCAGGTGTTGCGGAACTGCCCTTAGGTGGATGGATTCAGATTCCGATCCTCGGCATCATTTGGTGGCAAATTACAAAGTATCAAACTGCTTCTTTCAGGAGTATATTTTTCCTAGGGATGTCATTTGGCCTTGGCTACTTCGTACTAGGGCTTTGGTGGATCTTTATTAGTTTGCATGACATCGGCGGAATGAATGTCATGCTCTCCAGCACTGCAGTTTTCCTATTGGCTGGCCTACTAGCCATTTTCTTTTCTTGCGCCTCACTCACACTACATTTTTCAAAAGGGCTATTTTTACCAAGTCTTCTACTGGCATCAAGCTGGGTGGCGATAGAATATTTGCGCGGCATACTCTTTACCGGCTTTCCTTGGATGGGTCTAGGGGAAACACAAGTCTATGGTCCTTTTGCATCAGTCGCCCCATTTCTAGGTGGACTGGGGTGCACGTTTTTTACAGTATTGGTATCTCGGCAGTTAACCTTTTTGAGGTCCTACTTTAAAGCTAGTTCAATTTCTGTGATGTCTCTCATCGTACTGAGCCAACTATTGAGCTTCTGGTCCTTTACGAAGCCTACCGGCGAGCCTCTGACTGTAGAGCTCATTCAGGGAAACATTGCTCAAAGCTTAATCTTCAAACCAGAGGGTATGCTGCAACAAATTGCGTTTTATAAATCTGCAATGCTAGATTCGCAAGCAGACTTGGTAGTGTCTCCAGAAACAGCCTTGCCATGGCCTGAGACCAATTTACCTACAGGCACCTTAGAGGATCTGCAGGAATTTGCAATCAACAATAAGCGTTTCCTTTTATTTGGCATCTTGGGGCGACACTTTAATCCCGCAGATGGAAGAGAATTCTCCAATAGAGCAATTGGCTTTAGTCCAAGTAATCCACCTTATCGTTACGATAAATCGCATCTGGTTCCTTTCGGAGAATTTATTCCCCCAGGATTTCGTTGGTTTGTAAATGCATTTAGCGTGCCCTTAAGTGATTTTTCTCGAGGATCTCAAAACCAATCCTTGTTCTTGATTAACAGAGAGGGGCAGTCGCCACTCTATGCGGCAATCACTATTTGCTATGAAGATGTATTTGGTGATGAGCTAGCTACACGTTTACGTAACAGCAAAGAATCGGCCAACCTCTTTATCAATATGACAAACCTTGCTTGGTTCGGGGATTCTCAAGCACCAAAACAACAATTGCGACTTTCACAATTACGCTCCCTAGAAACGGGTCTTCCTGCATTACGAGCAACCAATACTGGAATCACGGCAGTACTTGGTCCAGATGGCAAAATTTTGGCAGAACTTCCCAAGTTCACCCAAGGTATCTTAAGGACCAGTATTCAAGCCTACTCCGGCATAACTCCTTATGTGCTTTGGGGAAACGCGCCCATTTTGAGCCTTTCTGGCCTCTTACTCCTGCTGGGTCTGATTCGCCAAAAACGAATCTAAGTGCAATTTCCTAGTTCGCTAGCTTAGCCATGTAAAATCAAAGGCTTAGCCAGGTAAATCATGCTTACTTTTCAGCAAATCATTCTCAAACTCCAAGATTACTGGGACCAACAAGGTTGTGCCCTATTGCAACCTATTGACCTTGAGGTCGGTGCCGGCACATCTCATACAGCTACTTTCTTGAGGGCAATTGGCCCTGAGCCATGGAAAGCAGCTTACGTCCAACCCTCGCGTAGACCTAAAGATGGTCGGTACGGAGAAAATCCGAACCGCTTGCAGCATTACTACCAGTACCAAGTAGTACTGAAGCCTGCCCCAGAAAATATTCTTGAGCTCTACTTAGGATCGCTTGCAGCCTTAGGTCTTGATCTTCAAAAGAACGATGTACGTTTTGTTGAAGATGACTGGGAAAATCCAACCTTGGGCGCATGGGGCTTGGGCTGGGAAGTTTGGCTTAACGGCATGGAAGTAACTCAATTCACCTATTTCCAGCAGGTTGGCGGTATTGACTGCAAACCCGTTTTAGGCGAAATCACCTACGGCATTGAGCGCTTGGCAATGTATATCCAAAATTGCTCCAACGTATACGACCTCGTTTGGGCAGAGGGCATCTCTTATGGCGATGTGTATCACCAAAATGAAGTAGAGCAGTCTTGCTATAACTTTGAACATTCCAACACCGACCTCTTATTTGCAAACTTCACCAACTATGAAAGTGAAGCGAAGCGTTTGATGGAAGTACCATTAGCCTTGCCGGCTTATGAAATGGTACTCAAGGCTGGGCATACCTTTAACTTACTGGATGCCCGTGGCGCTATCTCGGTTACCGAGCGTGCAGCCTATATCGGACGTATCCGCAATCTTTCTCGTGCAGTAGCGCAGGCTTACTTCGAATCTCGTGAGAAATTAGGATTTCCGATGTGCCAACGTCAATCCAAAGCCTAAGTAGCTCAATCAAATTATGAGTACACAGAATTTCCTCTCTAAATCAGACAACCTTCTGATTGAGTTGTTTACTGAAGAGCTTCCACCAAAATCATTACGCCGCTTAGGCGATGCTTTTAGTGAGGGTGTTTATTCAACCCTAAAAACTGCAGGACTCTTGAGTGACAACTCTCTTGCTACTGGCTTCGCTACACCACGTCGCCTTGCCGTTCAAATTACCAATGTCTTAAGTCAAGCTCCAGACTATCCGGTACGTGAAAAATTACTACCGACCAGCATTGCTTTTGATGCTGATGGAAAGCCGACTGCACCACTGCAAAAAAAATTGGCCTCTTTGGGCTATGTAGATATCGACCTTTCCACCCTAGAAAAAGCGGGTGAAGGCAAGAATGAAGCACTGTATCTCAATGTCGTTGCCAAAGGGGCGGCATTAGAACAAACCGCTCAACAAGCACTTGAGCAAACGCTAAGTAAATTACCCATCGCCAAAATGATGCGCTATCAAGTGCTTCAAAAAAATGGTGAATTAGCAGATGTTGAGTTTGCGCGCCCAGCGCACCGCATCATTGCTCTACACGGTAAGCAAACATTGCATATCAGCGCACTAGGTATTGATGCAGAAAACGAAACCGAAGGACACCGCTTTCTGGCTCCAGGCGTCATTACAATTGACTCTGCAGATCAGTATGAGTCTGACCTCACCGCCAAAGCAAAAGTGTTACCAAGCTTTGATAAGCGCCATGAATTTATCAAATCTGCATTATTAAAAGCCGCTGGCACTGATTTAGTACTGATGCCAGATAGCCTCTTAGATGAAGTGACTGCCTTAGTGGAGTGGCCAGCAATTTATGAGTGTCACTTTGATCAAGAGTTCTTAGAGGTTCCACAAGAATGCTTGATTCTGACAATGCAAACCAATCAAAAATACTTTGCACTGACTGATCAGCAAGGTAAGTTACGTAATCGCTTCTTGATCGTTTCTAATATTGAAACCGATAAGCCAGAAGCAATTATTTCTGGCAATGAACGTGTAGTGCGTCCACGACTTTCCGATGCACGCTTCTTCTTCCAACAAGATCAAAAGCGTCCACTGGCATCTCGCGTAGCTGATCTAGGAAAAGTGGTTTATCACAATCAGCTCGGCAACCAATTGGATCGCACCAAGCGTGTTCAAGGTATTGCTGTTGGCATTGCAAAAACTTTATCAGCCAATGAAACGCTGGCTAGCCGTGCTGCTGAGATTGCTAAAACGGATTTATTAACCGATATGGTTGGTGAGTTCCCAGAACTCCAAGGCATCATGGGCCGTTACTACGCCACGCATGATGGTGAAAATCCTGAAGTAGCCTCTGCCTGTAGCGAGCATTACATGCCTCGCTTTGCGGGTGATGCATTACCCCAAACGCAGACCGGCACTATCTTAGCGATTGCCGACAAGCTAGAAACTCTTGTTGGCATTTGGGGTGTTGGCCTTGCACCAACTGGTGATAAAGACCCCTATGCCCTGCGTCGTCATGCTCTCGGAATTTGCCGGCTCTTGCTAGAGAAAAATCTCAGCCTGAGTCTGCCTGAATTAATTGAGCTAGCACGCAAACAATTTCCGCAAAAAGATGTTCAAGAAAAGGTGAAGGCTGAAGATATTTATGCCTTCATCATTGATCGACTGCGTGCTTACTTGCGCGATCAGGCTGTTGCTGGCAAGCCATTCACTACCGAAGAAATTGATGCGGTATTGAGTCAATCACCTGCGCAACTGAATGACTTGATAGATCGCTTAACTGCATTGCGTGAATTCAATGCCTTAGCAGAAGCTGCTCAGTTAGCCGCTGCCAACAAGCGTATCAGCAATATCCTGAAAAAAAATGCCACTGCTATTCCTGGAACATGCTCAAGCAAGCTCTTACAAGTTCCCGCTGAAATAGCTCTATACGAAGCACTTAAGAAAATTACTCCAACACTGACTACTACCTATGAGCAACGTCAGTTTGTGGATCTACTAAAAGCATTGGTAGCTTTAAGCACCCCAATCGATCAATTCTTTGCCGATGTCATGGTGATGGACCCAAATCCAGAGCTGCGTGATAACCGCCTAGCCCTCCTGCACCAACTCCACCAGAAAATGAATCTCATTGCCGACCTCGGCAAATTAGCATGAGCATCAGCTCCTCCAAACTGATCATTCTTGATCGCGATGGCGTGATTAATGAAGATCGTGATGATTATGTGAAGTCGAGTGATGAGTGGATTCCGCTACCAGGCAGCCTTGAAGCGATCGCACTACTCAATCAAGCGGGCTATCAAATCGCTGTGGCAACTAATCAATCTGGGTTAGCGCGAGGCTATTTCAATATCAATGATCTACATGCAATGCATGGCAAGATGGAGAAGTTGCTCAAACCCTTAGGTGGTCATATCGATAGTATTTTCTTTTGCCCGCATACCGATGCCAACGCATGCGATTGTCGTAAGCCTCTACCCGGGATGATGAAAGAGATAGCGTTACGTTACAAGAAAAATCAGAGTGTCACGCCTTTATTGGGTGTACCGATTGTGGGCGACTCCTTGCGTGACTTGCAGGCAGGAGTTGCATTGGGTGCTAGTCCGCATTTAGTATTAACCGGCAAAGGTAGTAAAACCCTGGATAAAGGTGGCCTCCCAGAGGGAACACAGATTCATGCGGATTTGATGGCATTTGCTACTGCACTCTTAAAAGATCAGGTTTAATGCCAATATGACTTTTATTCGCTCAGCCTTATTCACCCTATTTTTGCTGATATTCACGCCAATCTGGTCAGTGCTTTGCATCCTCGTTTTTCCATTCCTCAATCCAGAGAATCGCTATCGCTTTATTGGGCTGTGGAATAAGGTCGTCATCTGGATTTTGCAGCCTCTCTGCGGAATTCGTTACGAGATTCGTGGGATGGAAAACATGATGGCGGTTTTGGATAAGCCTGTTGTTGTTCTTAGCAAGCATCAGTCTGCGTACGAAACTATTTTCTATATCGCCCTACTTCCCAAACAGGTTTGCTTTGTTTTCAAAAGGGAGTTACTTTGGATCCCTTTCTTTGGCTGGGCTTTGGCTTTACTCAAGATGATTCATATCAATCGCAACAGCAAAGAAACTGCCGCCATCTCTGTTGTTGGTCAAGGGAAAAAACGCTTAAGTGAAGGTAAATGGATTTTGTTGTTTCCAGAGGGGACCAGAACGCCCACCGGATCTCATAAGCCCTACAGTAAAGGTGGCGCAAGGTTAGCGAGTGCTACTGAGGCTTTGGTTATTCCGATTGCCCACAATGCTGGTCGTTGCTGGCCTAAGAATAGTTTTCTAAAGCAAGCAGGCACAGTGATCTTTTCCATCGGCCCTGCCATTCCCTCTACTGGAAAAACAGGTGGGCAGCTTCATCAAGAAGTAGAAAAATGGATTGAAGCTGAAATGCGAGTAATTGATCCTACTGCTTATGAGTAAAACGATGTTTTTAGTGGGCTAAAGTTTTGGCCCACTCAATATAGCGCTCCACCGGAATATCCTGAGCACGCGCTTTTAATTCTGACTCAGATAAAGATAATCGATCAGCAAAGGTTGATAAGTTCGTACGCAGCATTTTTCTTCTTTGAGAGAATGCTGCGGCTACTACTTTTTCCAAAGCATGCCACTGCGCATCACTTAATCTGAAGTCTCTTCGCGGAATCATACGCACCACAGCAGAGTTAACCTTAGGCTGAGGATCAAATGCTTCAGGGGGAACCTCTAAGACTTGCTCCATATCGTAGCGCGCTTGCAGCATCACAGAAAGCCGACTAAATTCAGATCCACCAGCCTTAGATACCATTCGCTCAACCACTTCAGCTTGCAGCATAAATACCTGCTCATCAATTGCGTGGGCGGCAGAAACAAGATGAAAGAGCAATGGAGAGGAAATGTTGTAAGGCAAGTTACCAACCACCTTACACAAACCACTATTGGCTGGACGTGCATTTGCCCATTCCAGGAAATCAAACTTGAGGGCATCTCCCTCAATCACATTCAGACTCTGGAGATTCTCTTGATTCCAGTAAGCCACCAAATCTCGGTCAATCTCCAAAAGATCTAGGTGCTCTAAGTTACTCAATAAAGGCCTTGTTAATGCGCCAAGGCCAGGGCCAATCTCAATCACGTGCATATTTTCACTGGGATTAATTGCTGCAACTATGGAATAGATTACTCCGGAGTCCTGCAAAAAGTTTTGACCAAATCGTTTACGAGCTTGATGGGTCATCTTGATAGATTCTTTGCGTTCTTTATATTTACCGCTAATTGATAGGCGAGTCGCAAAGCCTCTAACATGCTGCCGGGATCTGCGATACCTTTTCCAGCAATATCTAGCGCAGTACCATGATCCACTGAAGTGCGAATAATCGGTAGGCCTAGGGTGACATTCACGCCACCACCAAAACTGACAAACTTAAATGGCGCTAGACCTTGATCGTGATACATCGCAATAAACGCATCCACGCTATCTAAAGCCTTAGCATCAAACATCGTATCCCCTGGATAAGGTCCACTTATTTGAATACCCAAATCTTTCGCAGCCTCGATCGCCGGAAGAATGACATCAATTTCTTCGCGCCCTAGATAACCAGATTCACCCGCATGTGGATTGAGCCCCGCTAACCGAATGACAGGTTTAGCGATGCCAAATTTTGCCCTCAGATCCCGATCGACAATCTGAATGGTTTCCAGAACATACTGTTGGTTAAGTGCACCTGGAACCTCCCTCAAAGGCAGATGGGTTGTAACCAAGGCCACCCGAAGGTCACTACTTTTATGCAAGCCTAAAAGGCCAGCCGGTAGTGACGCGCACAACATCATGACAACATGATCTTGATGGCAAAGCTTTGCTAGGTATTCCGTATGTCCAGTAAATAAATCCTCATTTGAAGTATTGCCTTGGTTGATCACACTCTTTTGTATTGGGGCAGTCACCATGGCATCAAAACGACCATCGAAACAGCCCTTAACCGCAGCATCCAGAATACTCAGAACATATTGTGCATTGGCAGGATTTAATTGACCCGCAGTTGTTGGAGAAGCTAGTGCAATAGACTCCAACTTAAAACGATTTGATAGTTCTTCAGGGATCTCAGTGGCTGAAAATAAGCTGCAATCGCCAAGCAAAGTAATTGTGCTTGCAGTCTGCTCTTGCAAGAAGGCTAATGCAGCTGCAATAGAGACCTCTGGACCAACCCCTGCAGGCTCTCCAGAGCTAATAACGAGATTAACGGGGGCTGGCTGCTGGATCATCTGCGTTAATGATCTTCACCGTAGCGGTGTCGCGTAACTCACGTAGCCAATCTTGATAAGCCTGATCAAACTTACGCTCACGAATGGCTTCGCGAGCGAATTGGCGCTGCTTCTCTAAAGTCAATTGTGCTTTACGACGCTCGAGCACCTGAATTAAATGCCAGCCAAATTCAGTCTTTACTGGATTACTAACTTCATCTATTTGCAAGCGATTCATTGCTTGATCAAACTCTGGAACTAAATCACCAGGACCCATCCAACCTAAATTACCTCCATTGGCAGCAGATCCATCTTCAGAATATTTTTTAGCTAAATCACCAAAATCAGCAGTTTTTGCACGAACCTGATCACGGTAACCCGCTAGGCGTCTTTCAGCATCTTGGTCTGTCAAGCCCGCACGACTACGCAACAAAATATGGCGCGATAAAGTCTGCGTCACCATAATATTTTGTGGGGTGATGGCACTCTCTTGAGGGGCAGCTTGTTGTTGCTCAGGAGCGCCAGCAACTAGCGCTCGACGATCTAAAACCTTCAGAACGTGATAGCCAGCAGGGCTCTTGACTACAGCATTCGCAACTTGTCCACTACCTGTATTTCTGATGGCCTCATAAAACAATTGCGGCAGGCGATCTGGGGTACGGTAGCCCAAATCTTGAAACTTAATTTTTGGATTGTCTTTTGCAGCCATTGCGCCCAACTGCAAGAAATCTACATCACCACGCGCTTCACGCAACAGGAGTTCTGCCTTCTTCTTTGCCTCAGCCTGAGTGCCAGCACCAGCATTGGCATCTGCAGGAATAAAAATCTGCGCAACGTCGATCTCTTCTGGCTCACCTTTTACAGCTGGGGTCGAGCGTACGGACTTTCCTCCACCAGCTACCTCACGATTGCGATCAGAAATAAAGTTATCTACCTCCGCATCGGAAATCTTAATCTTGCCCTCAACCTCCCGCTCACGATAACGACTGATAATCACATCATCACGCAACATTTGGCGATAGCGGTCATAAGTACTTCCAGTAGTGGCAATTTTTACTTTTAACTCTGCAAGTGTTAACTTATTCTTGGCAGCAATATCACCAATAATCTGATCCAACTCTTTATTGCTGACCGTAACACCTTCTTGCTCCGCATTTTGTAATTGAATTTTTTCAAGGATGAGGCGCTCAAGCACCGTCTTGCGCAACGCGGCTGCATCAGGAAGCTTACCTCCCTGCTTTTGTAGGGCAACGATCCGATCATCAATTTCTTTACGTGTCACGTAGCCTGTATTCACAACTGCCGCAACACCATCAATATTCCGAATTTTGCTATCAGCTGAAATCTTTGAACCATCTTGCGCAAACGCAAGCTGAGGTAGCAATGCAAGGCCAGTCAAAATTGTGGCTACAAGTGCTTGATTAAATCGATTCCTACGCATCATTGATAGTTCTCATAAATTGAAGGTGGTATAGGCTTGGAAGTAGGCATATATCCAGGAACATTTAGTTTCATGATATCAACTGGTAGACTACCAGCGCTACCAAATCCCCTAAATTCTATTTGGAATAAAATTTGGGTAGTAGTTAGTTGAGACGTATTAAGTATTTGTGAGTAGGCAGTGCGCAAAGTCCAACAATCACGTATCCACTCCAAAGCCATCAGCGTATTCTGTGTTTTGGTTGTTAAGGCATCATAACCCCAGCGACCCAATATTGAAACCTCTCGAGTTAAAGGCCATTGCCCTGAAACATTGTATTGATCAGTAGTGGTTGCTGAGGGGACAAAAGCTTGGTTATTCTGAACGGATGCTTGTGTTGGTGGGGTCCAAACATTTCGATAGCCAAAATTCAAGCTTCTTCCAGGAGTAGGTCGCCAACTACCACCTACCGTTGTTTGAACTAAGCGATTGAGTTGCGTGTTGTATTGTCCGAATACATCTGTACTGAAGTTGCCAAGCAGACGAACTGAAGCAGAGCCCAATGTGTCTGAATAGGTTGTGGGATTGGCGATAGTGCCATTGAGGCCCACTTTCTGCCCGGTAAAGGCTTGACGTTGTGCAAGGGTAACGTTGGCTCGTTCTGCGCCTGTATTGGCCTCAATCATGCGGCTGGTAATACCACCCGTTAATTTATTGTTATCAGCAATACGGTCATTACCAACGAAAGTATTTTCACCAAAAATTTGAGTTACACCAAAACCGGCATCCGCCGTATCAAATAAAGGGGTTTGAGCCTGACTCTCAAATGGCGTGTAAACATAAAAAGCTCTTGGCTCCATTGTGAGCAACATATCGCGCCCAAAAAAGCCTTTTAATTCAGCTGCATCTCTTTCTAATGCCAGCCCTGAATCCAAGCTGAATGTCGGAATAGTGAAGCCTTGTGCGGCTGGCGCGCCCACAGGGTTGTATGGTGTTACGTTATAAGTGTTTGACTGAAAACTCATTTTCGGAGTGATGTAGTAACCAGGCGTAATCTGGGGCAGGGCCAAAGCCCCCTTAATCACCGTTCGATCAGCTTGGCTATAAGCACCCGGAGCAGTTGCTGCCAAATTACCACCAATGTTATAGGCAAAACGCGTGAAATCGGTTGAAAAAGTCGTTGCAGGACCCGTGGGTAAAGTAATGTACTTTCCACTTGCATCAGCAACTGCTGGTGTTAAACGATTGTTATAAGCAGCTATGACATTCGGTAAAATATTGTATGGAGACTGCAAAGTCACCGTAGGATCAGGTTGCAAAGTCTGGAAAGTCATCGCCCTTGCGGAAACAGTCCAGTTGCTTAAGCTTCCGGTTAAATTTTTGGTGGTGCCAACCTCTTGACGAAACTGATTTGTCACTGCACCAGCAATGCTTTGTGAAAAGTCAGTTGGATACCGATTATCTGAAACACGCGCAACATTGGCATAACCAGCCCAAGCGCCAGTATTTGGAACTCCATCCTTACCTAACAAGTCGCCGCTAAAGTTTTGCCTCTGCTGCCACTCGTATCGCCAACGGTCAGTGCCAGTCTTACGATCGTATGGAAGATAGTCACCCATCAAGTTACCAGAGTACTGTTTATCCAAAAACTGATACTTGGCACCCAACTGAACTCCTCGCTGACCCATTACTCTCGGCTGTAAAAGCAAGTCACGATTAGGCGCAATATTGACATAGTAAGGCTGCGTTATGTCAATGCCGTTATTGGAGTTATAGCCAGCTACTGGCGCCAAGACTCCTGAACGACGCTGATTAGAGGTTGGCGCAGTAAAGTAAGGCGTATATGCAATGGGTACATCAAAGAATCGCATAACCCCGTGCGTACCGACCATTTCTTTTTGCTCGTTATCAATCTCAAACGTACTAGCTGTGAAATACCAATCTAAATTTTCTGGGGTGCAAGTTGTATAGGTGGCTTTATCAAATACAAACACATCAGCAGTTTGGATCGTCAATTTTTTTGCATTACCACTAGCTCGGTTATCTCGTAGCTCGTAATTAGGAGCTTCCATTTCTCCTTCACGTGCATCAACTCTAAAGCGCGCTTTAGGCCCCTTGAATACTGTATTACCTTTTGAGAATTCAGTATTACCAGATAAATTAGCTACATCAGAATCAGGGTCGTACTTAATTTCGTCTGCTTTAATAACTGCGCCATTTCGACGAATTTGTGCACGGCCTTTCAAGCGCATTTCGCGATCAACGATTCCGTCAATCGAATCACTAGAGGTAAATGTTAAAGCTTGCCCATCATTAATTGGTTTACCAACTCGCAATTGATCATCTAACTTTAGGACGGTGACATCACCACGATCAGGAATTAAAACGGAGTTCGCAGAACTCCCTAAAGACTGTGCGGAAGGAGGTAAAGGTGCGGGTGCCTGAGCGTGACTTACGAGTGCAAATTGCGACAATACAACCCCCATCATTAAACGCAGGGTAGCAGCTACAAAAAGAGGGGCGCAATGGCCAGCGCAAGGGCGATAATGACTCATAGATCCAGACCCGCCTTATTATACGAATCGACCATGACTGACTCTCGCTTAGACTCCCTCCGTAGCTGGCTAAAAGGCCTTGAACCTAGCTGGCAATTAGATCTCCCCACTTTGGCCCCCGCCTCGGCAGATGCCAGCTTTAGGCGGTATTTCAGGATTGCATCCAAAAACCCGGATTTTCCATCTTTGATCGTGATGGACGCCCCACCCCAACACGAGCCCTTGGACGCTTTTATTGAGGTCGATTTATTACTCGAAAATGCCGGCTTAAATGTCCCGAAAATTTTAGAAAAGAATGTGGCTGAGGGCTTTCTATTACTCAACGATTTAGGCACTAAAACTTACCTTACAGAACTTAATCCAGACAGTGCTGACTACCTCTACAGAGATGCGACACACGCCTTGGTACAAATGCAATTAGCAAGTAAACCAGATGTGTTGCCAAACTACGATGAGGCATTGCTAAAGCGTGAGCTAGATTTATTTCCAGAGTGGTATTTAGGGAAACATCTCAACATCGAATTAAGCAAGCTTCAGAATTTACAGATTAAGCAAGCATTTGAACTGATCATTCAAAATAATCTTGCACAGGAAAAAGTTTATGTTCATCGCGACTACCATTCACGCAATCTGATGGTGACGGAAAAAAATAATCCTGGTGTAATTGATTTTCAAGATGCAGTGTATGGTCCCATCACTTACGACGCAGCTTCACTCTGGCGTGACGCTTACATTTCATGGCCTGAAGAACGTGTGATTGATTGGGTCATTAAATTTTGGGAGGAAGGTCGTCAAGTAGGTTTGCCTATGCCAAACGATTTTGGTCAGTTCTATCGTGACTTTGAATGGGTGGGTTTACAACGACATCTGAAGATCTTGGGTATTTTTGCAAGACTATTTCATCGTGATGGCAAAGATGGCTATCTCAAAGATATTCCATTAGTACTCGAGTGTGCGATTGCCACTGCCAATCGTTATATCGAATTAAAGCCCTTGGCACGCATTCTAGAATCAACGCGCACTACTTAGGGTGAATAGCCACTCATCATGAATAAGCCCAATCTCATTCCATGCTTTTTATTGGCAGCAGGTCGAGGTGAGCGCATGCGCCCCTTGACAGATGAACTACCCAAACCGCTCCTCACTATTAAAAATAAATCCTTACTAGCCTGGCATGTGGAGGCATTGAGTTCGGCAGGTATTCAGGATGTAGTGATTAATCATGCTTGGCTTGGTAGGAAAATTGAGGAAGCACTGGGAAATGGCAGCCAATTTGGACTCAACATTACCTACTCTCCAGAAACTAGTGCCCTAGAAACGGCAGGTGGTATTCGCAAAGCCTTGCCTTTGTTGAACCCAAGGGATTATTTTCTAGTCATCAATGGGGATGTTTTTAGCCCGAATCTACCAATTCAGCAGCTCTTAAACCAAGCTCCTAACTTACGAAGCATGTCAAGCAGGCCTCTGGCACACCTTTTAATGGTTCCCAACCCAGCTCAACATCCTGAGGGTGACTTTTATATTAAGGACTCCCAGGTGGCCAATGAACCCCTAGATGGTGCTGAAAAACTGACCTTTTCTGGCATCGGGCTCTACCATCGGGACCTTTTTAAGGACCTGGAATTAGATGTGCCCACTAAGCTAGCTCCAATTTTGAGGGAGGCCATGTCTAAAAATAGAGTGTCCGGTGAAAAATATACCGGACCGTGGCACGATGTAGGTACACCCCAACGATTACAAGAACTCAATGCAGCAAATGAATAAATCCATCATTTACCAACAACGCCGAGTCGAACTCGCCAAACGGATCTGCGCTAAAACTGGTGGTGGCGTTGCCATCATCACTACAGCGCCTGAGACAGCGCGTAATCGAGATAGTGAGTTCCCCTATCGTCACGACAGTGATTTTTTCTACCTCACTGGCTTTGAAGAGCCAGGTGCAACACTCGTACTCAAAATTGCTGGATCACCATCACAACCCCAATTGGAAGCACATCTGTTTTGCAGGCCTAAAGATGCAGAACGTGAAATTTGGGATGGTATTCGCTTGGGGCCAGATGCAGCTCCATCAGTTTTAGGTGTGGAGCATGCCTATAGCATTCATGAATTAGATACCAAGCTCAGTGATTTGCTAGCTGATCAAAATGCGGTTTATATTCGCCTTTCCGAAAGCGCTGAAATCGATCGTCGCTTACGCCATTGGATGAAACAAGTACGAGCTCAGGCACGAGCTGGTGTCAATCCTCCTTCAGAATTTCATGATGTAGAGAGTTTGATTCATGAGATGCGTCTTTTTAAAGATGTCCATGAGATTGACATCATGCGTCGTGCAGCTGCGATTTCTGCACTTGCTCATATTCGTGCCATGCAAGTCTGTAAACCCGGAATGCGTGAATATCATCTCGAAGCAGAGCTTCTTCACGAGTTCCGCTACAGCGGTGCACAAAGCGTTGCATATAACAGCATTGTTGCTGGCGGCGCTAACTCCTGCATCCTGCATTACCGCGCTGGTGATACTGAACTACGTAGCGGAGATCTGTGCCTCATTGATGCAGGTTGCGAGCTTGATAGTTACGCTTCAGACATCACCCGCACATTTCCGGTGAATGGGAAGTTCACAGGTCCACAACGCGCACTGTATGAGATTACGCTTGCATCGCAAGAAGCCGCTATCGCAATGACTAAGCCTGGCAATACATTTATGCAACCACATGAGGCAGCACTTAAGGTACTCACTCAAGGCTTACTTGATGAGAATCTACTCAAGCTTGCGGAATTAGGCTCATTGGATAATGCACTTGAGACTGGAGCCTACCGTCGCTTTTATATGCACCGTACCTCACATTGGCTGGGAATGGATGTGCATGACGTTGGCTCCTATCGTGAACCGCTTGACGCAGTACCCAGCTCTTCAGAAAAGCCATGGCGTGTTCTTAAACCAGGCATGGTACTCACTATCGAGCCTGGCTTATATATCCGCCCCGCTGATGATGTAGATGAGCGCTTTTGGAATATCGGCATCCGCATTGAGGATGACGCTGTAGTGAATGATTCTGGATGTGAATTGATTTCTCGTGGCGTACCAGTTAAAGCTGATGAAATCGAAGCACTCATGAAAAATAATTAGAGCACTACCAATAAAAGATAGATTGCCAAGCATGTCAGTTGAGAACTTCGATATCGTAATTCAGGGTGGTGGTCCAGTAGGCCTAGCCTGTGCAGCATGGTCCTTGCAGAAATTTCCCGACGCAAAGATTGCACTACTAGATCGCAACCCTGCAGATGACACTGAATTAGCTGCTGCTGATAGCCGAGGGGTTGCCTTATCACACGGTAGCAAGCTGTTGTTAGATACCATCAATGCGTGGCCTACTGAGTGTGCTGATATTCATCGAGTACATGTCTCGCAAGCGGGCCGCTTTGGTCGTGCCCTAATGACTCGCGAAGAACTTGGTCAAAAAGCCTTAGGTCACATCATTCGTTATCGCGATATTCACCTCACACTGCGTAAAGCCTTAAGAGCTATTCAAAAAAATAGTCCGCATTTTATTTGGAAACATATCGACCCCAATGCTGATGTTGAAAACATTCAAGCCAAGTGTATTGTTCACGCTGAGGGTGGTTTATTTAAAACCCAAGACTGGGTGGAATCTGGCAGAGACTATGAGCAATCAGCTTTAGTTGGATTAGTGGAGGTTGAGAGTGCATCACCCTTCGAAGCGTGGGAGCGCTTTACCTCTGAAGGACCTTTGGCCGTTCTGCCAAGCCACTATGGGCCCAATATTCTGAATCTGATTTGGTGCGGAACTCCAAGTTCATCACAAGCACGTCTCGCTTTGAGTGATGCTGATTTTCTGAAAAGCTTGCAATCCGAATTCGGCTCGCGCGTTGGGCAATTTCTTAAAACCCAAGATCGCCGACTTTACGAGCTAGGACTCAACTACCGCAAAGAAATTACCCAAGCTAACGAGGTTTGGATTGGCAATGCCGCACAAACCTTGCATCCGGTTGCGGGACAAGGTCTCAACCTCGGATTACGGGATGCGTATCTCTTGGCAGAAAAACTTAGCATCCTCTTCTCTAAGTCAGAGAATCAAAAAACTCCTCTAGCCATCGAAACTACCTTGAAGGAATATGCCCAAAGTCGCAAGCTCGATCGGTCTGCCACTATCGGTCTCACTGACTTCATGGCCAGAATCTTCACCTCCAATCTATTTCCCGTTGTGATTGGCCGTGGATTAGCTTTAACGGCTCTCCAGTGGCTCCCACCCATCAAAACCGCCTTAGCTCGCCAGATGATGTTTGGTAGGCGCTAAGAGGCTGAAATACGCTCCAAAATACAAGCATTCTGCATTTGATCTTAGGCATGGATTGTGCCTATTTTTTAGGCAAATGTAAGCTGATTTGTGCTAAAGTGTCACCCTTTCCTCCAGCACTACAAGCCCTCCAGAACTTAGCCTGAAACACATGAAGATTGGCCCACACTTTCTTGCGAATAGATTATTTGTTGCCCCGATGGCCGGGGTAACGGATCGTCCATTTCGCCAGCTTTGCAAAAAACTCGGCGCCGGTTATGCCGTATCTGAAATGATTGCATCTAACGCTTTGCTTTGGAAGAGCGAGAAAACCCAACGTCGCGCTAACCATCAAGGTGAATTTAAGCCTATTGCAGTCCAAATTGCTGGGGCCGATCCGAGGATGATGGCAGCTGCTGCCAAACTCAACGTCGATCACGGCGCCCAGATTATTGATATCAATATGGGCTGCCCAGCCAAAAAGGTGTGCAATGTTGCGGCCGGTTCTGCGCTATTGAGAGACGAGCCATTAGTGCAGCAAATTTTAGAAGCCGTAGTTCAGGCGGTAGGGGTGGGTGCTGATGCAGTGCCTGTGACCTTGAAGATTCGGACGGGCTGGGATCGCGAACATAAAAATGCAATCGATATTGCGCGTCTCGCTGAGCAATCCGGCATCTCTATGCTGACTGTTCACGGTCGTACGCGGGCTGACCTCTATCACGGCGAAGCTGAATATGAAACCATTACCGCAGTGAAGAATAGTGTTGCTATTCCCGTAGTTGCCAATGGCGATATCACCACTCCAGAAAAAGCAGAATTTGTTTTAAAAGAAACCGGGGCCGATGCCATCATGATTGGTCGCGCTGCTCAGGGGCGTCCTTGGATCTTTCGTGAAATTAATCACTTTTTGGAAACGGGCGGCAAATTACCAACACCACAGATTAATGAGATTCAAGAAATCATGAATACTCATCTCGTCGATCATTATGAGTTTTACGGTGAATACGTTGGTTTGCGCACGGCACGCAAGCACATCGGTTGGTACTGCAAGGGCTTACGTGACTCTCATGCTTTCCGCCAAAGAATGAATACTGCCGATGATTGCAAAACTCAATTACAGATGGTGAATGATTTTTTTAATGAAATGAAATCCCATTCAGATCGTTTGTTATTTTTAGAAGCAGCCTAAATTTAGTTTTTTATTTAATTTATCCATGACCAACAAGCACCCCATCACCGAATGCATTGAGACACAACTCCAAGGTTATTTGGACGACCTCAAAGGAACACCCCCCTCCGACCTATACCAGATGGTTCTCGCAGTGGTTGAAAAGCCAATGCTGGAATTAGTAATGCAGCATGCAAAGCAGAATCAATCCTTAGCTGCGCAGTACCTAGGCATCAACCGCAATACGCTGCATAAGAAATTAGTTGAACACCAGCTCCTGAAGTAAGTCAGACCCCATTTGCAAATTCTTGATTAATCAAACCTTTCGAAAAATATGATCCGCACAGCCTTACTCTCTGTTTCTGATAAAAATGGCATTGTGCCGTTCGCTAAAGCCCTCCATGAACAAGGCATCAAGCTGATCTCTACTGGTGGCACTGCAAAACTCTTAGCTCAAAATAATCTGCCCGTAGTAGAAGTATCTTCACTTACCCAGTTTCCAGAGATGCTCGATGGCCGCGTAAAGACCTTGCATCCGATGGTGCATGGTGGCCTACTAGCTCGCCGAGATTTTCCTGATCATATGGCCGCATTGAAAGAGCATGGTATCGGTACGATCGACATGCTCGTGATTAACCTCTACCCATTTAACGAAACAGTTGCCAAAGCAGATTGTTCATTTGAAAATGCAGTGGAAAACATTGATATTGGTGGCCCAGCGATGTTGCGTGCTGCTGCCAAGAACCACCAAGATGTCACTGTATTGATTTCTCCAGACGATTACGCACCCATTCTCGAGGAGATGAAAGCCCATAAGAACGTAGTTTCTTACAAGACCAATTTGGGCCTGGCTAAAAAAGTATTTGCCCATACAGCCCAATACGATGGCGCAATTGCAAATTATTTATCTGCATTAGGCGATGACCTCGATCACAAAAAACGTTCCGCCTTTCCAGAAACACTACACCTTGCCTTTGAAAAGGTACAAGAGATGCGTTACGGTGAGAACCCACACCAATCAGCCGCTTTCTATAAAGATATTGATCCAGTTTTTGGCGCGCTTGCTAATTACAAACAATTGCAAGGCAAGGAACTTTCTTACAACAATATCGCTGATGCTGACTCTGCTTGGGAATGCGTCAAGAGTTTTACTGGCAACGCTGGTGGTGCCGCAGCTTGCGTCATCATCAAACACGCTAACCCTTGCGGCGTAGCCGTTGCTGCCAACGCCCTTGAGGCCTATCAGAAGGCTTTCAAAACAGACCCAAGTTCAGCCTTTGGTGGAATCATCGCTTTTAACGTGCACTGTGATGGCGCTGCAGCTGAAGCGATTTCTAAGCAGTTCGTAGAGGTACTAATTGCTCCTAGCTTTAGTGATGAAGCTAAGGCCATCTTCGCTACGAAACAAAATGTGCGTCTCTTAGAGATTCCTCTGGGTACTACATTTAATGCTTTTGACTTTAAACGCGTTGGTGGTGGCTTGCTAGTTCAGTCTCCTGATGCAAAGAACGTCCTTGAGAACGAAATGCGGGTTGTCAGCAAACGTCTTCCAACTCCAAGTGAAATGCACGACATGATGTTTGCATGGCGTGTTGCGAAGTTCGTAAAGTCTAATGCGATTGTGTATTGTGCCAACGGCATGACGCTGGGTATTGGTGCTGGCCAAATGAGCCGTGTCGACTCTGCTCGTATGGCGAGTATTAAGGCGGAGAATGCTGGACTCAGCCTCAAAGGCTCTGCAGTAGCAAGTGATGCCTTCTTCCCATTTCGTGATGGCTTAGATGTCGTTGTAAATGGTGGCGCAAGTTGTGCCATTCAACCGGGTGGCAGTATGCGTGATGATGAAATCATTGCGGCAGCCAATGAACATGGTATTGCCATGATCTTTACCGGCACACGCCATTTCCGTCACTAATCACTTATGCGCTGGATAGGAATCGACCCAGGTCTACGAACAACTGGTTTTGGTGTCATTGATGTCAATGGTCAAAAGCTGAGCTATGTAGCCTCTGGGACAATTGAAAGTGGTGATCCAGACCAAGGCCTTCCTGTGAGATTAGGAATCTTGTATGCGGGCATTAAAGAAGTGTTGGAGACTTACCATCCAGAGCAAGCGGCTATTGAAGAAGTATTTCTCAACGTCAATCCTCGCTCCACCCTCATGCTGGGTCAAGCTCGAGGTGCAGTAATTGCTGCCTTAGTATCTGATAAGCTCCCCGTTGCTGAATACAGCGCACTGAGAGTAAAGCAATCCATCGTAGGAACCGGTAGAGCCACTAAGCCACAAGTTCAAGAAATGGTGAAACGTTTACTTCGCCTCAGTCGCGCCCCGGGAACGGATGCTGCAGATGCTTTGGGGGTAGCGATTTGCGCTGCACATCATGCCCAAATCCCAAAAGCAATTACTACCGCTCTTGCACCCAAAAATAGTAGCAAGAAATAACAATCTAAACAGGTTAAGATCTTTACATGATTGGTCGCATTCAAGGAATTCTCGTTTCAGTCCATCCACCCCGCCTCTTGGTGGATTGCCAAGGTGTTGGCTATGAGATCGATGTGCCCATGAGTACCCTGTACCAATTGCCAGAGACTAATCAAAAAATTACACTACTCACCCACTTCCAAGTCCGAGAAGATGCGCAGCAACTCTTTGGATTTGCCACTGAAACTGAGCGTGAAGCATTTAGACAGCTGATCAAGATCAGTGGCGTTGGTTCGCGCACGGCACTTGCGGTACTTTCTGGCATGAGCATCAATGAATTGGCACAAGCGATTGCTATGCAAGAGGCAGGGCGCTTAACTCAAGTACCGGGTATTGGCAAAAAGACTGCAGAGCGTCTTTGCCTTGAGCTTAAAGGGAAGTTAGCTCCAGATTTAGGAATTGTTGGCGGTAAGCCTCAGGTAATTGAAGCAAGCAGCGAGATATTACAAGCCCTATTGGCGCTGGGGTATTCAGAAAAAGAGGCGCATCTCGCCCTCAAACAAATCCCGCCAGATACCACCGTATCAGATGGTATCCGCATGGGTCTGAAATACCTCTCGAAGTCTTCATAACCAGTCACCTAAACACCGCTACACTTGCAGTATGGCAATCCACACAGAAGACCTCAGCTCAATCCCCGAAGATTTACCGGAAGCTAATGACCGTATCGTTAGTGGTGCAGCAGGCAATTCTGAAGCTGTTTTTGAGAGGGCCCTTCGTCCCAAACAACTTGATGAGTATGTTGGCCAAACTAAGGCTCGCGCCCAATTAGAGATCTTCATTACAGCGACCAGAGCAAGACAAGAAGCACTTGATCATGTTCTCCTCTTTGGCCCTCCTGGACTTGGCAAGACTACTCTAGCCCACATCATCGCCAGAGAGCTTGGAGTGAACTTACGCCAAACCAGTGGCCCGGTTCTGGATAGGCCTGGTGACCTTGCCGCATTACTCACCAATTTAGAAGCAAACGATGTGCTCTTTATTGATGAAATTCATCGCCTCTCTCCGGTAGTGGAAGAAATCCTGTATCCCGCTCTTGAGGACTACAGCCTGGATATCATGATTGGCGAAGGTCCCGCAGCGCGTAGCGTCAAGATTGATCTCAAGCCGTTTACTTTGATCGGAGCAACCACTCGTGCTGGCATGCTCACTAACCCGCTACGTGATCGTTTTGGTATTGTGGCAAGACTCGAGTTCTACACTACTGAAGAGCTCACCAAAATTATTACGCGCTCTGCCAGCTTACTTAAAGCCGATATTGATCCTGAGGGGTCAGTTGAGATTGCGAAGCGCGCTAGAGGTACTCCACGTATTGCTAATCGCCTATTGCGTCGTGTACGGGACTATGCCGAAGTCAAAGGTACTGGCACCATCACTAAAGAAATGGCCGATGCCGCATTGAAGATGCTTGACGTAGATCCAAGCGGCTTCGATGTGATGGACCGTAAATTGCTTGAAGCTATCTTGCACAAGTTTGATGGCGGCCCTGTAGGTATTGATAACTTAGCAGCTGCTATTGGCGAGGAGCGAGACACTATTGAGGATGTATTGGAGCCTTACCTTATTCAGCAAGGCTACCTACAAAGAACCTCTAGAGGAAGAGTGGCAACACGTCAGGCTTATGAGCACTTTGGGCTCACGCCACCAAGTAACTCCGCAATAGAATCCTAAGACTTAACTCAGAGTGACCTTGGCAAACTTGCGTTTGCCTACTTGCACAACAAAGGTACCGGCCTCGATTTTTAATTGTTTATCAGCCACTGTTATGCCATCAATCTTCACACCGTTTTGCTCAATATTGCGATTGGCTTCAGATGTTGACGGTGCCAATCCTGCAGCCTTAAGTAGGTTAGCAATCCCTATCGGCGCACCCGAAATATTGACTTCAGGAATGTCATCCGGTACACCACCTTTAGCTCGGTGATTAAAGTCTTCTAAAGCTTTTTCAGCAGCTGCTTGCGAATGAAAACGAGCAACGATTTCTTGTGCGAGTAGTACTTTGCAATCTTTAGGATTTCTACCGGCAGCAACTTCTTGCTTCATTAAGTCAATCTCTGCCATAGGACGGAATGACAACAAGGTGAAGTAATCCCACATCAATTCGTCGGAGATGCTCAAGAGCTTGCCAAACATCTCACCAGCAGGCTCACTGATGCCAATGTAATTCCCTTTGGATTTACTCATCTTATCTACGCCATCTAAACCGACGAGGAGTGGCATGGTCAAAATACATTGCGGTTCTTGTCCATACTCACGTTGGAGTTCACGTCCGACTAAGAGATTAAATTTCTGATCAGTACCACCAAGCTCTAAGTCGCTCTTCAAAGCAACAGAGTCATACCCCTGCATCAATGGATACAAGAACTCATGCACAGAAATCGGTACACCACTACGGTAGCGCTTAGTAAAGTCATCGCGCTCCAACATTTGCGCAACGGTATATCTAGCAGCCAACTGAATCATGCCGCGTGCGCCTAGTGGATCACACCACTCGCTGTTATAGCGGACTTCAGTTTTAGCGGGGTCGAGCACCATGCTTGCTTGACGATAGTAAGTCTGAGCATTGACAGCAATTTCTTCAGCAGTCAGCGGCGGGCGTGTTGCATTCCGTCCAGAAGGATCGCCAATCATGCTCGTGAAATCACCAATCAAGAAAATCACGGTATGACCTAAATCTTGGAGCTGGCGTAATTTATTCAGCACAACCGTATGGCCCAAATGAATATCTGGAGCAGTGGGGTCTAATCCCAACTTAATACGCAAAGGAATGCCCGTTGCTTGGCTCTTAGCTAGCTTTTGAATCCAATCCGCCTCAACCAATAACTCATCACAACCTCTTTTTGTTACTTCGAGGGCTGCAAAAACTTCGGGAGTCAGTGGGTATTTTTGTTCTGGTTTAGCCGTCATGCTGTATTGGTGAACTGATTCGGTTAAATTAGTATTTAGATTGCTAAAGCATAATTGTCGCATTCCTGAGAACAAAGCCCTGATACCGCATGAATAAGCCCCATCCACTCTATATTGGCCTGATGTCTGGCACCAGCCTAGATGGGATAGATGCCGTACTGGCAAAGATTGAGAACGCTGGTGATACCAGCCTTCTGGGCTCCATAAGCCTTGCCTTTAGCCCTGAATTACGCAAAGCCCTTCTGGACTTACAGAGTCCCGGGCCAAACGAGATTCACCGGGAAAATCAGGCGGCCAATGCCCTAGCGCTAGCTTATGCAGATGCAGTCAAGCAATTACTTACTCAGAATGATCTTTCTCCTGGCGATATAAGTGCGATAGGTGCCCATGGCCAGACAATTCGCCATCAAGCTGATCTTGCCAATCATCTTGCCTATACACACCAGACTCTCAACCCAGCACTTCTTGCAGAGCTGACCGAAATTGATGTCATCGCAGACTTTAGAAGTCGCGACCTTGCTGCTGGTGGTCATGGTGCCCCCTTAGTGCCAGCCTTTCATGCACAGCAGTTTGATGCAGATAAAAATATCGCCGTACTCAATCTTGGCGGTATTGCAAATCTGACCCTATTACCCAAAGACACAGAAGTAAAAGGCTTTGATTGTGGTCCTGGCAATATGTTGATGGATGCTTGGATTGCGGAACAACAAGGCCATACATTTGATGAAAATGGTACTTGGGCATCACAGGGCAAAGTCAATCAAGCACTACTTGCAAGAATGATGACTGATTCATTTTTTGCAAAAGCTCCGCCAAAAAGTACAGGCCGTGACGACTTTCATTTGGAGTGGCTGCAAAAGTACATTGGTGCAGAAAACATCAACTCAGAGGATGTGCAAGCGACGCTACTGCAACTGACTGTGGACTCGTCACTCCAAGCAGTACTACGTTATGCACCGCAAACCCAGATTCTTATTGTCTGCGGTGGTGGTGCTCGTAATACTGCATTACTAGATTTATTAAAAACCAGGGCTAAAGAAATATTTAAAAACTCACTCGATATTATGACCAGCGATGTGTTTGGCATTGATCCACAACTAGTAGAAGGTCTTGCATTCGCATGGTTGGCTTGGGCTCATAAAGAAAAACGGCCAGCAAATTTGCCAGCCGTTACGGGAGCGAAAGGTCCTAGGATTCTAGGCGCTTGCTATCCAGCTTAAGTTATTAAGCTTGTTCTTATGCGGAGAAAGAAGAGCCACAACCGCAAGTTGTTTGCGCGTTAGGATTCTTAATCACAAACTGTGATCCGTTGATATCTTCTTTATAATCAATCTCAGCGCCAACTAAATATTGGAAGCTCATCGAATCAACCAGTAAAGTTACGCCATTCTTTTCAAATAGGGTGTCATCTTCGTTCACAGCATCATCAAATGTGAATCCGTACTGAAATCCTGAACAACCGCCACCCTGAACAAACACACGTAACTTCAATTCTGGATTACCTTCTTCAGCAATCAAGTCAGCCACTTTTGCAGCTGCGCTATCCGTGAACACCAATGGGGTTGGTGGCTCGGCTAAGTCTTGTGCCGGTTGCGTAATTTCTTGCGTAGCTAATTGGGTCATGATCTGCTCCTAATTCAAAAGGCGATAGTCTATTTTAGGCTTTTAATTCCAAGTGTGCTGAAGGGTCTTTCCAGTTGACTCCATTATGGTGAAACGGCAATTTGTGTCAATCCAGTGGTCTCAGGCAAGCCAAACATCAGGTTCATACACTGAACCCCTTGGCCTGAAGCACCCTTTACTAGGTTATCCTCAACCACCAAAATCACTAAAGTATCACCATCACCAGGGCGGTGAATGGCAATCCGCAAACCATTGCTACCCCTCACTGAGCGTGTTTCTGGATGGCTACCCGCTGGCATCACATCTACAAAAGGCTCGCCTTTGTAGAAATCTTCGTAGAGTTTTTGGAAATCTACCTTCATTCCAGCCTCTGTCAAGCGCACATATAAGGTTGAATGAATACCCCTAATCATTGGTGTTAAGTGCGGCACAAATGTCAGGCCAATCTGATCGTGACCGGCAATAGCCTTCAAGCCTTGGACAATTTCTGGAAGATGGCGGTGGCCTTTAACAGCATAAGCTTTGAAGTTATCACCAGATTCTGACATTAAAGTCCCAATTTCTGCCTTGCGTCCAGCACCTGAGGTACCCGACTTAGAGTCAGAAATAATATGCGTGCCATCAATGAGCTGTTTGCCACTAGTAGACTTTGGTGAAAGCAGTGGAGCAAGACCCAATTGAACGGAAGTGGGATAGCAACCAGCCAAACCCACGACGCGGGCTTTTTTAATTTCTTCACGATTGATTTCAGCCAAACCATAAACCGCTTCAGCCAAAATTTCTGGGCAGCCATGTTCCATACCGTACCACTTAGTAAATTCTTTAACATCTTTCAAACGGAAGTCGGCAGCCAGATCCAAAATCTTCACATTGTTTGCAAGCAATTCTTTTGCTTGTGCCATTGCTACGCCATGTGGCGTTGCAAAGAAAACGACATCACATTCATTTAATTTGGCTTCATCCGGTGTAGTGAACTTGAGATCAATCCGACCACGTAAAGAGGGGAACATTTCCGAGACCGGCATGCCAGCTTCTGTGCGTGAAGTAATTGCCTGAATTTGAACTTCGGGGTGCTGCGCCAGCAAGCGCAGTAGTTCCACTCCGGTATATCCAGTGCCACCTACGATGCCAACTTTAATCATGCCATTCTCCAAAATACTGACAGATGAATTTTATCTGTCTAATACCTAGATTGTAGAAACAAAAAGGGCCGCTTGCGCGACCCTTTCGATAAAACTGAAGCGACTGAAAGAATTAGCGCTTGCTGAACTGCTTACGACGACGCGCGCCGTGCAGACCAACTTTTTTACGCTCAACTTCACGAGCATCGCGAGTTACCAAGCCTGCTTTAGACAGGGTCGGCTTCAAAGCGTTGTCGTAGTCGATCAATGCACGAGTAACACCGTGACGAACTGCACCAGCTTGTCCAGTTTCACCGCCACCGCTAACGTTTACTTTGATATCAAAGGTTGTTAGGTGAGCCGTGAGAGCCAAAGGCTGACGAGCGATCATGCGTGATGTTTCGCGAGCAAAGTAAGCATCGATAGGTTTACCGTTAACAGTAATCTCACCTTTGCCAGATTTAATGAATACACGTGCTACAGAGCTCTTGCGACGACCTGTACCGTAATTCCAATTTCCGTAATTAATAGCCATTTGGTTTCCTTAAATCTCTAACGCTTTTGGCTGTTGAGCCGCATGCGGATGACTGGCGTCGCCATAGACTTTTAATTTCTTTATCATGGCATAACCTAGTGGGCCTTTTGGCAACATACCCTTCACAGCCTTTTCTAAGGCACGACCTGGGAAACGGTCTTGCATCTTGTCAAAGTTGGTCGAGCTAATACCACCTGGGTATCCGCTGTGACGGTAATAAATTTTGTTCAAGCCTTTTGTGCCTGTGACACGCAGCTTAGAAGAGTTGATGACAACAATAAAGTCGCCGGTATCAACGTGTGGGGTGTATTCAGGCTTGTGCTTGCCGCGTAGACGGAGTGCCACTTCACTGGCGACACGACCGAGGACTTTGTCCGTAGCGTCAATCACGAACCATTCATGCACTACCTCGTGGGATTTTGCAGAAAAAGTTTTCATGATTTCTTAAATTGTTATAGTCAAAAAATTACTCCAATCAAATTACGTCCACCTTGGCCCTGCTTATGTTTGCAAGCTCGCAGATTCTGTAATTCACTTGGTAAAACAATTACCGCTGACTGGTTCGGTAATTCAGTAAAGCCTTGAATTGTAACCCAAAAAAACCCAGGAACGAGTCCTGGGTTGGAATCCACCTATGTTTAAGTGGAGGAGACACTGGGAGGCACATCGATATCTTATATAAGACTGACAGCCAATATGGTTATTCTACACAAGAAATATGGTGCAACGCAAGAATATTGACCAAAATCAACTTTTTGATGCTTTTTAGCAAAAAATAGCTAGCAACTATTAGCTGTAATAATTGGTAAACTATTGATAATATTGATTAATTTTGTAAATTAGGGGTCGCTAACATGGAATGTCAAGTAAGTTGGTTGGGTAATGGCGGCATGGCGTTTTCGGCAAAAACCGGTAGTGGTCACCAGGTCACAATGGATGGGCCACCCGAAGCTGGGGGCAAAAATAGTGCCTCAAGGCCTATGGAACTGATTTTGGCGGGAACTGGCGGCTGTGCCGCCTTTGATGTGGTTTTAATCCTACAAAAGGCTCGCCAAGAGATTAGCGCTTGCGATGTCCAGCTGACAGCCGAGCGAGCAGAGACTGAGCCTAAAGTATTTACAAAAATTAACCTGCATTTCACGGTTAAAGGCAAAAACCTCGATTTGTCTAAGGTTGAGCGTGCAGTCAAGCTTTCCCACGAAAAGTACTGCTCCGCGACAACTATGCTCGCCAAGACGGCAGAGATTACTTATTCAATCGACGTCCTGAATGACGAATAAGTCTTGAGAAAGTGCAGAGTCAATCGATAAGCCGGATTCTGTCGCCTAGATTTGCATCTAGGGGCAATCATTCCTCTAGGCCGGCAGTTACCTGACGGCTCAAGCTCCCTACCCGCAGACTCAGCGGGACGCCTCATCGCCTGCTTACTTGGGATTGCTCCAGGTGGAGGTTACCGCGTTTCACCGTAACTAAATACGCTCGTCTCTGTGGCCCTATTCCTCACGTCACCGTGGATGGCCGTTAGCCATCACCCTTCCCTATGGAGTCCGGACTTTCCTCCCCCACAATAAAGTGGCGGCGATTGCCCAATTGACTCTGCGCCTGCAGTCTAACGCAGTCGCAGAAATTTGGTCTAAAAAATAAATAGTGAAAGCCTTAACTTACTTAAGCCAAGGTCCAAGCAATCGTCTCACCAGCACGAAGCGGCACAATCGTGTCATCACCCAAAGGAAGCTCTGCAGGAATGTTTTGCGCCTGCTTCACCAAAGTTACCTTTTGAGTATTACGCGGCATTAGATAAAAATCTGGACCGAAGAAACTAGCGAAGCCTTCAAGTTTGTCCAGCTTGCCTACACTCTCAAATGCCTCGGCATATAAACCTAAGGCATTGAAAGCACTGTAACAACCAGCGCAACCGCAAGCAGCTTCTTTAGCGCCCTTAGCATGGGGCGCACTATCTGTGCCTAAGAAAAATCTGGGGTTGCCACTCGTTGCGGCATCTAATAGGGCAACACGATGCTCTTCACGCTTCAGTACTGGCAAGCAATAATTATGCGGACGAATACCACCAGAAAAAATCGCATTGCGATTCATTAATAAATGTTGTGGAGTAATCGTAGCAGCTATAGTATTTTTTCCAGCAGTTTGCGCATCACGAACATAGTGCGCAGCTTGTTTGGTAGTAATGTGCTCAAACACAATCTTCAGTTCAGGAAAATCTTTACGCAAAGGTTCGAGCACTTGATCAATAAACACTGCTTCACGATCAAAGATATCAATATGCGCACTAGTTACTTCACCATGCACCAACAAGGGCATCCCGACGGCCTGCATTGCTTCAAGTGCAGCATAACAATGCTTAATATTACTCACACCTGCATCACTGTTAGTTGTCGCTCCTGCAGGATAAAGCTTAAATCCAGCAATGCCAGCATCCTTTGCTTTACGCACTTCATTCGCAGAAGTGTTATCCGTGAGATACAAAGTCATTAATGGGGTAAAAGTAGTTACACCCAAAGATTGAAGATTAGCCTGAATGCGACCACGATACGCATTTGCCAAATTCACTGTAGTCACTGGAGGCTTTAAATTCGGCATGATGATGGCACGCGCAAATTGGCACGCAGTATCCGCCAACACATCTCGCATCACTTCACCATCACGAATATGTAAATGCCAGTCATCTGGTTGAATCAGTTGAATTTGTATTGGGCTATTAGACATAATTATTTACCAAGCAAGATGATTCGGAAATCGTTCACGTTTGTCAGTGTGGGGCCAGTTTCCACCAAAGCATCTAATTGTGCAAAAAAACCATAGCAATCGTGCTGATCTAAGAACTGTGAAGGGATTAAGCCTTGCTGATTGGCGGCCTGTCGGATCTCAGGAGTAAACCACGCACCAGCATTCTTTTCACTACCATCGATACCATCAGTATCTGCAGCTAAAGCAGAAATATTCGGAAGATCAGTTGATGCCGCGAAGAATGAAAGCAGGTATTCACTACAGCGACCGCCACGGCCTTTAATTCCATTAGGAATGGTCACTGTGCACTCACCACCCGAGATAAGAGCAATTGGCTTATTCATCTTCAAGTGCTGACGCGCTAGAGAAGCTTGCTCCATTCCTACAGCTTGAGCCTCACCCGTAATAGTGTCACCCAAAATCACTGGTTCATAACCCTGTGTGCGAACGTAGGCTGCTGCAGCCTCAAGACTCTTATAGGCCGTAGCAATCACATGATTACTGACCGCTGTATTTTGCAAGTCCGCTTCTTTTAAAGTCTCTGGAACTTCACCAGCAACACCACGCTGTAAATGGGATAAAACAGACCCTGGAATAGAGTCAGAACTCAAGTGGTATTTAGCCAAGATATCCAGAGCATCCTGGTAAGTTGAATAATCTGGCGCGCAAGGTCCACTCGCAATATCTGCGGGAGAATCCCCCGTCACATCCGAAATCAGCAATGCTTCAACTCGAGCACCACGTGCAATAGCTAGTCTTGCTAAATTACCGCCCTGAATTGCTGATAAATGTTTACGAACTACATTCATCTCTTCAATTGGTGCACCAGAACGCAATAGCGCTTCGGTAGTCTTGCGCATATCTTCAATACTGATGCCAGCTTGGGGCAAAGTAAGTAAACTTGAACCGCCACCAGAGATTAAGGCAATCAAAATGTCACCGGTTTGCAATTCACCAACCAAGCGATAGATTTCTTTAGCACCATGCATACCCGCTTGATCGGGTACAGGATGACCCGCTTCAATAATTTGGATATGACCAGTAGGAGAGCTGTGCCCATAGCGGGTCAATACCACTCCCTCAATCATTGCATTAGGCCAACAACTCTTCGCGTGCGACTCTAGGGCGGTTGCCATTGACGCACTGGCTTTACCTGCACCTACTACTAAACATCTTCCCTTGGGCTCCGAACCTTGAGGAAAGATCTTGCTGAGGTATTCCGGAACGATTTTGCTTGGGTCAGCAACCGCTAAAGCTGCGGCAAAGGCATTTTTGAGAATGTTTTCTTGCTGGCTCATGCAGATATTCTAATCAAGAACAATGCGCTCTTGCATTTGCCACATTTCAGCATAGCGGCCACCAGCAGCCAATAGCTCTGTATGCGTTCCCCGCTCGACTATCTGGCCATGTTCCATTACTAAAATTTGATCCGCATGAATAATGGTGGAAAGCCTATGGGCAATAATCAAAGTTGTACGGTTTTTGGCTAAACCAAGCAACTCCTCCTGAAACGCTCGCTCCGTTTTAGAGTCCAGCGCTGATGTTGCTTCATCAAAAATTAACATTGCTGGCTTTTTGAGTAGGGTACGCGCAATCGCAACACGCTGTTTCTCACCACCAGATAATTTCAGACCACGCTCGCCTACTTGGGTATCGTAGCCCTCTGGTAGATGCTTGATGAAACGATCGATCTGTGCCGCCCTAGCAGCCTCATGAACCTCTTCAATTGATGCATTGGGATTGCCATAAGCAATGTTGTAGCCAATGGTGTCATTAAACAAAACAGTGTCTTGAGGAACGATACCAATCGCTTTGCGTAAACTCAATTGAGTAACATCCACAATATTTTGATCATCAATGAGGATTTTGCCGGACTGTACATCGTAAAAACGAAACAGTAGGCGAGCTAAGGTGCTCTTGCCAGCACCGCTTTGGCCTACGACTGCAGTAATGGTTCCTGCTGGAATATTAAAGCTAACATCCTTCAAAATCTCACGTTTGGCCTCGTAATGAAACGAGACATTTTCAAAACGAACATCTGGGCCACGGCCTTGATTGTTAACGTGCAAAGGCTGAGCATTGGGTACGTCCGCAATTTCTTTCTCCGTATTGAGAAGCGAGAACATGCGATCCATATCTGTCAGTGCCTGCTTAATCTCACGATAGATCACACCTAAGAAATTCAGCGGGATATATAACTGAATCATCAAGGTATTAACCAATACCAAATCACCCAGGGTCATAGATCCATCAATCACACCCTGCGTTGCTCGCCACAGAATGAGGACTAATCCAACGGCAATAATTGCTTGCTGCCCAAGATTGAGAACAGCTAAAGATTTTTGAGACTTCACTGCAGCCGTTTGGTAACGGATCAGATTTTGATCGTAACGACTAGCCTCAAAGGCTTCATTACCAAAATACTTAACGGTCTCAAAATTCAATAATGAATCAATTGCCTTCTGATTCGCCTTGGAATCCATGTCATTCATAGTGCGGCGGAAATGCGTTCGCCATTCTGTCACCACTACCGTAAAGGCAATATAGAGCACCAATGCAACCAGGGTAATAATGGCAAACCACATATCGTATGCGTAAGCCAGGTAGCCAAGTACCAAACAGAACTCAATCAGGGTTGGTAGGATGCTATAAAGGGAATAAGAAATCAGCGACTGAATACCGCGAGTACCACGCTCAATATCTCGACTGACTCCCCCGGTTTGACGAGCCAGATGAAAGCTAAGGGCCAAAGAATGTAAATGCTCGAAAACCTGCAAAGCCACTTTACGCACTGCATTTTGAGTAACGCGAGCAAAGAGGGATTCTCGTAGCTCGGTAAATAAAGAAGCAGACACCCGCAAGAGACCGTAGGCTAGGATCAATCCGGCTGGTACTACTAATAAAGCTTGAGGAGAGTCTGCTTTGATATTGAGCTCATCAATCAATTGCTTCAGCAAAATCGGAATGCCAAGATTAGTCACCTTAGCAGCCACTAAGCATGTCAGAGCAATCGCAACCCTAAACTTGTATTCCAATAGATAGGGGAGTAAATCGCGAATAACTTTCCAGTCGCTACCCTTTTCTGGCTTTGAGTCTGCTACTGAATGATGATGCCCTGATGAATGTCGCATCGCTCTATCTTAGTCAGTTACGCTCTGACGCGCAGAAAATAACTTGAGAATTGCTGCGCCATTACTGGGAGAGAAGCATTTATTTGCCGCTTCAGCGTGAGGCAGCCATTGATAGGCAACGTGCTCTCTTGGCGCCAATCTGACTGAAACTGCATTTGGGACCAGTAATGAGAACCAATGCTCAGCATTTTTGGTCACTCCAGGCGCGTAACGGTGACGCCATTGCGGATAAATCTCATACTCAATCTGATGATGCATATCCTGTAAGGAGGCTGCTGGAAGAGATTGGACATCAATGCCGGTCTCTTCAAGGACTTCGCGCGCGGCAGCAGCACTAAGATCCTCATCAAGGAAATCAATGCTACCAGTAACAGATTGCCAAAAATTGGCTTTATCGGCCCGCTCGATTAGCAAGACCTCCCCATTCGATTTGTAAATGACAACTAAAACCGAAATGGGGATTTTCAAGATGATCTAAATACTGTTTTACTTAAGCAGCAGGTGCAGCTTGACGCAAGCGGATGTGAAGCTCTTTCAACTGACGCTCGTCTACTGGACTAGGAGCCTGAGTCAGTAAGCACTGTGCACGCTGCGTTTTCGGGAAGGCGATTACATCACGGATTGATTCAGCACCAGTCATCATCGTGACGATACGATCCAAACCAAATGCAATACCACCATGTGGAGGTGCGCCGTACTGCAAAGCATCCAACAAGAATCCAAACTTCGCCTGAGCCTCTTCGGCACCAATCTTCAGAGCACGGAATACCTGACTTTGCACTGCTTCTTGATGGATGCGGACTGATCCACCACCAATCTCGCTACCGTTCAGAACCATGTCGTAGGCCTTGGCTAAGCACTTTCCAGGACTCGATTCGAGATACTGCATATGCTCATCTTTGGGGCTAGTAAATGGATGGTGACATGCAACCCAACGGGCATTGTCTTCATCATATTCAAACATTGGGAAATCCACTACCCACAATGGCTTCCAACCTTCGGTAGATAAGCCATGCTCTTTACCCCAAGCAGAGTGACCAATCTTCAGGCGCAAACCGCCAATAGCATCGTTCACTACTTTTTCTTTATCAGCACCGAAGAAAATAATGTCGCCATCTTTAGCACCAGTACGCTTTAAGATGCCTTCGATAGCAGCATCATGCAAGTTCTTAACGATTGGGGATTGCAAGCCATTGCGACCCTCTGCAACTGAATTGACTTTAATCCAAGCCAAACCTTTGGCACCATAGATCGCCACAAATTGAGTATAGTCATCAATTTCACTACGACTAATCTCAGCACCGCCAGGTACGCACAAACCAACTACACGTCCACCCTCTTGATTTGCTGCACCAGAAAATACTTTGAAATCGACATCTTTCATTAAATCAGTCAGTTCGGTAAATTCAAAATTCACACGCAGATCTGGCTTGTCTGAACCAAAGCGCGCCATTCCCTCAGAGTAAGGCATGGTAGGAAATGGATTAGGCAACTCTACGTTCATAGTGATTTTGAAAATATGACGAATCATGTTTTCAAATAACTCACGGATTTCTAGCTCATCCAAGAAAGCAGTTTCACAGTCGATCTGAGTAAATTCAGGCTGACGATCAGCACGCAAATCTTCGTCACGGAAGCACTTAGTAATTTGGTAGTAACGATCAAAACCAGCCACCATCAACAACTGTTTAAATAGCTGAGGAGACTGTGGCAAAGCAAAGAACTGACCATCATGGACACGCGAAGGCACCAAATAGTCGCGAGCACCTTCAGGGGTACTCTTCGTTAACATCGGTGTTTCAATATCGATAAAACCTGCGGCATCTAGGTAACGGCGGCATTCCATAGCCACGTTGTAACGTAAACGTAAATTCTTTTGCATTTGCGGGCGACGCAAGTCCAAAACACGGTGAGTTAAGCGAGTAGTCTCAGATAAATTCTCGTCTTCCAATTGGAATGGAGGAGTAATGGACGCATTCAAAATCACCAAGCTATGACAAAGCACTTCAATCTTGCCGCTAACTAAATCATTGTTCTCAGTTCCGGCAGGACGTGCTCGTACCAAACCTTTAACCTGAATACAAAATTCATTACGAACTTGCTCAGCCAATACAAACATCTCAGGACGATCTGGGTCGCAAACAACTTGGACAAAACCTTGGTGATCACGAAGATCAATAAAAATCACACCACCGTGGTCACGGCGGCGATTAACCCAACCAGAGAGAGTAATCTCTTGACCAATGAGTGATTCAGTTACCTGACCGCAGGTATGGCTTCGCATCGACATAACAATTTCCTATAAATCAAAGATGATGGTTTGACTTGGCAGCAGTCAAACCAGTTGAACTAGTGGGGGGAACGGATCCCATTGAAACAATATGTTTGAGAGCCTCTTCGACACTCATCTCTAATTCAATGGTGTGCGCACGTGGGACGATCATAAAAAATCCAGAGGTTGGATTTGGAGTAGTTGGCAGGAAAACATTAACGTAGTCCTCACCCAACTTAGCAGCTACTTCTTTTGCTGGCATACCAGTCTGAAATGCGATCGCCCAAGAATCTGCATGCGGATAGCGAATTAATAATGCTTTGCTAAATGCTTGTCCACTGCCAGAAAATAAAGTAGAAGATACTTGTTGAACACTAGAATATATCGATCGCACAATCGGAATGCGATTCACCAAGCGATCCCATACCTTCATCCACCACTGCCCCGCAAAATTGATTGCAAGTAATCCGGTAATCATGATGACTGAAACAACAATCAGAATGCCCACACCCGGTAATTCACGAAAATGCTGTAAATCACTGGAAAACTGATTAGGGAACACAGTAATAATGGCATGCATTACAGAACCAAAAACACCGTCGAGCAAGCCCAATCCCCATCCAATCACCCAAATAGTGATTGACATCGGTGCCCATACCAGAATGCCTGCGATAAAGTATTTTTTCATTTGCCCACGCTTACGCTTTGCCTAACCTGGCATTCTAGCGGTTTAAGCGGCAGCCGGCGATAGTCTAGTAAAGACCAAGGCCGATTATCAGAATCCCAGCCAGAAAGCCACCTGCAAAGAGCAAGACGCCCACCAAAAGGCGATGAGTCCGTCTTTCCTGCATTAAAAGGCCTTTTAAGACCTCTAATTCAGCATTTTGATCTCTTTGTGGACTACGCCCTTGTGCCAAACTCTCCGCAATCAAGCGGGGCAAGGTTGGCAGTATTTTTGCCCAAGAAGGTGCTTCATTTTTAAGCCCCTCAACCAATCCGCGCCAACCCAACTGTTGGCTGATCCATTTTTCCAGAATCGGCTTTGCAGTCTGCCAAAGATCGAGATCGGGGTCTAATTCACGTGCCAAACCTTCTACATTTAATAAGGTCTTTGATAGCAGAGACAGTTGCGGCTGCACTTCAACCTTAAAACGACGAGATGTTTGGAACAAACGCACCAGAACGATGCCTAAAGAAATATCTTTTAAAGGTCGATCAAAGTAGGGTTCGCAAACGGAGCGTACCGCACCCTCCAATTCTTCCACACGGGTATCTGCAGGTACCCAACCAGATTCCACATGCAATTCTGCTACACGCCGGTAATCTCGGTTAAAGAAAGCTAAGAAGTTGAGTGCTAAGTAGTTTTTATCGGTTTCACTTAATGCGCCAATAATTCCGAAATCCAGAGAAATAAATCGCCCAAAACTATCTGGCTCCAGGCTGATCATGATATTTCCAGGGTGCATATCTGCATGGAAAAAACCATATTCGAATACTTGAGTAAAAAATATCTCCACACCCTCTGCCGCTAATTTTTTGAAATCCACTCCAGCGGCACGTAGTTCGTCAAAACGACCGATAGATATACCGTTCATTTTTTCCATGACAATCACATTGGTGCGACACAAATCCCAATACATTTCTGGAATCATGAGCTTGTCTGAATCCACAAAATACCGTCTTAGCTGACTGGCATTAGCAGCCTCACGCATGAGATCGAGCTCATCATGCAGGTGTCTATCAAACTCAGCAACGTTTTCAGTCGGCTTTAAACGACGACCATCCGAAGATAATTTTTCTATGATTCTTGCCAGGTCATACATTAAAGCAATATCGCTATCAATGACCGGGAGGATGCCTGGACGAAGTACCTTGATCGCAACTTCTCGTCCATCCCACTCTGGATGCCTCTCAGTGGCACGTAAAGTTCCAAAATGCACCTGAGCAACTGAAGCGCTAGCTACTGGTGTTGCATCAAAACTAATAAAGATTTCTTCAATCGGTAAACCCAGCGCCTTCTCAATTAAAAGTCGTGATTCTGCATTGGAAAATGGTGGCACTTGATCTTGTAACTTTGCTAATTCATTAGCAATATCTTCTGACAACAAATCACGTCGAGTAGAAAGTACTTGTCCAAATTTGACGAAGATCGGACCGAGCGCCTCTAAGGTCAAACGAATACGCTCACCTCTGGGCAGCGATTGCCCCGGTGATACCCAGCAAAGCATGGTTAATAGACCTCGGGGAATCCCAGGTTTCAGGATATCGCGCAGCAGCGGCAATAAGCCGTAACGCCATGCAGTAAAGAAAATGAAATAGAGGCGGGCTAAACGACGCAAAATGAATTAACCTTTTCGCTCTAAAAATTGGATGCGCTTTTCTAGACGATCAACCGCATCACGCAACACGCTGAGTTCATTCTTACGAATTAAAAAATCTCGCTTATTCAAAAGTACTTTTCTTTCTTCACTGACATACTCAATTACATTGTCTAGTAGATCGGTAGCCGCAGATTTCCCAGCAGAAATCAATTTCTTACCTTGACGTACAGCAAAATTGGCGGGCGCATCACCAATGAAACGAGCCAAGTCTTCCTCGTACTCCCACCGAATTTGTCCTGCTAAACGACCCAATAACTGCGCCAAGTCAGCATCGCCAGTAATCTTCACTGACTTCATTGCTTGTTCACGCAAGCTGCCTGGGCCGCCAGCTAAAGCACTCAATGCCTCAGGGGAAACCTCTAACTCTAATGACGGAGCATCGACATTAGTCAATGCAAGCAAGGAGCCCTCGGGTGCTATCTCAAAAAACAGCTGCCCAAAGGGCAAACTGAGCAGAATGACTTTGCCAGAATGACGTGCCAACTCCGCCATAGCCCATGGCTCAGCGTTGAGGACGTGATTTATTCCTCGGCAAGCGGCAGACGCTGCAATATGGTGGGCGGTGGGAGATACGTTGTTCATCAGCATAAAAACCAAAACCCGCACAAGTGCGGGCTTTCGGTGGAAAGTACTACAAGCTTAAACTAACTGGGAGATACCCGCTAGTACCCAACCTCCAGGACCGCTTACCGGCTTACTGAGATTCCAAACTTCAGAGAAGTTATTTGCTTGTGCGCCTACTTGTTCACGAATCATGCCGGTGAACTGGACGCTACAGTAGTACGTATTATCAATTGTCTCAATCCCGAGTAACTGTGCATTGAGTGTCACCACATCGGTTTGATTGGCACTGTCAGCACGTCCGGCCAGATCTTGCTCAATCGTGGCAAACATCTCTGCGGTGGCGTACTCACGTAGTGCAGCTAAATCGCCCTGATCCCATGCCTTTTGTAAACCTGAGAAAAACTGTTTGGCATTATCCAAAAATGCGTACTCATCAAAACCTGGCGGAAGCGTTGATTGAAATGCTGCAGGCTCAGCGGCAACGCCACTAAATGCACTAGCAGCAGGTGTAAACGCGGGCTCTTGTCTTGACGCTTGGTCTAAATTGCTACGCTGCATACCCTGCGAAGTCATTTGAGGGCTTTTGTTAGCGCCGGATAAGGCAGGCATCATTTTTCTCATGATGAACATGATGGCAAAGCCTGCTAGCGCTGCAATCAGCAATCCAGTGATCAATGAAGATGCGCCCTCACCTAAACCTAAATGAGATAAAAGGAAGCCAATACCAAGACCTGCAGCTAAGCCACCCAAGATGCCACCCATACCACCGAAGCGACTTGGTGCTGGTGCTTGAGGAGCAGCAGCTGGTGCTGCTGGTTGAGCTTGTTTTTGTGCGGGAGTAGCTTGTTTTTGCATTGGTGCGCTTGGTGCCTTACCAACACTTTTACCGCTACCTAAACGGGCAGCATTGGCATAACCAACGGTAGCAAATATTAAGCTGACACTCAATAAAACTGCCTTGAAAAAATGCTTATTCATATTTTGATCCCCTATAGAACTACTTTAATTCTTGACTGACAAAAACTACATAAACTACATAAACACTAGTATTTAATACCAATATGGAGCGCAACGATACCCCCAGTCATTCTATGGGTATCTACCTCGTCAAAACCCACTCCCAGCATGATGTCTGTCAGGGCCTGAGCGTCTGGATGCATCCGAATAGATTCTGCCAGGTAGCGGTAGCTCTCAGAATCTTGGGCAATCTTTTCACCTAGCCAAGGCAACACCTTAAATGAGTAGGTGTCATAAATCGGCCCTAAAAAGGCATCCGGTTTGGAGAACTCCAGCACCAATACTCGACCACCGGGCTTAATTACTCTGAGCATCTCTGCCAAAGCAAGGTCTTTATGGGTCATATTTCGCAAGCCAAACGCCACCGTCACCACATCAAAGTGATTCGCCGGGAAAGGAATTTTCTCCGCATCGAACTGAACGCAGGGTAAAGCTACTCCCTGATCGAGCAGGCGATCACGGCCAACCCCCAACATAGAGGCATTGATATCACTTAACCATACTTGAGCTTCAGAGTGATGGCCCCAGTCTGCTCCACGTGCAAAGGCAGCAGCTAAGTCACCCGTACCACCGGCGATATCCAATACTTTTTGACCAGGGCGTACTTGAGCTCGAGCAATCGTGACTTTTTTCCACAAGCGATGCAAACCAAATGACATCAAATCATTCATGACGTCATATTTACTCGCTACAGAATGAAATACCTCAGCGACCTTACCTGCCTTTTCAGCTTCATCAACGCTTTGGTATCCAAAATGGGTCTTACTCATATTCTTCTTTACTTAACTGAAATGACGGTTAATGACTGCCACAAGATTTACCACCAGCAGCACTCATCGGAGCATCACGATCTAGACCAGCAGCGGCTAGTTTATCCAAGTGCTCTTTCCAAAGCGCCTCTTGGTTCTCGCATAAAAATTGCAGGTAGTCCCAAGAATACAAACCAGAATCATGTCCATCAGAAAAGGAAGGTTTAAGAGCGTAGTGACCTACTGGCTCAATATTTGCTATCAGCACTTCACGCTTACCTGTTTGTAAAGTCTCCTGCCCAGGACCATGCCCTTGGACTTCAGCCGAAGGAGATACCACTCTTAGAAATTCAAAAGGTAGGCGAAAGGTATTGCCATTCTCATAAGAGAGCTCTAGCACTTTTGACTGCTGATGCACTACAACATTAGTTGGAATCATTAAACCAATACCCTCTCAATACCACCTTGATTTGCCTTAGCAACGTAATCTTGCATCCAATCAGGACCTAATAATTTTTGTGCCATTTCAACCACGATGTAGTCGGCAGTAGTATCACTATCCGCATCAAAGCGGGTGAGGCCTTGCAGACAAGATGGACAGCTAGTGAGCACTTTGACCTCACCAGTGAAATCATCTTTGCGCAATTCGTTAGCAGCCTTCTCCATCTCAATTTGCTTACGGAAACGTACCTGAGTTGAAATATCAGGACGTGTCACCGCAAGAGTGCCAGACTCACCACAGCATCGATCATTCTTCTGAATCGCTTTGCCATCTTCCGACTGAATCAGCTCATTCACCGTCTTGAGGGGGTCTTGCAACTTCATTGGTGAGTGACATGGATCGTGATACATATACTTCACACCAGTCACATTCGAAAGCTTGACACCCTTTTCCAGCAAGTACTCGTGAATATCAATAATGCGACAGCCGGGGAAAATCTGTTCGAACTGATAACCTGCCAACTGGTCATAACAAGTACCACACGAAACCACAACGGTCTTGATATCTAAGTAATTTAGAGTATTGGCTACACGATGAAAGAGAACGCGATTATCCGTAATCATCTTTTCTGCTTTATCAAAGTCGCCATTGCCACGCTGAGGATAGCCGCAGCAGAGGTAGCCTGGGGGCAATACTGTTTGCACGCCCACATTCCACAACATTGCTTGCGTAGCTAAACCGACCTGTGAGAACAAGCGCTCAGAACCACAACCGGGGAAATAGAACACTGCTTCAGTATCCGCGGATGTTGTTTTTGGATCCCGAATAATCGGCACGTAATTTGCATCTTCAATATCCAAGAGTGCACGAGCGGTTTTCTTCGGCAGATTGCCAGGCATCTTCTTATTTACAAAGAAAATAACCTGCTCTTGAATATTCGGCTTGCTTACTGTGGCGGGTGGGTGCGCAGTTTGTTTGCGGGCGAACTTACGGAACACATCATTGCCCAAACGCTGAAGCTTATAACCCCAACCAATCATGGTCTTGCGAAGCAAGTTAATAGTATCGGGATCGGTAGCATTTAAGAACATCATCGATGCCGCTGTTCCCGGATTAAAGCGTTGCTGCCCCATCTTGCGCAACAAGTTACGCATGTTCATTGAGACCTCACCAAAATCAATATTGACAGGGCAAGGTGTCAAACACTTATGGCATACAGTGCAATGTGCTGCTACGTCATCAAACATTTCCCAATGACGAATTGATACACCACGACGCGTTTGCTCTTCGTACAAGAAGGCTTCGATTAACGAAGAGGTTGCCAAAATTTTGTCACGCGGGCTGTACAGTAAATTGGCGCGCGGTACATGCGTAGAGCAGACTGGCTTGCACTTACCGCAACGCAAGCAATCTTTCACGCTATCAGCAATCGCACCAATATCACTTTGCTGCATGATGATGGATTCATGACCCATCAAACCAAAGCTTGGGGTGTAGGCAATGCTGAGATCCGCATGCGGCATTAACTTACCCTTGTTAAAGCGACCCTCAGGGTCCACACGCATTTTATAGGCGCGGAAATCTTTCAACTCAGCTTCAGTCAGGTATTCAAGCTTGGTAATACCAATACCATGCTCACCCGAAATCACACCATCTAATGAGCGAGCCAATTTCATAATCCGATCGACAGCGCGATGAGCATCTTGCAGCATCTCGTAGTCATCCGAATTTACTGGTATGTTGGTGTGCACATTACCATCGCCAGCGTGCATATGTAGCGCTATAAATACACGCTTACGTAAAATATTTTTGTGAATAGATTCCAGTTGATTGAGGATAGGCTCAAATGTAAGGCCGCCAAAAATGATTCTGAGTTCAGAGCGCACTTCTGTCTTCCATGACGCGCGCAAGCTGTAATTCTGGAGATCCGGGAAATAGGCATCCATCTGCGTCAACCAATCTGACCAGCGCCCTCGAACCTTATCAATTAGCTCAAGAGCTTGCTGCACGCGGTCACCCAAAATTTCAGCGCTAGGGATTTCATAGCCCTCATCGTTCTTGCCAAGTGGCAGAGCACTCTTTCTCAGGAAATCTTTGAGGCCGTCTAAAACTTGTAATTTATTTTTGAGTGAGAGCTCAATATTGATACGCTCGATACCGTTGGTGTACTCGCCCATGCGTGGCAATGGAATCACAACATCTTCATTAATCTTAAAAGCATTGGTGTGACGAGCAATCGCTGCAGTACGCGCACGATCTAACCAAAACTTTTTACGCGACTCAGCGCTAACCGCCACAAAACCTTCACCCACACGATTGTTGGCCATACGCACAACTTCGCTAGTCGCAGCCGCTACAGCCTCTTCATCGTCACCAGCAATATCACCAATCAATACCATCTTAGGCATTGCATTGCGTTTAGATTTAGTGGAATAACCAACTGCTCTCAAATACCGATCATCCAAGTGCTCTAGACCGGCTAAGATTGGTCCGCCATTCTTACTCAAGCCATCAAGATATGCTTTGATTTCTACAATGCTTGGAATAGCTTCTTGCGCTTGACCGAAAAACTCTAAGCAAACAGTCCGCATGAATTTAGGCATGCGATGCAAAATCCAAGTAGCGCTCGTAATTAAGCCGTCACAACCTTCTTTTTGAACGCCAGGTAAGCCTGATAAAAACTTATCAGTCACATCCTTACCTAAGCCCTCTTTACGAAAGCGCTTACCTTCTACTTCTATAGTTTCTGTTTTGAGAACGCGCTTGCCTGGCTCACTAGCACCATCAGACCAAGTCAGCTGAAACCGAACTTTTTCTGCTACATGAATTTTTCCTAAGTTGTGATCAAGGCGTTCAACATCAAGCCAATTGCCTTCTGGATCGACCATGCGCCAGCTGGCTAGGTTATCTAATGCAGTACCCCATAAGACCGCTTTCTTACCGCCGGCATTCATGGCAATATTGCCGCCAATGCAACTGGCATCAGCAGAAGTAGGATCGACCGCAAATACCAGCCCAGCTCGCTCCGCAGCATCTGCAACTCTGCGAGTAACTACACCAGCACCAGTAAAAATGGTTGAAACTTCATGGTCAACACCTGGCAAACGCTTTGATTTGACGCCATCAATCTGCTCAAGCTTTTCAGTATTAATCACTGCCGACATATCGTAGAGAGGAATAGCACCACCGGTATACCCAGTACCACCTCCACGCGGAATGATGGTTAAACCCAATGCAATACACGCTTTCACAAGGCCAGGGATCTCAGACTCGTAATCAGGCTTAAGAACAACTAATGGAAACTCAACACGCCAATCAGTCGCATCGGTCACATGCGCTGCACGTGAGACACCATCAAAACAAATATTGTCTGCAGCAGTAATGCGGCCGAGCTCTTTTTGAGCACGCTTACGTATCTCCGTCACTTCTTTAAATCCCTGCTCAAAACTCTCAACCGCGCGATGTGCAGCTTTCAATAAAATCTGAACTTGCTCAACCGATTCACCGCTAGATCTTTTCTTGACTTCGCCAAGGCGATGCCATAAAGCATCAATTAATAGCTGACGGCGATTGGGACTATCTAGAAGGTCGTCTTGTAAGAAGGGGTTGCGTTGAACCACCCAGATATCGCCCAACACCTCGAACAACATACGAGCTGAGCGGCCCGTACGGCGAATCCCACGCAAATCATTCAGAACACGCCATGACTCCTCGCCCAGCAAGCGGATAACTATTTCACGATCGGAAAAGGAGGTGTAGTTATAAGGGATTTCGCGAAGGCGGGGTGAGCCCGCTTCGGCATCCAACAACTGGTTCAAAGCTAATGGGGCGTTCATAGCGTCATATTTGGTAAATATGCATTTTAATTGAGGGAGGTTGATATTGGCAGGAAACCAATAAAGATGTTGGCTTGGGGCGATAAACCCCTTCAAATTTAAGGGCTTAGAGCCCGTTCATGGTACGCTCATCGCATGGCAACGAACTATTTAAAAAAAATTATATCGGCCCGAGTCTATGATGTGGCTAGGGAAACAGAGCTCCAAGTAGCCCCCGAACTCACAAAGCGCTTAGGCAATCAAGTGTTGCTCAAAAGAGAAGATAACCAACCGGTTTTCTCATTCAAATTACGTGGCGCCTATAACAAAATGGCCCATTTACCCCCAGAAGCCCTAAAAAGGGGGGTAATCGCCGCTTCAGCGGGCAATCATGCCCAAGGCGTTGCCCTAGCAGCAGCCAAAATGAAGTGCAAAGCAGTCATCGTGATGCCCCTCACCACCCCCAGTCTCAAAATCAATGCCGTCAAGGCGCGCGGCGGCTCTTGGGTAGAAGTGATTTTGCATGGTGAATCCTATAGTGATGCCTTTAAATACTCCGAGCTTTTAGAAAAAAAACGGGGGCTTACCTTTGTTCACCCCTTTGATGACCCCGATGTGATTGCAGGACAAGGCACGATTGCTCTAGAGATCTTTCAGCAATACCAAGAGCCGATTGATGCTATTTTTGTGGCCATTGGTGGTGGTGGCTTAATAGCCGGCATTGGGGAATATGTCAAAGCAGTTAGCCCCAAGACCAAAGTAATTGGCGTTCAGTCAGTTGATTCGGATGCGATGAGAAGGTCACTGGAAGCTAACAAACGCATTGAAATGAAAGATGTAGGTCTCTTCTCAGACGGTACGGCAGTAAAGTTAGTTGGCAAGGAAACGTTCCGTATTTGCAAACGCGTAGTCGATGACATCATTACTGTCGATACTGATGAGATCTGCGCAGCCATTAATGATGTCTTTACAGATACCCGCAGCATTCTAGAGCCCGCTGGCGCTTTAGCTATTGCCGGTATGAAAAAGTATGTAGACAAACATCGCCTCAAGAAGAAAACATTGGTAGCGATTGCTTGTGGTGCGAATATGAATTTCAGTCGCCTGCGCTTTGTCGCAGAACGTGCCGACGTTGGTGAATTCCGCGAAGCTGTTTTTGCTGTGACCATTCCTGAGGAGCGGGGCTCATTCAGGCGCTTCTGTGAATTACTCGGCAATCGTAATATCACTGAATTTAACTATCGTATTGCTGACCAAAGTGAAGCCCATATTTTTGTGGGCATCGGAACCCAAAAGGCAAGTGATAGCAGCACAATCGCAAAGCATTTCCATAAAGCCAAGTTTGCAACGATCGATCTGACTCATGATGAGTTAGCCAAGTCTCACTTACGCCACATGGTGGGTGGTCGCTCAACCCTCGCCCAAGATGAACTACTCTACCGCTTTGAATTTCCAGAGCGACCAGGGGCTCTAATGAAGTTCCTCACGAGTATGGCGCCAAACTGGAATATCAGTCTTTTCCATTACCGCAATCACGGTGCGGACTATGGCCGTATCTTAGTAGGCATTCAGGTTCCTAAAAATGAACAGAAGAAGTTCCAAAACTTCTTAGCGTCACTTGGCTATCCACATTGGAATGAAACTGATAACCCGGCTTATCGCCTTTTTCTCAAATAAGAGTTAATCCATAAGATCGAATCCGCAATGTCATACACACTTACCGGAAAACTCGTTGTGGCGATTTCATCGCGCGCACTTTTTGATTTTGAGGAAGAGAATCGCATCTTTGAATCCACTGATGACAGCGCCTATATGAAGCTGCAATTAGAGCGCCTGTCTAAGGCCGCTCAAACAGGCGTTGCTTTTCCATTAGTAAAGAAGTTATTGGCCTTCAATGAAGAAGGTGAGCAACGTGTCGAGGTAGTAATTCTCTCTCGCAATGACCCGGTTAGCGGCTTGCGCGTGTTTCGTTCAGCCGAACATCATGGCCTTCATTTAGAGCGTGGCGTATTCACGAGAGGGCGCCCACCCTATCACTACTTGCGCTCTTTACATGCTAATTTGTTTCTCTCGGCAAATGAAGATGATGTGCGTGCCACAATTGATGCAGGCTTTCCTGCTGCGCGCGTATACCCAGAATCGAGCAAGACTGCAGAGTCCCACCCGAATGAAATCCGCATTGCATTTGACGGAGATGCCGTTCTCTTTTCCGATGAAGCCGAACAAGTCTTTCAGAGCGAAGGTTTAGTAGCATTTGTCGATCATGAAAGCAAAAAAGCTGCGATCCCTCTGCCGCCGGGCCCATTCAAACCTTTGCTAGAAGCACTCCATAGTTTGCAACGCACCACTAGCGAGAAAGGGATGCGCATTCGCACCGCCTTAGTCACCGCTCGCTCTGCTCCTGCACATGAGCGCGCTATTCGCACGCTGATGGCCTGGGGTGTTGATGTTGATGAAGCCATGTTCCTGGGTGGACTTTCCAAAAGTGAATTCCTCCGAGAGTTCGAGCCAGACTTTTTCTTTGATGATCAAACAGGTCACTGCCAATCTGCTGCTTCAGTAGCACCGACTGGTCACGTGGTGTCTGGTGTATCCAATAAACCTAAAAACTAATGTCCACACTTTCGCTTGGTCAAGCAACGCCATATCCCGATCAATATGATCCGAGCTTGCTATTCCCGATTCCCCGCTCCGAGAATCGCCTCAAGCTCAACATAAAACCAAATCAAGCTCTACCTTTTGTAGGGGTCGATATTTGGAATGCTTTTGAGCTTAGCTGGCTCAATAAAAAAGGTAAGCCTCAAATTGCTTTAGCAGAATTTCAAGTTCCAGCCGATTCGCCGAACATGATTGAGTCCAAGTCATTCAAGCTGTACCTCAATAGTTTCAATAGCGCCCGCTTTGAAGATGAAGCAGAAGTTCGCGAACGATTGATCACTGATTTATCAGCATTCGCAGGTAGCAAGATTACTACTCGTATTCATTCAACTGAAGCGGTTACCAAAAAAGGAATGCAGGAGATGAGTGGCGTTCTGATGGACCGTCTTGATATCGAGATTGATCCAAGCTTATCTGCAGATGCCACCTTGCTTGAGGTGAATGAATCTTTTGGGCCAATCGAGCAATGCCTGGTTTCCCATTTACTCAAATCCAATTGCCCGGTGACTGGTCAACCAGATTGGGCTAGCGTGCAAATTCGTTACCAAGGCCGCCCGATTTTGGAAGAAGGCTTACTGCGCTATCTCATCGGCTTTCGGCAATTGGGTGAGTTTCATGAGCATTGTGTCGAGACGATCTTTACGGATATCAAACGCCAGTGCAAACCAGAAAAACTCTCTGTCTACGCGCGCTACACACGACGTGGTGGGCTCGATATTAATCCCTTCCGCACTGATCATAATTCGCCTTGGCCGGAAAATATTCGCCATGCAAGGCAGTAACAAAAACAGTAGTTAAACAAAAAGCCCTTCTTGAAGGGCTTTTTATCTTGGCAAAACAAATGAATGCAATCCTTAAAACGGAATATCGTCATCCATTGCGCCAAGGGATGCCGCATTAGAAGATGCTGGCGCAGAGTTCTCAACCGGCTTTGAGCGGCTGTAACTTTCACCACCGTCACCACTGCCACCTACTGGCTTGCCACCCAGCATTTGCATTGTTTCTGCAACGATCTCAGTGGAGTATTTTTCTTGGCCACTAGCATCAGTCCACTTACGTGTGCGTAAACGACCTTCTACATAAACCTGTGAACCTTTTTTGAGATATTGACCAGCGATCTCTGCAAGTTTTCCAAAGAATGCAACACGGTGCCATTCTGTGGTTTCTTTCATTTCGCCAGACTGCTTATCTTTGTAACGATCCGATGTCGCTACTGAAATATTAGTTACTGCGTCGCCGCTTGGCATATAACGCGTTTCTGGATCACGTCCTACGTTACCTACGATGATGACCTTATTTACCGAAGCCATGTTGTCTCCCGAAGAAAAATAATACGATTAATTAAATCTGAAATGTAGCTAAAAAATAAATGGAATCAGTAAAGCTACAACTATGCCTTTGCAGTTAAATCCTTTGAATCCACTACTTTTGCAGGTAATTCGCGCATCGACCAAGCAATTATAAGCCAGCACAAAAGCAATGCTGCACCCATGACAAAGACCGATAAATTACCATGGGCATCCATTAACCAACCCCCAATAGCGGCACCTGTAAAGAGGCCTATCGACTGGGTAGTGTTGTAAACGCCCAGAGCAGTTCCCTTGGATTCTTTTGCATAACGAGTTACCAATGAGGGTTGCAACGCCTCCAGCAGGTTAAAGCCTACAAAGTAAACCAGCAGTGCCACTGCAATCAGCATCACGGATGAGGCTTGTGTAAAGATGATTTCAGCAATAATCAGAAGAACGATCGCTATTAATAAAACAATTCGTATACGTTGTTTTTTCTCACCGTATATCAAGAGTGGAACCATAAACACAAAAGAGAGTAAGACGACTGAGAGATAAACTTGCCAGTGTGCACTCAGCGGAAATCCCGCTTGCTCTAATAGGCGCGGCACTACTAAAAACATAGCCACTTGGGTGGCGTTTAAAACAAACACCCCCACATTGAGGCGCATGAGCTCTGGACGCAGAAATACCTGCTTCAGTGAATCTTGCTGTGCATAAACTTCAGGCTTGTTATTTGGCAATACAAAATAAGCTACTAACATCGCTATGGCGCCTAAGATTGCCAATACTAAAAACATCCCGCTTAAGCTAATCATGCGATAAAGCGGGGCAGCAACAACCAGCGAAACAGCAAACGATAATGAAATACTGACGCCAACCAAGGCCATGGCTTGACTGCGCACTTGCTCCCGAGTGAGATCAGCAACCCAAGCAGAGACTGCTGCAGAAATTGCTCCAGCGCCCATGATCCCCCTCCCAATGGCGATCCAAAGCAAATCGTCCTTTGCTGCGCAAATCAATGCTCCAGCAACAAATAAGGACAGACCCCATAAAACGACTTTTTTTCGACCGATTCGATCAGAAAGCCTACCTAAGGGAATATGGAAGCAGGCCTGAACAATATTGAAAATGCCCAGTGTTAGCCCTATTAGGAATGCTTGGTCGCCTCCAGGCAAGTCTTTGGCATGGATGCTAAAGACGGGCAAAAGCAAAAAAAGGCCTAGCATTCGGAGGCCAAAGATGCCTGCCAAGGCTAAAGCGGAGCGAAGTTCAGAAGGATTCATGGGAAAGAGCTATATTAACAAGTTACGCTAAAAAATCATGAATAACGAAATCAAGATCCGCGGTGCCCGCACCCACAACCTTAAAAACATCAATCTAGATATCCCTAGAGAGAAATTAGTCGTTTTGACTGGCCTATCTGGCTCAGGCAAAAGCTCATTGGCTTTTGACACCCTGTATGCCGAAGGTCAGCGTCGCTATGTAGAGTCCTTATCTGCTTATGCCCGCCAATTCTTACAGCTGATGGAAAAGCCCGATGTCGACACGATTGAAGGGCTATCCCCAGCGATCTCAATTGAGCAAAAAGCGACTAGCCATAATCCGCGTTCGACCGTGGGTACGGTCACAGAAATTCATGATTACTTGCGTTTGTTATTTGCACGCGCCGGAACCCCGCATTGCCCAGATCACGATCTTCCATTAGAGGCACAAAGCGTCTCTCAGATGGTCGATACCGTTTTAGCTATGCCAGAAGATACTAAGCTCATGATTTTGGCTCCCGTGGTAAGCGAGCGCAAGGGTGAGTTCGTCGACTTATTCCAAGATCTTCAGGCGCAAGGCTTTGTCCGCTTTCGAGTGCGCTCTGGTGGCGGAACAACCAACACAGCCAAGGCAGAGATCTTTGAAGTAGATCAATTGCCAGCATTAAAGAAGAATGATAAGCACTCAATTGAAGTAGTCGTAGATCGCATTAAAGTGCGTCCTGATATTCAGCAGCGTGTAGCAGAATCTTTTGAAACTGCTCTACGCCTTGCTGACGGCAAAGCCATGATCGTCAATATGGACACCGGCAAGGAGATGATTTTCTCTAGTAAGTTTGCTTGCCCAATTTGCTCCTATTCATTACAAGAGCTTGAGCCACGCCTCTTCTCTTTCAATAACCCGATGGGCGCATGTCCTTCTTGTGATGGCTTGGGCCATCAGTCTTTCTTTGATCCCAAGCGCATTGTTGCTCACCCAGATTTATCGCTAGCGTCTGGCGCCATCAAAGGCTGGGATCGTCGTAATCAGTTTTATTTCAAGCTCTTACAAACGCTTGCTAAACATGGTGGGTTTGATGTCGAGAAACCTTTTGAGACCCTCAGTAAAAAACAACAAGATCTTATTTTGTTGGGCTCCGGTGATATCACCATTCCATTTGAATACATTAATGAACGTGGCAAAAATAGCGTTCGTCAACATGCCTTTGAAGGCATTGTTGCTAATTTTGAGCGCCGCTATCGCGAAACTGACTCGGCAACTGTTCGAGAAGAATTATCACGCTATCAAAATGTACAGACCTGCCCATCATGTAGTGGCACTCGTTTGCGAAAAGAAGCGCGTTTTGTCAAAGTGGGTGATGGCAAGCAATCACGTGCAATCTATGAAATCAGCGCCCTGCCCTTGAAAGAAGCTAAAGAATATTTTGAATCTTTAGAGCTGAAAGGTGCTAAACGGGAAATTGCTGACAAGATTGTGAAAGAAATTGGCTCACGTCTACGATTCCTAAACGATGTCGGCTTAGACTACCTTTCACTAGAACGCAGTGCCGACACCCTCTCGGGTGGTGAAGCGCAGCGCATTCGCTTGGCCTCTCAGATTGGCTCCGGCCTGACCGGCGTCATGTATGTATTGGATGAGCCCTCCATTGGATTGCATCAGCGTGATAACGATAGACTCATCGGCACCCTGAAGCATTTGCGTGACCTCGGCAATAGCGTGCTGGTAGTTGAGCATGATGAAGATATGATTCGCGCTTCTGACTATGTAATTGATATTGGCCCTGGTGCTGGAGTTCATGGCGGTGAAGTCGTAGCCGAAGGCACTCCCGCAGAAGTAGAGGCTAATCTTAAATCTCTCACGGGCGCCTACTTATCAGGCCGTGAGTGGATCGCAGTTCCTGAAAAACGCATTCCAGTAAATGACAAGTTCTTAGAAATTATTGGTGCACGTGGTAACAACTTGCAATCCGTTCATGCCAAGATTCCTGTCGGCCTATTAACCTGCGTCACTGGTGTATCTGGATCAGGTAAATCTACTCTCATCAACGACACGTTGCACCATGCGGTTGCGCAATACATCTATGGTTCAAATGCCGAACCAGCAGCGCATGATGCGATTAAAGGATTGGAGAACTTTGACAAGGTCATTAGCGTAGACCAATCCCCGATTGGTAGAACCCCACGTTCAAACCCAGCTACTTACACTGGATTATTCACGCCCATCAGAGAGCTCTTTTGTGGCGTACCTGCTGCACGCGAGCGTGGCTATGAAGCAGGACGTTTTTCTTTCAACGTCAAAGGCGGTCGTTGCGATGCCTGTGAAGGTGATGGCGTTATTAAAGTAGAAATGCATTTCTTACCAGATGTATATGTTCCCTGCGATGTCTGTCACGGCAAACGCTACAACCGTGAAACTTTAGACATTCGTTACAAAGGCAAAAATATTCATGAAGTGCTGTCGATGACTATTGAACAAGCCCATGAATTCTTTGAAGCTGTTCCAATTGTCAAACGAAAACTTAAAACCTTGCTCGATGTAGGCTTAGGTTATGTGAAATTAGGTCAAAGCGCTACAACCCTGTCTGGTGGTGAGGCACAACGTGTCAAACTCTCTTTAGAACTTTCCAAACGTGATACCGGCAGGACCCTCTACATCCTGGATGAGCCAACTACGGGCTTGCATTTCCATGACATTCAGTTGTTGCTAACTGTTCTTCAGACCTTGAAGAAACAAGGCAATACCATCGTGATCATTGAGCACAACTTAGACGTGATCAAAACTGCAGATTGGATTATTGACTTAGGACCTAAAGGTGGCGCTGGTGGCGGACAGATTATTGCTACTGGTACACCCGAGGAAGTTGCGAAGAATGAGTCCAGCTTTACCGGTCACTACCTGGCACCACTGCTAGTTCGTAAAACAACGCCTACCAAAAAGAAAAGGTAGCTGTGCTGAGTAAGTCGAATGACATCATCCGAGCAATTTAGATTCGGCTAAATCAGTTGCTTCTGAATTGCCTGAGAGCACCAAAATATCATTGGCTTGCAAACGCAAGTCTGGGGTGAGCTCTAATTTGACGTAGTCAAAGCCGCCCACTTTTCGCCTGACTGCCTGCACGCTCACGCCTTCATTTTCAAGATGTAGCTCTTCAAGCGTCTGTCCGATACTGGCTGACTCTGGCAGCAAAGTAACCGAATGCAAGCGCCATGATTCTTTGGAGTCCACCTCATCATTAACGCCACGAAAGTAGCCGCGCAACAGGCTATAACGAGCTTCACGTGCACCGGTAATGCGACGCACCACCTTGCGCATGGGCACACCCATTATCAGTAAGACATGGGACGCCATCATTAAGCTACCTTCAATTAACTCCGGCACTACCTCGGTCGCACCAGCTGCTTGCAACTTCGCTAAATCGGCGTCATCTTTAGTACGCACCAACACTGTCATACCAGGACGCAGGCGCTCGACTTGATGTAAGACTTTAAAACTAGCCGGTGTGTCCGCATAAGTAATCACTACTGCCTTTGCTCTTGACAATCCAGCAGCTACTAAATAATTTTCTCGACTTGCATCGCCATAGACCACGTTATCTCCGGCAGCAGCAGCCTCCTTTACACGATCAGGATCCATATCTAATGCAATGTAAGGAATTTTTTCTTGATCAAGCATGCGGGCTAAGCTTTGACCTGACCGACCAAAGCCGCAAATGACCACATGGTTTTCTGTCCGAACACTTTTTGCCGCAACACGTGTCAGCGCCAGCGATTGCAATAACCATTCATTGCTAGAGAAACGCATCGCGATACGATCGCTGTATTGAATCAAGAAAGGTGCGCCAAACATTGACAGCAGCATTGCTGCCAATACAGCTTGACTCAAAGCGGGATCAATTAAATCCAAACCATCAATTTGATTTAACAGTACAAAACCAAATTCACCAGCCTGCGCCAAACATAAGCCCGTCCGTATGGAGATACCTGGACTTGAGCCAAAAGCACGTGACAGCAATGCAATCAAACCGAACTTGAAAATCAGAGGACCAATCAATAAGAGCAAGACCAGCATCCACTGCTGATAGATCACTTCGAAATCAAGCAACATACCAACAGTAATGAAGAACAGGCCCAAGAGCACATCCCTAAATGGCTTAACGTCCTCCTCCACTTGATGACGATAAGGTGTCTCTGCAATCAACATCCCAGCCAAGAAAGCACCGAGCGCTAGCGATAAGCCAAAGTGCTCAGTCAGCCCTGCCATGCCCAAAACAATGAGCAAGAGGTTAAGCATGAATAACTCTTGGGAACCTAGCTTGGCAACCAAACCGAACCAGCGACTCATCAAGGTTTGGCCAATAACAAAAATCAGCACCAAAGCTACCGTGATCTTGATTGATGCTGCAGTCAGGGCTAAAAATAGGTCTCCAGGATTCTTACCGAGCGAGGGCAACAGAATCAACAGGAAAACTACCGCCAAGTCCTGAAAGAGCAAAATACCGATGATGTTGCGCCCATGTTCGGTTTCAATTTCGGAGCGATCAGAGATGAGCTTAGTAACGATAGCTGTAGAGGACATCGCTAAAGCGCCCCCCAGTGCAATGGCCGCCTGCCAAGAAATAGGGTAAATCCAGTTCATCAAGAGGCTGGCCGGGACTGCCAGTAGCATAGTCAAAATAACCTGACTACCGCCTAAGCCAAATACGATGGTCCGCATAGCCCGTAGCTTATGCAGGTTGAATTCCAGACCGATGGAGAACATCAAGAAAACTACGCCAAATTCAGCTAAATACTTGACTGTAGCGGAATCGTTGGCCAAACCAAGGGCATGTGGCCCAATGAGGACACCAATGGCCAAATAGCCCAAAATAGGGGGTAGTCCAAAATAGCGGAAAATAACTACCCCAGCCACTGCGGAGGCCAGCAAGATGAGAGTTAACTGAAGGACTGACGGCATATACTCACCCCATGATAGCTAAGACTCGTGACCGAACCCTAAAGCTTGCACGCGACACCCTCACGATTGAGGCTGCTGCACTGCACACCATGCGCGATCGCCTTGAAGGTGCAGACGCTGATGCCCTCGTATTGGCAGTCGATCTGCTGCACTCCTGCAAAGGCCGCATTGTCGTCTCTGGAATTGGTAAATCAGGGCATATTGCTCGCAAGATTGCCGCCACATTTGCCTCTACAGGCTCCCCCGCTTTTTTTGTTCATCCCGCTGAAGCTAGTCATGGCGATCTAGGGATGGTGACTCGTGATGACGTCTTTGTTGCACTCTCTAATTCCGGCGAGACCGATGAATTACTCACTATTGTGCCGATCGTCAAGCGTACTGGAGCAAAACTGATTGCACTGACTGGCGCACCAAATTCCTCTTTGGCAAAGTTAGCCGATGCCCATTTAGACACTAGTGTTGAAAAAGAGGCTTGCCCACTTAACCTTGCCCCAACCACCAGTACAACCGCAGCCCTCGCTATGGGCGATGCCCTAGCTGTCGCCCTGCTAGATGCGCGCGGCTTCCAGGCAGAGGATTTCCAGCGCTCACACCCAGGTGGCCGCTTAGGTCGCAAACAGCTCATGCATGTCAGCGAAGTTATGCGAAGCTTTGATGAGACTCCTAAGATTGCAATCTCCGCTTCCCTACAAGATGCTTTAATCGAGATGACTGCCAAGCGTATGGGTATGGTCGTTACTCTAGATAAAGCAAACAAAGTTGCCGGTATCTTTACAGATGGTGACTTACGTCGCCTGCTTGAGAAAAGCACCAATTTAGATGGTCTCACTTTAGAAAAAGCGATTACCGCAGCACCGCGCACAATTCCACCCGAGTTATTAGCAGAGGAAGCTATCGAGATGATGGAAAAGCATCGTATCAATCATTTGGTAGTAACCGATCCTGCAGGCGCATTACTTGGAGCACTCAACCTCCATGATTTATTTGCCGCCAAGGTTATTTAAACCTGTCACTTTTAGTTAATTACTGACCCACTCCCATGCCAACTGCCTTTCACGCTCACAACACCAATCCTTTGAGCCAATATCCGCAGGCCTGGGATCGTGCTGGGACGGTAAAACTTCTTGTCCTAGATGTCGATGGCGTCTTGACTAATGGCCAAGTTTTTATTGGCGAAAATGGCAAAGAATCCTTGAAGGCTTTTGATATTCAGGATGGTTTGGGAATCAAGTTGTTGGAAAAAATAGGTATTCCAACAGCCATCATTACAGGGCGTAGCTCCAAAATGGTTTTGGCCCGTTGTGATGAGCTTGGCATCAAGCATGTACACATGGGTGTTGAAGATAAGGCTATAGCCTTAAAAAACATACTGCAATCTCTCGGACTACAGTCTAGTGATTGTGCGGTAATGGGTGATGACTGGCCTGATTTTCAAATGATGAAGTCTGCAGGCCTGAAGATATGCCCAGCGCAAGGACATGACGCTGTAAAAGAAAGTGCGCACTTTGTCACCACTCGATCCGGCGGTAGTGGCGCGGTACGTGAAGTCTGTGATCTGATCTTGAAGGCGCAAAACCGTTATGAGGAATTACTCTCTCAGGCGCGCGCTTAAGGTCAATTTGCAATGGAACTGAATACCCAAAAAATCAAACTGAGCATCTGGCGTACATCCTTACGTCTGATGCCTTTGATTCTGATGGGCACGCTCACTCTAGTCACATTTTGGTTAGTTAAGAAAAGTGCACCGGCAGAAAAATCGGCAATTGAACGTGTGCGCCTTCATGAGCCTGACTATATTATTAGTAACGGTGCCTTATCTGCCCTTAATGAATCAGGTGATACCAAATATCGTGTGCTAGGTAAGAAAGTGATTCACTATGATGATGATGCTTCAATCGATATTGAGACACCGCGCATACGCCTGTTCCCGCCTGAAAAGTCACCGGTGACCGTTAAAGCAGACAAGGGTCATTTAGATGGTGACCTCACGATTTTGGATCTGATTGATAACGCCGAAATATTTCGACCGCAACAGGCTGCATCAACAAGTGAGCCCGCGAGACCGCGTATGCTTGCGCGCTCTTCATATTTCCAAGTGCTCATTAATGATGACATTATTAAAACCGATAAACCCATTACGCTTGAGCAAGGGGTTTCTGTGATGAAATCAACTGATGGCGGTGTATTTAATAATATCGAACAAAGCATGGTTTTATCTGGACAGGTCAAGGGGCGTATCGAGCGCGTTCAATCTGGAGCACAGCAATGAAGCTTTTACAAAAAATGTTAGTAGCGTTTGCGCTACTAGGCACTTGTCTTACTACTCATGCTGAAAAAGCAGATCAAGACAAACCCATTATCTTGGAAGCAGAAAAAGTTTCTGTGAACGATGTACAACAGGTTTATGAACTTGATGGTGAAGTACTCTTAATCAAAGGCAGTATTTTAATTACTGGCGCTAAGGGTAATATCAAAGTCGACCCCGAGGGTTATGAATACGTTGATGTTCAGGGTAATCCTGAATCTACTGCTAGCTTTAGACAAAGACGCGAAGGACCAGCCAATGAATTTATGCAAGGTCGGGGGAAAACCGTTACCTACAATGCAAAAACTGAGCTTCTCACATTGACCGGTGATGCTAACTTGAAGCGTCTTCACAATATGCAAATGCTAGATCAATTACACGGCTGGAAAATTGACTACGATGATGTTCAGCAGCGCTATCAAGTCTCGCCACCTGCTAATGCCAAAGCTGAAGACCTGCCACTAGCCAGAGCCATCCTTTCACCAAGAAGAAAAGCTACACTAGAGAAATGACCACGAATTCCAGTAGCACTCAAAAACCAGCAACCTTAAGCGCTCAGCACCTTCAAAAGCGCTACGGATCTCGGACAGTTGTGAGGGATGTGTCGGTAGAGGTGAAATGCGGAGAAGTGGTAGGGCTTTTGGGACCAAATGGTGCTGGCAAAACAACCTCTTTCTACATGATTGTCGGCCTGGTTCCATTAGATGGTGGGAGCATTGTTTTAGATGGCGTCGATATTACGCGCCTACCCATTCACGAACGAGCTCGCATGGGCCTATCGTACCTCCCGCAAGAGGCTTCTGTTTTCAGAAAGCTAAACGTGGCTGAAAATATTCAAGCTGTACTAGAACTGCAAGCACAAGGTGGAAAACCATTAAGTAAGGCCGATATTGCGCATCGATTAGATGAGCTCTTAGGTGAGCTCCAAATCAGCCATCTACGCGATAACCCCGCGCTTTCCCTATCTGGTGGCGAGCGTCGTCGTGTTGAGATTGCTAGAGCACTAGCCTCCCAACCCAAGTTCATCTTGCTAGATGAGCCATTTGCAGGCGTTGACCCAATTGCGGTTGGAGAAATCCAGCGGATTGTGCGCTTCTTAAGAGACCGCCAAATTGGCGTGCTCATCACCGACCATAACGTTCGAGAAACGTTGGGGATTTGTGATCATGCTTACATTATCAGTGAAGGCAGCGTCCTGGCTGAAGGCAAGCCAGACCAAATTATCGAAAACGATGCTGTCAGACGAGTCTACCTAGGCGAAAACTTCCGCATGTAAATATCAGGACTTTTGGGATATTTATCAAATAAACATGATCTACCCTCTTGGTTTTCAGCAAAATCGCTGATACGCTGGAGGTTCATGAATTTCATTTCCGTATAAACAAGTAAAGCATTACAGGGGTCTGCTGCGCACCCCGAGTAATTATTTGCGCACGTATTTTGTTTTTCTCTGAATAGGAGCTGCTGATGAATCTGAAAATTAATAGCCGTCATGTTGAAGTTACTCCAGCCATGCGTTCCCACCTCGAAGCTGGTTTAGAAAAAATTCGTAAGCACTTTGACCACGTTTTAGATGCCACCGCATTTTTGATCGTCGATAATGCCAAAGAAAAAAATCTTCGTCAAGCAGCCGAGATTACTATTCACCTAAAAGGTAAAGAGCTCTTTGCCGAAGCGCATAACGCGGACCTCTATCACGCTATGGACGCAGTAGTAGATAAACTTGAACGTCAAGTTGTAAAGCACAAAGAAAAAATTCAAGATCATCACCACGAAAAACATTTTGAGTAATCTTTAGCATCAGGACACCTATAATCTATTGATATGAATGCCCTGACCGATCTTTTCGCTTTAGACCGTATTGCCTTAAATAATCTTTCCAAGAATAGGGCCGAGGCATTTGCGGCTGTAGGGCAGCTGTTTGCCAAACAAGCAGATCTTGAAGCCGAAGCAATTGTTGGCTTCTTAAATGCGCGCGAGGACTTAGGCTCTACTGCACTAGGCGCTGGAGTTGCCATCCCACACGGTCGTGTAAAGGGGCTTAAGCAGCCGATTGCTGCATTCGTCAAACTACAAGAACCGATCGACTTTTCTGCACCTGATGGTGAGGCTGTATCTATACTCATTTTTTTGCTTGTTCCTGAAAAAGCAACTCAGCAACATTTAGAAATTTTGTCTTCAATTGCACAGCTCTTATCCGATCAGGATACCCGCAAGCTACTTGCGTCGGAGGGCAGTCCAGAGAAGGTATGTGAAATCCTACAAACGTGGGGCTCTGCTTGACTACTCAACCTCTACTCCTAGAGGGAGTTACTGCCCAGCAGATCTTTGATGACAATGTCTCTGAGCTCAAGCTATCCTGGATTGGCGGTCTAGAAGGCGCGGACAGACGATTTCCGCCAGAGGCTGTTAAAGCTGCAGCAGCCAGTTCAGACTTAGTTGGTCACTTAAATCTCATTCACCCTAGCCGTATTCAGATTTTTGGTGAGCAGGAGATTAACTATCATGCCCAACTTGAAACACAACAGCGAGAAGAGCAGATCTTCGACTTAATTTCTAAAATGCCGCCTTGCGTTATTGTGGCTGACGGTAAAGCAGCTGATGCCGCCCTCCAACTCTTTTGCCAACGATCCTCTACTCCACTATTTACAACAGCCATCTCAGCAGCCGAGGTAATTGATCACCTTCGCACCTACCTCACTAAGATTGGCGCCCCCCAGATTACGATGCACGGTGTATTCATGGATATTCTGGGCTTGGGGGTTTTGATCATGGGTGAGTCTGGTTTAGGAAAAAGTGAATTAGGCTTAGAGCTGATTTCTCGCGGCCACGGTTTAGTAGCTGATGATGCGGTGGACTTTGCTCGACTCGGACCAGACTACATCGAGGGTCGTTGCCCTGTGATTCTGCGTAACCTCTTGGAAGTTCGTGGGCTTGGCTTATTGGATATCCGCACTATCTTTGGTGAAACAGCCGTGCGTCGGAAATTAAAATTGCGCCTGATAGTCCAACTGGTTCGCCGCAATGATGGTGAGTTTGAGCGCCTACCCTTAGAAGCCCAGCATATTGATGTATTGGGCGTCGGCATTAGAACTGTCAAAATTCAAGTTGCTGCAGGTCGTAACTTAGCTGTGCTTGTAGAGGCTGCTGTCCGCAATACTATCTTGCAACTACGAGGCATCGATACCTTAAAAGAATTTATGGAGCGTCAGCGTTTGCAAATGAACGCTGAAGCAGAATTCTCAAAGTCACAAGGCCGGCTTATTTAATATGCAAATTAATCTGATTACCGGTATCTCCGGCTCAGGTAAATCAGTTGCACTGAGAGCCTTTGAGGATGCAGGTTATGACTGCGTTGATAACCTTCCAGTTACCCTTCTAGAAAGCCTCATTACTACGCTAGAAGGTGAAAAAAGCGAACGTGTTGCAGTTGCTATTGATGCACGTCGCGGTCAGTCAATTGCAGAGCTCCCTCAGATTTTAGAAAACCTGAGACGCAACCATCAGGTGCGAATTGTTTTCCTCAATGCTGATACCAACACGCTGATCCAGCGCTTCTCCGAAACCCGCAGGCGCCATCCGCTCTCTGGAAAAACTCAACAAACTCAAGCTGCCACCCTCATCGAGGCTATTGATAAAGAGCGTAGTCTCTTAGAGCCCCTGCGCAATCAAGCCCACAGTATTGATACTAGCAATCTACCTGCTCATGCCTTGCGCTCTTGGATTCAAGATCTTCTGAAAGATAAACCTCAAGGACTCACCGTTATTTTTGAATCTTTTGGATTTAAAAAAGGCTTACCTAGTGAGGCGGATCTCGTGTTCGATGTTCGCTGCCTGCCTAATCCACACTACGACAAAGCGTTACGCCCCATGTCTGGAAAAGATCAGCCCGTTCGTGAGTTTTTAGAAAAAATTCCTGAAGTAGTCAGCATGGAAAATGACATTATTCAATTTATTGAAAAATGGTTGCCTCACTACATCGCAGATGGTCGCAGCTATCTTACTGTCGCTATCGGCTGTACTGGCGGACAACATCGCTCGGTTTATCTTGTGAGTTGCATCATTGCGCATTTTCTGCCGCAAAAAGATTTGGCCGCACTTCAAATTAATTTCTTAAGTCGTCACCGCGAGTTAGACTCAATCCCTGCAATAGCAATTTGATCGGTTGAGGCAAGCCGTACTGTCCTAGCTGACGCAAAGGAACCCACTTCAAGTCCTTACTAGCGAATTTCACGGCAGAGCCTGAGCTTACATGCCAAATCTGCATCCATAAACGACGATGCGTAAAGACATGTTTAATATCAAGTCCCCGCTCAATTGAATAATAATTCTTTGAGGTACTAGAGATCACTTCGTTCGGTAGTACAAGCTTAAACAATTCTTTCGCAGTCAAATTAACAGCATTGTCTGTAGCTGGGGAGCTTTTTTCTTTAGCTCTCCATATAGATTCAGGCAAAGACCAAAGCCCGCCCCAAATGGCTTTTTCAGAGCGTCTTTGTAATAGTACTGAATCACCATGCCGGAGTAACAACATGTCGCAATTAAATTCGGGGGATTTTTCTTTGATGACTTTGCGAGGTAATACTAAGATCTGATTAGTGAGATTAGCTTGGCATTCTTTTGCAAATGGGCATTTTCTTTCCCCACTTAAACATATAGGTTTACGAGAAGTGCACCAAGTTGCTCCAAAATCCATTAGAGCCTGCGTGTACACCGGCATATCCGGAGCTTTTTTAGGGAGCAGTGTTTTAGCCAATAACCATAACTCATCGTTCACTGCTTTTTCTTGGATGGCACCATCTACACCAAATAATCGTGCCAGTATCCGCTTGACGTTCGCATCCAGAATCGGTGCCCGTTCATGAAATGCAAATGCTGCAATAGCACCAGCAGTCGATCTACCAATACCCTTGAGCTGTTCGAGCAATACTGGGTCTTTGGGAAACTCACCACCAAACTCTTCCATCACTTGCTTGGCACAAGCGTGGAGATTGCGAGCGCGCGTGTAATAGCCCAGCCCCGCCCATTCTGCCAAGACATCATCTAATGGTGCAGTTGCTAGTTTCTTAACCGTCGGGAAACGCTTCATGAAGCGGGGGTAGCGCTCCAGAACAGTAGCTACCTGAGTTTGCTGCAGCATAATTTCAGAAACCCATACCGCATAAGGATCTCGAATACTCTGCCATGGAAGGCCTTGGCGTCCATCCTTGCCATGCCAAGCTATCAGCTTAGTAGCGAAGTGCTTGATCAACGCTTCTGACATTGCGGACAAAAATAAGTAGAGCGTTGACCTTGCACTATTTGTTTAATCGGCGTCTTGCATACCTTACAAGGCTGATCTTTACGATCGTAGACTTTGGTTTGCACCATGAAGTGCCCTGGATCGCCTTCGCTGTTCACAAAGTCTTTTAAAGAGCTACCGCCCGCAGCAATCGCTTTTTTCAAAATCAATCTCACCGCAGTCGCCAGCCTAGAGCATTGTGGACGTGTGAGTTTTCCAGCAGCCTTTGCCGGATGAATACCTGCCTCGAATAAACTTTCAGAACAATAGATATTACCGACACCCACTACTGCTTGCCCTGCCAGTAAAAATTGCTTAACAGCAACACTACGTTTACGTGAGCACTGATACAGAACCTCAGAACCCAGCTCACCCGCAAACTCTGGTGAAAAAGGCTCAACTCCCAATTTTTGCAAAAGGGCATTGCCCTCAATCGGCCCCTTGGACTTTGGGTGCCATAAAACAGCGCCAAACTTTCGGGGGTCGTGCAAACGTAAACTCAGCTTGCCAAACTCGAAAGTCACTCGATCATGTAACTTAAGGGGGTCGCCACTCGGAAGGACTCTCAATGTTCCAGTCATGCCTAGGTGAAGCAATAGATAACCCGCATCAAACTCCATTAGGAGATACTTGCCGCGGCGCTCTATACCCAAGACTTTCTGACCAGAAATCAAAGTATTTAAATTACTCTGTACCGGCCAGCGCAAGCGACCGTCGATAATTTTGACTGCACTCACCCTTAGCCCCTCTAAATGGGGTTGGATACCCAATCGGGTAACTTCGACTTCTGGGAGTTCTGGCATAAATGAATTGTAGATTCGCGGATTAGAATGTGCTTATGACCAAATTTTCATTGCAGCCCTCTTTGAGGGTTTTACTGCTTGCTGCTGGGCTGGGCTTAAGCCTCCTTTCCAGCAATACCATCGCTAAATCCAGTAGTCTAGATAGCGGTCAAGCTGTATTTGAGGTCTTGGCTTCTGAAATCGCCCTTCAGCGCGGTGAAGCTGGCTTGGCATACACAACCTATTTGGAGCTCGCTCGCCAGCTAGATGACCCTCGCTTGGCACAAAGGGCAATGGAGATCGCAATTACCGCAGGCGCCCCAGATCTTGCACTCCAAGCAGCTCAAACTTGGGATAGCTTGGCTGGTCCAAAACAAACTAAACCCAAAGAGGTGCTCGTTACCCTCTTAATTCTGAATCAACGCTGGTCAGATGCAGTCAAACCCGCCATCTCACTCTTGAATCAGCAAACACCGGCGCAGCGTGAAAATACTTTGCTACAGATTCAGGCGCTATTAGCTAAAGCAACTAATGAATCAGAAGCATTAAGAGCTTTTTATGAAATTGCTTCAACATTAAAGCCGGAACCAAAAGATCCGGGGCTACTCTACACCTATGCCATGTCTGCTGAAAAATCAGGGCATATCGATGTGATGGAGAAAACTCTGCGCGAAATCTTGCGCAAAAATCCGAATGATGCAAATAGCCTAAATGCACTTGGCTACTCACTAGCCGATCGCAATCAGAAATTACCAGAAGCATTCAAGCTAATCAGTAAAGCACATCAACTCTCACCTAAAGATGGTTTTATATTAGATAGTCTTGGCTGGGTAAACTTTCGCATGGGTAAAAATGACCTTGCCTTAGAGCAACTGCAACAAGCATTTAGTATGAAACCTGAAGCGGATATTGCTGCACATATTGGTGAAGTCCTGTGGGTAATGAATCGCTCGGTCGAAGCAGAAGATATGTGGCGCAAAGGGCAGCAATTAGATGCCAATAACCCGACCCTCAAAGAAACTTTGAAGCGCTTGAAACCTGATTGGTCATTAGCAGATACTACCCTCAAAGGCGCATGGGACGGTCGTTTTTCGGTAAAAATTACTGGACTTACCGAAAGTAAAAATCAGGGCGGCTCAGGTGGATTTACATTAACTCAAGACGCGTTGATCGATGTATTGGAAATTCGTAATCCAGTTGGTGGATCCATTGCAAAAATTACGATTAAACCTGGTGAAGCAATCTTAGAGCGCGATGGCCAATTAACTTCGGCTGTCGATGCTGATACTCTGATACAAAATACATTAGGACTTCCGCTACCTGCTCGCGGTCTATCAGACTGGTTGCGTGGAAAAACTCGTCCCGGCGGTAATGCCAGTGTTGAGCGAAATGCAAAAGGGCAAGTGAGCAAAATCACACAAGATGGTTGGACCTTAAATTACAACTGGAACAATGCGCAGCGTTTAGAAAAACTCATGATGACTCGTAGCTCTAACATTGGCTCCATAGATATCCGCCTAGTGTTTGATAATCCGAATGAGTGAAGCGTGAATCATGAGTAAGACGCTAGAAATCCACTGTCCAGCAAAGCTCAATTTATTTCTTCATATTGTTGGGCGCCGCGAAGATGGCTATCACCTACTCCAATCTGTTTTCCAGTTGATTGATTGGTTTGACGTACTTACCTTAAAGCATATTTCTGAAAGTGAGATTCGTCGTATTGATCCCATTCCAGGCGTACCCCCAGAACAAGATTTGGTGGTCCGCGCCGCCCAAGTTTTAAAAGATTATTGCAAGATCAAGCAGGGTGTTGAAATCAGCTTAGAAAAAATGATTCCTATGGGTGCTGGCCTGGGCGGTGGATCATCTGATGCCGCATCCACGCTCATTGGCCTCAATACCCTCTGGGATCTCCATCTTGATATTGCGACGCTGTGTCAGCTCGGTCTAAAACTAGGGGCAGATGTGCCATTTTTCATCTTTGGCCAAAATGCATTTGTTGAGGGCATTGGGGAGAAATTACAGGCAATTTCCTTGGAAACCCAAGACTTTGTGGTGATCTTCCCCAATCAGGGAATTGCCACTGCGCAGATTTTTCAAGACCCTCAATTGACCCGCGATCATGCTCCGATTACAATAGATGGCTTTCTTGCATCGCCAAGCTCATATCAGTCGAATGATTGTCAGGCAGTAGCGGTGCGGAAATGTCCTGAAGTGAAGCAAGCTTTAGATTGGATTTACAGGGCAGTGCCTAACTCTGCGCCTTGCATGTCCGGCTCTGGAAGTAGCGTTTTTGCCGCCTTAGACCCTATGACGGACATCGCAAATCTGGAAAATCTTCTGCAAAATCTTCCAAAAGGATGGATAGGTCGAATTGTTCGGGGGCTAAATAAAAATCCCGCTTACAATTTGATTTCTTCAGATTGACCTGTAGGGGAATCGCCAAGCTGGTTAAGGCACTGGATTTTGATTCCAGCATGCGAAGGTTCGAATCCTTCTTCCCCTGCCAAATTCTGTAGATACGACCTAAAGATATCCATTCGACCTCTACCAAAACTCCAAAATCACCTATGTCCGCCCCAATGAACGCTGATTTACTGACTCTTTTCACAGGCAACGCAAATCCGGTTTTGGCCCATGCGGTAGCCAAAGAGCTGAATCTCCCCATGGGAAAAGCATTTGTTGGTCGATTCTCTGATGGTGAAATCCAGGTAGAGATTCAAGAAAATGTCCGCGGCAAGAACGTCGTCGTTATCCAATCGACTTGTGCTCCAACAAACGACAGTTTGATGGAACTCATGATCATGATTGATGCCCTTAAGCGAGCATCAGCAAGCCGCATAACCGCAGTGATCCCTTACTTTGGTTACGCCAGACAAGATCGTCGTCCACGCTCTGCACGGGTTGCCATCTCCGCTAGAATCATAGCAAACATGCTTCAATCTGTTGCTGGCATTGAGCGTGTTTTGACCATGGATCTTCATGCCGACCAAATTCAAGGCTTTTTTGATATCCCAGTAGATAACATTTACGCCTCTCCGGTTCTCTTGGCAGATTTAGAGGCTCAGAAAACTAAAAAAGATCTCATCATTGTTTCGCCGGATATTGGCGGAGTGGTTCGAGCCCGTGCAATGGCTAAGCAATTAGGTACAGATTTGGCGATTATTGATAAACGACGTCCTAAGGCTAACGTATCAGAAGTAATGCATTTAATCGGCGAAGTAGAAGGTCGTCACTGCGTCATCATGGATGACATTATTGACACCGGTGGAACTCTCTGCAAAGCTGCCGAGGCACTGAAAGAGCGTGGTGCCAAGGGCGTTACAGCTTACTGTACTCATGCAGTTCTCTCTGGTGGTGCCATCGCCCGTATTGCCGCCTCAGAGTTAGATGAATTAGTTGTTACTGACACCATTCCATTGACCGCTGAAGCCTTAAAAGTGGGCAAAATCCGTCAATTGAGCGTTGCTCCCATCCTGGCTGAAACCCTTTCCCGCATTAGCAAGGGTGATTCAGTGATGTCGATGTTCGCCGAATAAGCCAAAAATAGCGTTTACGCCCCGGTTTTTGGCAATTTTGAGCCTTTTCTAGGCAAAAAGTACGATTCCCAAGATATAATCAAAGGCTTTTCTGTTTGGTCGCGAACGGAAATTAACCTCAATTTAGGAATTAAATATGAAAGTAGTAGCCTTTGAAAGAAGCGTACAGGGAACGGGTGCGAGCCGCCGTCTGCGCAACTCCGGTAAAACTCCGGGCATCATCTACGGTGGTAAAGACGCCGCAACTGTAATTGAGTTGGATCACAACGCACTGTTCCATGCTCTCCGCAAGGAAGCATTCCACTCATCCATCCTTGATCTCGAAATCGGTGGCAAAGCACAAAAAGTGTTGTTGCGCGATTACCAGATGCATCCATTTAAGCCTTTGGTTCTACACATCGACTTCCAGCGCGTTTCCGCGACTGAGAAAGTTCACATGCGCGTTCCATTGCATTTCATTCATGCTGACACTTCAGCTGCAGTGAAGTTGCAGGGCGCTGTTATCAGCCATATCTCCACTGAATTGGAAATATCTTGCTTACCAGCCGACTTGCCAGAGTTCATTGAAGTGGACTTAAGCAAGATTGAAGTTGGTCATGGTATCCATGCTAAAGATATCGCATTACCAAAAGGCGTTACCTTGGTATTGCATATCGAGCAAGAAAACCCAGTACTGGCTAACGCACGTATCCCAGCAGTGAAATCTGCCGATACAGAAGCTGCTCCTGCAGCTGCTGCGGCTCCTGCTGCTGAAGCTCCAAAGGATAAAGCTTAATCATTTAAGCCCTATCTTTGCGACAGAAGAAGCCCGCTTATAAGCGGGTTTTCTTTTTTGTAGAAAAGCTTTTATCCTTAAGCACTCATCATGACTAAATTAATTATTGGCCTAGGCAACCCAGGTGAAGAACATGCTGAAGATCGGCACAATGCTGGCTTCTGGTTTGTGGATGCACTCGCCAAACAATTAAACGTCCGCTTTGAAACTGAAAAACGCTTTCTTGGAAAAGTAGCTAAGGCTAAATGGGAAGATGAAGACCTCTTCTTACTCAAGCCAAACACTTACATGAACCTGAGCGGTCAGGCTGTCGGAGCTTTGTGCCGCTTTCATAAAATTACACCTAAAGATGTGTTGGTAGTGCAAGATGAACTCGACCTCAAGCCCGGCACTGCACGCATCAAGCTTGGTGGCGGCACTGGTGGACACAACGGCTTAAAAGATATCCAGGCTCACTTGGGAACTCCTGAGTACTGGCGCTTGCGCCTGGGTATTGGCCACCCACGCGATCTTGCTGCAGAAGGTGCGCGTGTGATGGACGTAGCTGACTTCGTCTTGAGAAGGCCCTTACAAACAGAACAAAAGCAGATTGATGCAAGCATTGAAAATGGCCTACAGATTCTGTCATTGTTTCTAAAGGGTGATACTCAGGCAGCCATGCTCGAATTGCACTCTAAAACTAATTAAAGAGTACCAACGACTTATTTAGCGAGCGCTTTTTTAGCGGCAGTTAAGGCCTGATACTTTGCCATGAGCTGCGTTTGATTTTCAGAAAACGCAGGGTTCATCGGTATGCAGTCTACCGGACAGACTTGCTGACACTGAGGCGTATCGTAATGACCTACACATTCAGTGCATTTATTAGGATCAATCTCATAGATCTCTAAACCCATGTAGATTGCATCGTTTGGACATTCAGGCTCACACACATCGCAATTGATGCATTCGTCTGTAATCATTAACGCCATATTTGCGCCTAGGGATCCTACTCTTTACTCTTGTTAGCTTGAATCTTTGTGATCAACCACTTTTCTACCGATGGGAATACAAACTTACTCACATCGCCACCCATAGAGGCAATCTCACGCACAAACGTACCAGAAATAAATTGATATTGATCTGATGGGGTAAGGAATAGTGTTTCAACATCAGGTAATAAATAACGATTCATACCAGCCATTTGGAACTCGTATTCAAAATCAGATACTGCACGCAAGCCACGCACAATCACACGCGCATGATGTTCGCGAGCAAAATCTTTTAACAGGCCGGTAAATCCAACAATCTTTACATTGGAGTAGTGGCCAAGAACTTCTTTAGCAATCTCAATGCGCTCATCCAGCGTAAAGAAAGGGCGTTTGCTACGACTATCAGCAACACCCACAATGAGCTCGCCAAAAATGCTTGAGGCGCGACGCACTAGGTCCTCGTGACCACGAGTAAAGGGATCAAATGTTCCAGGGTATACAGCAACAGTCATAACGCTCCTAAGGCTTTTTCGGCTACAGGCAAGAGTTTAGTCCCTCTTGAAGCGAAATAGACAAGCTTTTACTTGTCCAGCCTCTAAGTATTTCCCACAATGCCAATCAGGCACTAAAGCCTCAATCTGCTCCCGGGGGCGACTGGAAGGAAACTCTACATAAATTCCCCCGCCAGCACTGTCGTCACAAACACGAGCAGCCTCTATAAGCGCTTGATTTAATAAGCCCTCCTCCTGAAAGGGTGGGTCTATGAAGATCAGATTGCTGGAGCGGTCAGCTTGTTGCTTTAAGAACTCCAAACTATCTCTGTGGAGAATCTGCACTATTCCAGGAGCAGGAGATGACTCTAACAAAGCAAAATTAGCTAGAAGTTTGGCGTGAGCCTGTTTATCTTTTTCTAATAGGGTTACTGAATGGGCATGTCGTGATGCAGCCTCAAAACCTAAAGCGCCAGTACCAGCAAATAAATCTAAACAACGCAAACCGACTAAATCCTGTCCGAGCCAATTAAATAAAGTCTCACGAATACGATCGGTAGTAGGACGAAGACCGGGTAAATCCAGTACACCTAGCAAACGACTGCGCCAAACTCCACCAATAATGCGAATTTTCTGGAGAGGCTCAGAGCGTCTGCCTAATGAAGCTGACTTAACCAGCTTATTTATTTTTTCGCCCCTAAGACTACGATTTTCATTCGATCCATGGCTAAGTGTTTTTGGAACGCCATCTTGACCTGCTCAAGGTTAACCGCCTCCACTTGCTTAGTCCATATCTCCATCGTGTCGAGAGGCAAATTATTCCAAGCAATACTAGACACGTTGTCTAGTAACTTACGGTTATTATCAATTCGTAAAGGATAGCCATTGATCAAATTTGCTTTGGCTGCATCGAGCTCCGCTTGCGTTGGGCCATCAGCAATAAATTGCGCAATAGTGGAACTCATTACTTCTAACGCCAAAGTAGCTTGATCATTCTTTGTTTGTACGCCCGCCTGAAATGTCCCTGCATCCTTACCGGGGGCAAAGTAACTAAACACGCTATAGGCAAGACCACGTTTCTCGCGCACTTCCGACATGAGTCGGGATACAAAGCCACCGCCACCCAAAATGTAGTTACCCACCAGTAATGGGAAGAAATCGGGGTTGCTACGAGTTACTGCAGTCATTCCCATAGCAATATGCGCTTGCTGTGAGTCAAATGGAATAGCAACTTCGCGTTGACTTAAAGGCTCGACTGGTGAGCGCTCAAACTCTGGCAACTTCGCTACAGGAGGTCCAGACTGAGGCACTCTTTGTAATAAGCTCTGAACAATCTCAGCAGCCTCAGCTTTGCTCACATCACCCACAATGCTGACAATCATTCGATCGCCGCGGTAAAGCTGTTTATGAAACTGCTGCAGGTCACTTGCGCTGATATTGGTAATACTTTTCACCGTTGGTGAATTGGCCAGCGGATAATCTCCATAAACTGATTTTCTAAAGCGGCGATCTAAGACTGACTCTGGCTTCGTCTCCGACTCCAACAATGCAGTGGCCATTCTTTGCTTCTCACGCGCCAAGATCTTTGCATCATATGTGGGTGCACTCAACATCGCTGAAGCCAATTGAACAGCCCGATCGCGTAAATCTTTGCGACTCAAAGTCCGAATACGCATGACAGCGCGCTCACCGCCAACAGAAATACCGAGGTTTGCACCAAGGTCTGCAATCTCATCAGCAATCTGCGCCTCATTTAACAGACCCTTATCAGATTTGGCGCCATAGTTCATGAGCCGCCCGGCCATAGTAGCTAGGCCACTCTTCACTCCTGGGTCATAACGATCGCCTGCATCAATGCTGATCTCAATATCTACCATGGGCAGCGCTTTGGTTTGCACTAAATAGGCTTGCGCTCCCTTGAAGGAGTCTAGTTTTTCAATAGGTAATATCGCGTGTGCTGATGTACTTACTCCAACTATCAGCGCGATTACAAAACTGATTTGCAAGATGAATTTATTTGGCATCACGATTGCCTCCTTGCTTGGCCTCACCCGACTGGCGTGGTTGTGGATCTAGTACTGCTATGGTGAGCCCCTCATCTACTAAATATTTTTTTGCAACGGCTTGGACTTGTGCGGGAGTAATGGTTTGCATCTTCTCCAACATCACATCAATATCTTTCCATGAGAATCCAGCCATCTCTGTACTACCGATTTCCATGGCCTGCCCAAAAATTGAGTCGCGCTTGTATATCTGATCAGACAGAATACGCACCTTCACCCGCTTCAGCTCTGACTCTAAAATTCCTTTGTCAACAACTTCTTTCAAGGCTTTACGAATGCTGCTCTCCGCTTGTTGCACTGTCTTGCCTTTAGCCATACTGCTACTAATGAAAAATAGTTCAGGCCCTCTAGAGATCATGTCATAACCGACGCCCACATCATTTACTACGCGCTCTTGCTTTACTAGAGTGCGATTCAAGCGTGCGTTGTCATAACCATCTAGTACGGCAGACAAAAGCTCTAAAGCATAAGGCTCATCATCGTCCAGCCTCGCTACTTCTAACTTGGGGACTTTCCATGCCATCGCTAGCTGCGCACTATCAGCTGGCGCTTTTACTTGCACTCGCTTAATACCTTTTTGTACGGGTTCAATCTGGGGCTTACGTTCCGGTAACTCTTTTGCGGAAGCAACTCCGTAGTATTTTTCCACTGCTTTTAAAATCACCTTAGGATTAACATCACCTGCAATGACAACAGTTGCGTTATTCGGCTTGTACCAGCTGCGATACCAATCGCGTGCATCTATGGCTTTCATATTGACCAAATCATTCATCCACCCAACTACCGGATGACGATAAGGGGAGCTCATATATGCGGTGGCAGTGAGAGATTCATTGAGCAAGCTATTAGGGTTATCTTCCGTACGCAGACGACGCTCCTCCATTACCACCTGAATTTCTTTCAGAAATTCTGCATCATCAAAATTGAGGTTAGACATACGATCAGCCTCTAACCTCATCACCTCATCTAACTTAGACTTTTCAACTTGCTGAAAGTAAGCCGTGTAATCACGAGAGGTGAAAGCATTTTCTCGACCACCCACTGCTGCAACTAAGCGGGAGAATTCCCCTGACTTTACTTTATGGGTGCCCTTAAACATCATGTGCTCCAACACATGAGCCACTCCAGTCTTGCCATTCACCTCATCCATGGAGCCAGCACGGTACCAAACCATGTGCGCAACGGTAGGTGCACGATGATCTTCCCGCACGATCAACTTGAGGCCATTGGAGAGTTGAAACTCATGGGTATTTGCTTGGCCCACCTCTGGGGTTGCCATAGCAATAGAACAGCCGAACAATAAATAGAGAGAAAAACTTAATAAAGTGGAACGCATCTGCAAGATCACCTATTCCTAGAATTTAATTGATAAGATGCAAGGATTAAATTGTATCGATTATGTTCGGCTTACGTAAAACTCTCGGATCCCTGTTCACATCCAATCAGACTGATGAAGCCTGGTTTGATGCCCTAGAAGAATCTCTCATTCTGAGCGATGTGGGTTTGCCCACGACCGAACAATTGATTAGCAAGCTCCGTAAGGCCGCCAAATCGGAAAAGGCCAATACCCCCGAAGCACTCAAGCAACTACTGATCGAAGAAGTGACGATTCTCCTGAAATCTATGGAGCCCAACCCTAATCCCTTGTATGTCCATGAGCAAAAGACCACACCAGAGGTATGGCTAGTAGTTGGAGTCAATGGCGCTGGCAAGACCACCACGATCGGTAAACTCTGCAAACTTTTTCAATCTCAAGGCAAATCTGTCTTACTCGCAGCCGGTGACACTTTCCGAGCTGCAGCACGCAACCAACTCCTTGAATGGGGTGGTCGTAATCAGGTCGATGTCATCATGCAAGAAAGTGGTGATGCGGCGGCAGTGGCACACGATGCCATTCATGCGGCGATTTCTCGCAAGAGCGATATCCTCATTATTGACACTGCCGGCAGATTGGCCACTCAAGACCATCTGATGGAAGAATTAAAGAAGGTGAAAAGAGTGATCGGTAAGGCCCTTCCTGGAGCACCTCACCAGACTTTACTGGTTCTAGATGGCAATACTGGTCAAAACGGTTTAAACCAAGTCAGAGCCTTTCATGCTGCTTTAGAGCTTTCCGCCTTAATCGTGACTAAATTAGATGGTACCGCTAAGGGCGGGGTAATCTGTGCACTTGCCCACACCCTCAGCGACGGGCCAAAACTAGCGGTTTTAGCCTTAGGTAAGGGTGAGGGAATTGATGATTTAGCCCCCTTCATGGCCGCACAATATTCTTCTGAATTATTCAATTAAATCATAGACTTATATAAGTAAAAAATCATTAGCACTCTCTTGACAAGAGTGCTAAAATAGAACTCTATTAACACCAAAAGTGTACAAAAGAAAATGATTCAAAAGAAAGCATACAAACCGCAATTGCAAGCAAGGCAAACACTGCCCACAGCGCAGACTGCTGCGGCTACGCTTGCCTTTCCGATGCTGCCTTCCTTGGGGGTTGGCACACTCGACTCTTATATTTCCTATGTGAATCGCGTACCGATGCTCAGCGCTGCAGAGGAGCTACACCTCGCGCAAGAATTTCGTCGCACTGAAAATGTCGATGCGGCAAAGACTTTAGTTCTCTCGCACCTCCGTTTAGTAGTTTCCGTTGCTCGTCAGTATTTAGGCTATGGCATTCCCCATGCTGACTTAATTCAAGAGGGCAATATTGGCTTGATGAAGGCTGTTAAACGCTATGACCCTAACCAAGGTGCACGCTTAGTCTCTTACGCCATCCATTGGATTAAAGCGGAGATTCATGAGTACATTCTTAAAAATTGGCGCTTGGTCAAAGTTGCTACAACAAAAGCACAACGTAAGTTGTTCTTTAATCTGCGTAGTAACAAGCCCACTCTAGCCGCCCTGACACCTAATGAAGTTGAGGCTTTAGCAAAAGCACTTGATGTCAAAGGCTCAGACGTAAAAGAAATGGAGATGCGCTTTGCTGGTGGTGATGTTGCCTTAGAGGGTGATGACACCGATGACGAATCAGCCTATGCACCAATTCAGTGGTTAGCTGATAACAGTCAAGAGCCTACCGAAATGATGGCTGCTGCTGCGACTGATGCATTACATGGCCCTCAGCTTGATCAAGCGCTGATGGCATTAGATGAGCGTAGTCGCAATATTGTGCAGTCACGTTGGCTGGCTATGGATGCAGATGGCAACGGAACAAAAACATTGCATGATCTCGCCAGCGAATATGGCATTTCTGCAGAGCGTGTTCGTCAGATTGAAACTGCTGCGCTCAAAAAAATGCGTAGTCTCTTACAAACCGAAGCTGCCTAAACAGCCTTCCACTTCAAGCCTTTACTTCAGAAGTTCCTTCAAGTCTTGCGCCAAGGTCTCAGCACCTTGCGCATGCTTGATGTAAAGGCGTAAGCGCCCTTCTGGATCAAAGACATAACTTCCCGCCATATGATCCATGGTGTATGAACCAGCACTCGTGCCGGGCACCTTCTGGTAGTAAACCTTAAAGTCCTTAGTCACTTTTTCTAAGGCTACTTCATCGGCTGGACGCAAACCCAAGAAGCGCGAATCAAATGCCGGTACATACTGTTTTAAGATTGCTGCGGTATCTCTTTGTGGGTCCACAGTTACAAACAGCACTTGCACCTTGTCTGCCTGAGGACCCAATAAAGTCATGGCCTGCTGCATCTCAGTCAGTGTCGTAGGGCAAACATCGGGGCACTGCGTATAACCAAAGAAAATCAAAACTGCTTTACCTTTAAAGTCAGCGAGTGTTCTCACTTTTCCGTCAGGATCGAGCAAACTAAAGTCAGTACCAAATGCCTTGCTACCCGTAATATCCACGTTCTTAAAGCTCTGTTGCGGACTACAAGCTAGCAGAGTTAATCCGATCAGCGACAGTACCAATAGGCGTGAAATATAAAAGTGAAATTTTTGTAAATGCATCTTCATCTCAAATGAAATAGTGATCAATTAATAGCGCTGCAAAAAGTAGAGATAAATACGTAATTGAAAAACGAAAAGTTTTCTTTGCTAACGCATCGCTGTAAGAAACAAATAAAGCAATGACATATGAAAGGAAGATCAAACCCAGAATGATTGCTGAGATCAAATAGATCATGCCACTCATGCCATAAATGTATGGCAATAAAGTAGCCGCAATCAAAATCAATGTATATAACAAAATATTGAGTAGCGTAAAGCGCTCTCCGTGCGTCACTGGCAGCATTGGTAAACCACTTTGCACATAATCATCACGACGATATAAGGCAAGAGCCCAAAAGTGTGGCGGAGTCCAAACAAAAATGATTAGTACCAAGAGCCAAGCTTCTGCTGACACAGTGTTGGTAACTGCCGCCCAACCCAAGGCAGGCGGCATAGCACCCGAGAGGCCGCCAATGACAATATTCTGTGGCGTAGCAGGCTTGAGTAACCAAGTATAAATTACTGCGTAACCGATAAAAGTAGCCACGGTGAGCCACATGGTTAATGGATTGCAGAAGACCCACAAGATGATCATTCCCAAACCACCAAGAATGATCGAGAAAATAGTAATGTGAAGAGGTGTTACTTCACCAGTTGCAGACGGCCTCCAAGCAGTTCGCTTCATCTTGGCATCGACGGCTTGCTCGATTAAACAATTCATTGCAAAAGCAGCTCCTGCCAACAACCAAATCCCAACAATGCCGCCAATCAGAACTGGATAAGGCACCATGCCCGGGGTGGCCAAGAACATGCCAATGACTGCGCAGAACACTGCTAACTGCGTGACGCGGGGCTTGGTGAGAACCCAATATTGACGCCAACGTGGCATCGCTACAGGCTTAGGGAAAGTGGGACTACTCATAATGATTTAGACATCTTCATGTGAATGGGGGTACTCCAAGAGGACCATTGGACTAAACGAACCAAACAGAATACCAATGCAGCAGAACCTGCGGTATGCATTAAGGCAGCCAACAGGGGCCACTGAAAGACCACGTTAGAAATACCAGTCAGAGCCTGCAGAATGAGCAAACCTAGTAATAGCTGTGCAATCCTTGCCATTCCTAATGACTTGGAATTACTTAGACCGAGAGCGCTCAGTCCTAAGGCACCAAGAACCACTAAAGCAACCATGGCAAATATGCGATGTGCCCAATGGATTGTTTGCAAAGCGACAGGGGTAATAGATTCACCTTGAGCATTCAAGCCTAAGCCGCGCCACAGGGTGAAGCCTTCCTGCCAAGCTGTTTCTGGCCAAAGACGATCCATGCAAGTCGGAAAATCGGGGCAAGCTAATACAGCGTAATTCGTACTCACCCATGCACCTAAAAAGATTTGCGTACTTAAAATTACTGCTGCAAGTAAAAGTAACTTTGAAGAAAGGGGCTTACACTGTAGACGAGTAGTTACTGAGGATTTATCTATCCACTCTTGTTGTGCATAAGTCGTTAGGCATGCCAACAAAACCAAAGCTAACATCAAATGAATTGTCACAATAATAGGCTGCAATTTCAGTGTGACCGTCCAAGCACCAAATGCCCCTTGAATACATACCAAAATCAGCAAGCCAAGACTTCCCAATAGAGGTTTCTTGCCCAAGCTACTGAGCTTACTCCAAGCAACTGCCACCTGAATCAAAATCAGTGCTCCGACTGTCATTGCTAAATAGCGATGAATCATTTCAATCCAAGCTTTGATGACAGTCACGGGACCCGTAGGCATATTAGCTTCAGCTTGCTGGATCTCGCTAATTGCGTGCCATGGATTTGATGTGCCATAACAACCAGGCCAATCAGGGCATCCCAGACCAGAGTCCGTTAAGCGAGTAAAAGCACCAAATACAATCAAATCAAAAGTCATGAAAACCAAGACCCAATTTAACTTTTGAAAAAAATTATAAGTCGGCCTAGTCCAAAGATAAGCCAAAGGTAGGCCTGCAAAGACAATTGCGATTGCAGCTAACTCCGCAAGCAATAGCAAGCTACTCATTGCAATTTTTCACCCTTACGATTGAGGCGCAATAGCTTCTCTAGATCCTTTTTCATACTGCCAAATTCTTTTGGCGAATTGCTCACCGGGAAAATCATCATCTTGGCTGGGCTCGGATCAATCAACTGAATCTTCTGACCTACTCCATCACGATTAAGCCACGCATCAAATTCAGTTCTTAATTTAGGATCTACCGGCAAATCTACAATCTGAAATCCTGCTGTCTTTTGATCATATGCCAGCAACACCTCTGGATCTACTGCTTTACCATCTGTATTGACCCACACTAGTTGAACTCGACCACTTTCACGACCAACAGCAATGCGTAGTTGGCGCATTAAAAATAGAACCTCGAGACATGATTCATTTTTAATAGTGCAGTCCCCGGCTGGCCTAGCCACTAGTAAAGTCCACTTTCCATTGAAAGGAATATCAAACCAAGCGGGATTCATATCTTGTACAGGCTGAACCAGGGTTCCAAAGTTAGTCTTTCCACCCTCTGGCTTAAAAACGTAATACGCCAAATAAGAGGCGATCACTGGTGCCGCGCAAGCAAGCAACAATAGCAGCATCTGAATGCGCCCACGTCGAGTTTGCGTGTTAATTACAGATGCATCCGTTTGTAATGCTGGAATCAATAATTCTTTATCACTCACCCTCTATCTCCATTCACAGCAAGCTCTCGCCGATATTTCATGAGCCCATTAATGAGCCAAAATAAAAATCCAGTTAATGCCAAAGCAAACCACTGGAATGCATAAGCATAATGGCGATCGACTCCGTTTGTTGGTGAGGGCCAATTTCTTAATAAACCATCCTCTTTCGAAGAGCCAGACTCTCGAACAATGAACGGGAGTTGCTTCCATTCATGGCTTCGAGCCTCAAAATCCAAATCAAAGTTTTGCTCAATCCGAGGACTGGCTTGCGTAGCGTCCTTTTTTCCCAACTCATACACCCTTCCGGGATGAGGGAAAGCAATTCCCTCAATAGTCACCACTTCACCCACTGTTTTAACTGGAGGTAACTCAATACGGTTCTCGTGATTACGAGGAGCCCATCCCCGATTAACCCAAAGCACAAGCTCTTGGCCATCCAACTTCAGAGGCATCATCACATAAAATCCGGATTGCCCTGCAGCACCAGCGCCACCTTCAGGAATAGGGCGGGGACGGTTATCCAGCCAAATCGCCTCATCTTGAATAAAACGTCCACGCGCCAGTATTCGGCGCTCTGTAGCCTGCTCTAAAGTCAAGCTATCGGCATTGGCATTCAGAATGGGCATTTGCAGTCTTGCACTTAAAGACTCACCTAGACGAATCTTTTGCTCTGCTCGATTTAACTGCCAAATACCAGCACCGCAGCCAACTACAATCACCACAAGAGCTGATAATGTAGCAACTACACGACTAGTAATTAAGCTAGAAAAGATATTCACAAGGGTACTTTGAGATGAAATGGGTTATTCCAGTTGCACTGCTAATCATTGTTGGGAGCTTAGGCTCAGCACTCTATTTCATGATGAAAGACAAGGGTCGCAGCTCAAGAATGGTTCAGTCGCTGATGTTGCGTATTGGACTATCAATCGTACTCTTCTTAGGAATCTTGATTGCCCACTACTTTGGCTATATCGAAGCTACTGGTGTACGAGTGGGAACAAACTAAGCATCCTCCACCACGAATAAGCTCTCAAAACAAATCGGGGCTCAATGCCCCGATTTTTATTTCCTTACATCCAGTAAACAGCGATGTACAGACCCAGCCAAACTACGTCAACGAAGTGCCAATACCAAGCGGCGCCCTCAAACGCAAAGTGATTTTCAGCAGTAAAGTCACCGCGTATCATCCGACGCAATACGATCGTCAACATCAAGCCACCAAGGAATACATGGAAACCATGGAAACCGGTCAACATAAAGAAGGTTGAGCCATAGATACCTGACGTTAACTTCAAATTCAGATCAGAGTAGGCATGAACGTACTCATACACCTGGAAGCCCAAGAAGATAATGCCGAGAAAAACTGTGGCAGCCAAGCCATTAATGGCTTTCTTCATGTGATTTTCACGAATTGCATGGTGAGCGTAGGTCACCGTGACACCAGAAGACAAGAGCAATAAAGTATTAATCGTTGGAATAGGCCAGGGACCCATAGTGGTAAATTTCTCCACTAAACCAGCAGGACCATCATTAGGCCAAACAGCTTGAAAATCAGGCCAGAGCAATTTACTTTCTACATCACCCATCCAAGGCATCGTAATATTGCGCGCATAGAACAATGCCGCAAAGAATGCGCCGAAGAACATAATCTCTGAGAAAATAAACCAAGCCATCGACCAACGATAAGAAATATCTACGTTGATACCATTCTTACCAGAGTTAGACTCAGCAATGGTGTCCCCAAACCAGTTATACAAAACAAATATCACCCAGAGCACGCCGACCGCAGTTACTGGGCCGCCCCAAGCAGCGTGGTTTACCCAGCCAGACATACCAGCAGCAAAAGCAAGCAAACCTAAAGCTGCCGAAGCTGGATGACTGGATAGTCCAGGAACATAGTAGTAAGGGGTTGAATTGGATGACATCTTATTCTCTCTATTCAATCAAAAAATAATCAATGGGACACAACTGCTTTAACTATCAAAAGGAGTATGCCCATAAAAATCAAGGCGCCCAAAACTCCCGCAATAATAATGTGGACAAAACTTAATGAAGCAACATCTTCCTGTAAACCTGATTTCTTACGCACACCTAAAAAGGCCCACAAGACCGCGATCATCGATTGCATAAATGAACTTTTCTTACTCATGACGCCGTTTTCGATTTAGGTGTTGTTGAGCCTGCAGGCTGCTGACCAACCCCCAATTCAAAGAAGGTGTAAGACAAAGTAATCGTTTTCACATCAGCAGGTAAGCCTGCGTCAATTACAAATACCACCGGCATCTTCTTCATTTCATGCGCTGCCAAAGTTTGCTGCTGAAAACAAAAACACTCTAGCTTGGTAAAGAATTCCATGGCGCTTTTCGGTGCATAGCTTGGAATAGCTTGTGCATCAACAGGGCGGCTCAAATTATTGGTAACCTCATAAACAATCTCGGTCATTTCACCTGGGTGCACTTCCAAGTAGTTCTTCACTGGGCGGAACGTAAAAGGACCGCGGCTATTAGAGTCAAACTCAATAGTCACTTTACGAGAATAGTCGACCTGGGTATTGCCAACCTTATTTGCGCTATAGGCACGGATACCATAGTCGTTCTTGCTGGTAACTACATTAATGCCTGTCACCTCGCACAAAGCTTTGTACATCGGCACTAGTGCGTAACCAAAACCAAACATCATGACTGAAGCTATCAAGAGCTTGAGCAAGATTTGGCGGTTAATGGAGGCAATAGCAGACATGAGTATTTGATGGGCTTTAACCCAATAAGCCCCGTTTAATCAGGATGCCCAGAAAGAATACTAGAACAACCGTCAAAAGAATGAAGCCCAATCTGCGATTACTGGCAGATTGGGATTTGTGTGCGGCTACTTTAGATTCCTGCAGCATTTAACTCTGCAGCAGTTGGTGGTGTTTCAAATGTGTGGTGTGGCGCTGGTGAGGGTACTGTCCACTCCAAACCTTTAGCTCCCTCCCAAGCCTTCATTGAAGCTTTTTCACCTTTGCCGTTATAGGCCGGCAACACAACAAACAGCAAGAAGTAAACCTGAGACAAACCAAATCCGAGTGCACCAATAGATGCAATCGTATTAAAGTCAGCAAACTGGGTTGGGTAGTCAGCATAACGACGTGGCATACCCGCCAAGCCCAGGAAGTGCATTGGGAAGAAAGTGATGTTAAAGAAAATCATGGAAGTCCAGAAGTGGATCTTGCCGCGAGCTTCATTAGCCATATAGCCGGTCCACTTTGGACACCAGTAATAGAAACCAGCGAACATTGCAAACAAAGAACCGGCTACTAAGACATAGTGAAAGTGGGCAACCACGTAATACGTGTCTTGCAAGCCAATATCAATTGGCGCTAACGCCAAGATCAATCCAGTAAAACCACCCATAGTAAATACAAATATAAATCCAACGGACCACAACATCGGGGTTTCAAAGGTCATGGAACCTTTCCACATGGTTGCAACCCAGTTGAAAATCTTGACGCCTGTTGGAACTGCAATCAACATCGTGGCATACATAAAGAACAGCTGGCCAGTTACCGGCATACCAGTTGCAAACATGTGGTGAGCCCAAACGATGAATGACAAGATTGCAATGGATGCAGTTGCATAAACCATGGAGCTATAACCAAACAAAGTTTTTCTTGAGAAAGCCGGAATGATTTCACTCACGATTCCGAAAGCTGGAAGAATCATGATGTAAACCTCTGGATGACCAAAGAACCAAAAAATGTGCTGGAACATAACTGGATCACCACCGCCAGCTGCGTTAAAGAAAGAAGTACCAAAGTGACGATCTGTCAACACCATAGTAATCGCACCTGCCAATACTGGCATAACAGCGATTAACAAGTAAGCAGTGATCAACCATGTCCAGCAGAACATAGGCATCTTCATCAAAGTCAGTCCAGGAGCGCGCATGTTCAAGATGGTCACGATGATGTTAATCGAGCCCATGATTGAAGAAGCGCCCAACAAGTGAAGTGCAAAGATGGCCATATCTAAACCTGGGCCCATCTGTGATGTCAGTGGCGCATATAAAGTCCAACCGCCAGCAGGAGCACCTCCAGGCGCTAAGAATGAACCAAACAATAAACAAGCAGCCACTGGCAGAATCCAAAAGCTAAGGTTGTTCATGCGTGCGAACGCCATATCAGATGCTCCGATTTGAACAGGAATCATCCAGTTCGCAAATCCAACGAAGGCCGGCATGATGGCGCCGAACACCATTACTAGACCATGCATCGTGGTTAGCTGGTTAAAAAACTCTGGGCGCAAAAACTGCAGACCTGGCTGGAACAACTCCAAACGAATACCCAGAGCCATCACACCACCAGCCAGCAAGCTGATAAACGAGAAGATCAGGTACATCGTACCGATATCTTTATGGTTAGTTGCAAACAACCAACGGCGCCAGCCATGTGGCGTATGGTCATCATGCGCATGGTCGTGTGCGTGATCGTGGGTAGTTGAAATGGTGCTCATGGATTACTCCGGTTTAGTTTGATCTGTATAAATTATTAAAAAATTACTTGCCAGCACGCGCAGAGACAATATCTTGAGTCTGAATTACATCACCCGTTTTATTGCCCCATGCATTGCGGGTATAGGTCATTACTGCGGCAATGTCACCATCAGAGATCACTCCGGCCCACTTTGGCATTGCACCCTTGCCGTTAATCAGGATGTCATATTGAGCCGCCTTTGGTCCAAGCACCATTTTGCTGCCATCTAGCGCTGGGAAAGCGCCTGCGCCCTTGCCGTTTGGCTGATGGCATGCTGCGCAATTAGCTGCGTAAACCTTGGCACCACGGTCCTTTTGATCATCCATGGTGTAAACCTTCGTTGGATCATCAGAAGCCGAGCCCATTTCTTTTTTCTTCTCGTCTACCCATTTGGTGTAGTCCTCTTGGGAAACCACTCTCACTACGATCGGCATAAACGCATGTTGTGCGCCGCATAGCTCCGAGCATTGACCACGGTAAGTGCCGATTGTTTCTGCACGAAACCAGGTGTCACGAACGAAACCAGGGATTGCATCTTGCTTCACGCCAAATGCTGGAACTGCCCAAGCATGGATCACATCATTTGCAGTGGTAATAATGCGAATCTTTTTACCGACCGGAACAACCATCTCGTTGTCCACTTCCATCAAATACGTATTTGATTTTGGTGCCAAATTATTAACAGCCTCGCGTGAAGTGGATAAGGTGGATAAGAAGTTAATTCCCTCGCCCTCGCCCTTAATGTAATCGTAACCCCACTTCCACTGATAACCAGTAGTCTTAATGGTGATGTCTGAATTGGTGGTGTCTTTCATTGCCACAACTGTCTTGGTTGCTGGCAAGGCCATGCCAATAACAATCAATAGCGGGATCACTGTCCAAATAATCTCAACAATAGTGCTCTCGTGAAATGACGCGGATTTAGCACCCAAAGATTTACGGTGCTTCAGAATGGAATAAAACATCACGCCAAATACGCCAACAAAAATAAGCGCGCAGATGATCAACATCATCCAATGCAACCAATGAATCTCTGCCATGATTTTTGTGGCTGGGGCAGTAAAATTGAGCTGGTTTACAGCTGGACCACCCTGCATATCTTCTGCTGCACGTGCAAATGCAGTGCCAAAGGCTGCTACCAAATAGAGCGAAGCCCTAGTGACTTTTCCAAATAAATTCATCTTATTCTCTGTTTATTGTCATGAGTTCCTGCAGAAATACACCCTCAGGAAGCTCAAAAAAACGGTATCAAGCAATTCAACTAGCACCAATTATAGGGTTAATTAGGCTCAAGAACAAACGGGACTAACTATGCCACTCCCAATCTTGGCAATGGTTTAAAAGATAGTGAACACTTACACTTAAGCAGAATCATTCCTAGTCTTGCGCCCTATTTGATTTAAATCAATATAAGCGACATCATCTTGCACCTTAGCGAGGTTCTTACCCAAAGCCCAGGCATGCCCATAAATCACCTCTAAAGTCAGTTTTTGAGGCAAATGAGTAGCTGGGATGCTGTTTTGATAGTCAGAACAAATTAAATTGAGAGCCCTTGCGTCTGACAGTAGGACCTTGTCAGAGTCGTAATCTAAACCCAAAAACTCCATATCCATTACGGGGTCAGAAAAACGCTCACTGAGTAGGGCATCCCCCATATCGTGCATGTCCCAAGGGCTAGCCAAATTTTGAATGGGCAATTGTTGTGCCAAGTGCTCTGATCTGAGCTCTTTTGCAGTATCTGGGCCCAGATAGCTAAAGCTTAGTAATCCACCTTCCTTGAGTACTCGCCGGCACTCCTGCAAAAAATGCTTGGGGTCAGCTAAATCCTGAATTAAGAGAATGCTCACCACTAAATCTACAGAATTACTAGGAAGCTTAAGGTGGCCTGTTTTCTTGTAATCATTGAGAGAAACCATAGATGCCGACTTCATTCTTGAATTCCAAAAACGAGCTGCCCTCAATTTAAATAAATTAAAACCCGATAGCTCACCTTCGGGCGCACTGTGAAAACGAATTCCTGGAAAGCGTTTTGTCAGAAAAGAACTATGTACTCCAGTAAAATCTGGAATCAGCAAAATGTCTTTTGGTTCTAATTTCACGATGTCTAATTTTTGCAACATGCGCGTTGCAATTTCATCCTGAAGCCATCTGATTGATTGGGTCATTGGCTCAGTATACTCAGCGACCCATGCATCCAATAGAGAATATTTTCCAAGTAATTTGTTCTCACCTACTACCGAGCGCTTGTATTGTTTGCGGTACATTTCAGCGACACACTCTCTGCCTTGATTGCCTCATCCAATTAGAATCAGATCAGCTATTCAATTACGAATGCTGTCAGCAATGCGGTCTTACTCTTGAAGTTGGTGAGCTAACAGAAAATAAATGCAAAGAGTGCATTGCTAACCCGCCCTACTTTGATGAAACTTATTGTCTTGATCGCTACGAGGGTAGATTACAGTCTGCCTTGCATCTATTTAAATATCAGCGACGACTTGCTTGCGCACAGGGATTGGTATCAGCATGGAATCAGCTGATGACTCGAAGCTTAAATAATTTTGAAGCAGACTATTTACTACCAGTGCCGCTGAGTCCAGAAAAATTGTGTTCTCGCGGCTTTAATCAAAGCTGGGAATTAGCCAGACGGATTGATTGCGGTAAAAATATCCATAAGAACCCACACATCTTAAGACGCTATCACCATACCCAGCATCAGGCCAAAGAGAATCGTGCAAATCGTCAAATGGCTATTCGAGACATGTTCTATATCAACCCCCAATTTCAAGGCCAACTAGAATCCGCAAGCGTAATTGTGTTTGACGATGTCATGACTAGTGGTGCAACCTTAAATGAAATCGCTCGCGTATTGAAGGACAATGGGGTATCTCGTGTTACCAATTGGGTTCTTTTACGAACGTTGTACCCAGCCTCAAGAATGTAATATAAAGCTCAGCACATGTTTAATATCGTTTTATTCGAACCAGAAATTCCACCCAACACGGGCAATATTATTCGCCTGTGTGCAAATACGGGCGCAAAGCTTCATCTCATCGAGCCGCTTGGCTTTCCAATGGAAGATGCCAAACTGCGCAGGGCTGGTCTGGACTATCACGAGTTTGCTAAAGTAAAAGTTCATCAAAACTGGGAACAATTTTTGGCTGATGAACAACCTCAGCCGGAACATATTTTTGCCTTAACCACCAAGGGATCTGGCAAGTTTCATGATGGCAAATATTTACCCGAGGATTATTTTGTTTTTGGTTCAGAAACCAAAGGTATTACTGAAGAAGTGAGAAGTTCGATTCCAGCGCTCAATCAAATGCGCCTAGCAATGCAAGATAGCAGTCGTAGCTTAAATCTCTCGAATACAGTGGCGATCGTAGTTTATGAAGCTTGGCGCCAAAATGGATTGCTGGGCGGAAGTTAAGAGCTTAGACTTCGAGCTTAGGGTCGCGCCCCATCAGTTTTTTCACTGCTTCGTGTGGTGAAAGCTTTCCAGATAAGACTTCACCCATCATGGCAGTAATTGGCATCTCGACACCCAAACGCGCAGCGAGATTACCAACAGCTGAAGCACATAAGACACCCTCAGCAACATGTCCTAAGCCTCCCAAAATTTCAGGCAACGGTTTTCCTGCTGCAAGCGCTAAACCAACACGACGATTACGAGAGAGATCGCCAGTAGCCGTCAAGATCAAATCGCCTACACCGGTTAGTCCCATACAGGTCTCTGGTCTGCCGCCAGCCGCTTTTACTAAACGCATCATTTCTGCAAGGCCACGAGTTAATACTGCAGCACGTGCATTTAAGCCAAGATCCAAGCCATCACCAATACCCGCTGCAATCGCTAAAACGTTTTTAATAGCGCCACCTAATTCGACACCCACTAAATCATCGCTGGCATAGATGCGCATATTGCCATGGTGGAAGGCGCCTTGAACAATGTCACACAAGGTATTGGATTGACTAGCGACAGTTAATGCGCAAGGCATACCATTAGCAACTTCTTGCGCAAAACTAGGTCCTGATAGAGCGCCGTAAGAATGACGTATGCCATGACTGTGTAGTTGATCTTCGCGTTCCACTACTTGGTGCGGCAACAAGGTAGTGCTAGGCTCTAAACCCTTGCAAAGCCAAACAATATTGAGCGGATGTTTTGCAAGGCGCAATACCTGCGCCACTGTTTCTGATAAACCGGACATCGGGGTAGCAATTATCAAAAGATCATTTTCAGAAAGGCGTTCGATGGCCCGCTCAAAACTCACCTCCAATTGCAAACCCTTAGGCAAGACGACATCAGGCAAATAGGCTGTGTTTACACCTGAGTGCTGCATACCTTCGATTTGCTCAACTCTTCGAGACCAAAGACAAACATCGCCCGGCTGAAGATATCGTGCAGCTTGCGCTGCCATAGCCGTACCCCATGAGCCAGCTCCAAGCAGCGTCACTTTCATGATCTGTGGGCTTTAATTAAATCAGCTTAGTGAGGAAGAATGATTTTGCTTTCATCGGCAGAGGCGCCTTCCGTTGCAGCCGCTTGCGTAGCCTGCATTAGACGATGTTCATACATGCCGTGGAAGTTAATCTCGTTCAAATGAATTGGCTGGAAACCAGCGCGGCTAATAATGTCAGCAATATTTGAGCGCAGATAAGGATACAAAATTGTTGGGCAAGCAATACCCAACATTGGATCAATTTGCTCTGCAGGAATATTACTAAATTCAAAAACACCCGCTTGTTTTGCTTCAACCAAGAAGAGCACTTTACTCTCCACCTTAGCGGTTACTGTTGCAATTAAAGCAACCTCAAAAATTTCATCACTTAAGCGAGTAACTGCAACATCAATCTCAACCTCAATTTGAGGCTCTGCCGCAACCAATAAAATTTGGGGGGCGTTTGGTTGTTCTAAAGATAAGTCCTTGAGATAGATCCGTTGAATACGAAAACCAGGTTCTTTTGAATTATCGGCTGCATCTGGAGCGGAAGTAGTTTGTTCGGTCATGGAAACTTTCTGTGTAAATTTTTAAACTAGTAATGGATCAAGTTGGCCAGCGCGATCCAAGGCAACTAGGTCGTCATAACCGCCAACATGGGTCTCACCAATGTAAATTTGTGGCACTGTACGTCGACCAGTGCGGGTCATCATGATCTCGCGCTGTGCAGGATCCCGATCAATCAAAATCTTCTCTAAATTGGCAACACCCTTCTTTTGCAGAAGCTTCTCTGCCATAACGCAATACGGACAAACTTGAGTGCTGTACATCGTGACTGGTGGCATATCCGAGACTCGCTAAATTATTTAACCAATGGCAAGGCTGCGGCTTGCCAAGCTTGAACGCCGCCATCGAGGACTGCAACCTCTGGGAACCCTAGCTTATTGAGCTCTGGGACAAGCTTGCGAGCATTCGCACCAGACTGACAGACCAAAATAATGGGATTGTTACGATCTAGTTTGAGCTTGTCGATCCCAGATGGAATTTGCTCGGCCAAAATGTGCTTTGATCCTGGTAGATGACCAATCTTAAAATCGGATGCAGGACGCAAGTCCAAAACGGCTGCTTTGCGACGGTTTATCCAAATAGTCGCTTCTGTAGGAGATAAGCCTTTTCCGCTAATAAGCGTAGATAATGTAGGAAAGAAGAGTGCTGAGCCCGTAACCAGTAGGAGGGCAATTAGCGCTAAGTTATCAATTTGTGTAAGAAAGTTCATCACCGGATTATAGAATGGCTCTATGAAACAACTTGTCCTTATTCGTCATGGCGAATCCGCCTGGAACCTTGAAAACCGCTTTACCGGCTGGGCGGACGTTGACTTAACCCCCAAGGGCACTGAACAGGCCCTTGCTGCAGGTGAAAACCTCCGTAAAGCTGGCTATGAATTTGATGTGGCGTACACCTCAGTACTCAGAAGAGCCATTCGTACCCTATGGCATGTTCAAGACACTATGGACCTCATGTGGTTACCAGTGGTGCATAGCTGGAGACTGAACGAGCGTCACTATGGCGCACTCACAGGACTAAATAAAGCGGAAACTGCCCAACAGTACGGAGATGCACAAGTTTATATTTGGCGCCGCTCCTACGATGTACGCCCACCGCTCCTAGAAAAAGGTGATAAGCGTAATCCGCAAAATGATCCACGTTATACAAAACTCAATGATTCTGATATTCCCTTGGGGGAGTGCCTTAAGGACAATGTCGAGCGTGTATTACCCCTTTGGAATGAATCGATCGCTCCCGCCCTCAAAGCAGGTAAGCGCGTATTGCTCGTCGCACACGGTAATAGCATTCGCTCTTTAATTAAGTATCTCGACCAGGTTTCCGATACAGATATTATGGAAATCAATGTCCCCAATGGCATCCCGCTGGTTTATGAGCTCGATGACAATCTCAAACCTATTCAGCATTTTTATTTGGATTAAGGTAAAACAGAAATATGCGCGTATTTTTCAAGAACTTTGCCCTAGTCTCTGTCGGCCTCATCGCCGGGGTTGCAGCCACCATCCAGCTTTCAGCTACAGCTCAACAGGGTACGACACTGCCTTTAGATGAGTTGCGCACACTGTCGAATGTCTTTGCGCAAATCAAGCGTGAGTATGTTGAGCCAATCGAAGATAAGCAATTGCTAACTGATGCAGTCAAGGGCATGGTGAGCAGTCTTGATCCTCACTCAACCTATCTTGATAAAAAAGACTTCTCTGAAATGCAAGAGCAAACCAGCGGTAAGTTTGCTGGGCTTGGTATTGAAATCACCTCAGAAGATGGCGTTGTTAAGGTACTTAATCCGATTGAAGACAGTCCTGCTGCACGCGCTGGCTTGCAAGCTGGTGATCTCATTACTCGCTTAGACGACAAACCAGTTCGTGGGATGTCACTAGATAAAGCAGTGCGCACTATGCGTGGAACACCTGGCACAAAAATTACCTTGACCGTCTTCCGTAAGAGCGAAGAGCGCAGTTTTCCGGTAACTATTACCCGCGCTGAAATTAAAGTGCAATCGGTCAAAGCGAAAATTTTGGATAACAATATCGCCTGGGTTAGAGTAACGAGTTTTCAAGAGCGCACCATTCCTGATCTTGCCAAGAAATTAACTGAGCTTGCAAATCAAGATCCTAAAATGAAGGGCATCATTCTGGATCTCAGAAACAATGGCGGCGGCTTACTACAAGGTGCAGTTGGTGTTGCCGCCGCTTTCTTGCCGGCAGATGCTGTCATCGTCTCTACCAAAGGTCAGACAGCTGACTCTAAGCAAGTTTTTAATGCGACACCGGCGATGTACCGTCTTAGTGAGCCTGGTGATCCTTTAGCTGGCGTTCCAGCAATGTATAAAAAATTACCAATGGTAGTTTTAGTAAATGCCTATTCAGCATCAGCTTCTGAAATTGTGGCTGGTGCATTACAAGATTACAAACGTGCAACCATTATTGGTAAAACGACTTTCGGTAAGGGCTCCGTACAAACAGTTCGCCCGTTGACCAATGACTCAGCATTGAAAATCACTACGGCGTACTACTACACACCAAGTGGTAAATCTATTCAAGCTTATGGCATCAAACCCGATATCGCAGTAGATCAAAATAAAGATGGTGATCCTGATGATGTATTGATCACTCGTGAGATCGATAGTGAGAAGCATTTGCGTAACAAGCAATCGTCAGAAGAAAAACTAGCCTCTGAACGAGAAAAACGTCGGTTAGAAGAGTTACAGCGCATTGAAGAAAAAAATGCCAAGAAGACTCCTGAAGAGAAAGAAAAAGAAAAGTCGAAGAAGCCAGTCGAACTGGGTAGTGCAGACGACTTCATGCTGACTCAGGCAGTCGCATTCATCAATGGTGAGCCTGTAAAACGTTCAGCCTCGAAGCTAGAGTAAGTTCTAGCATTAGGCACATATATGAATGATGAGCAGCTGCTTCGCTACTCGCGGCATTTACTACTAGAGGAAATTGATGTTGCTGGCCAAGAAAAGCTTCTTGGCTCGCACGTCTTGATCATTGGCGCTGGTGGACTCGGAAGTGCTGCCGCACCTTATTTAGCTGCAGCTGGAATCGGAAAAATCACGCTAGTTGATCATGACCAAGTTGAGCTCACTAATTTGCAGCGACAAATCATGCATACCCAAATCTCAATTGGTAAGACCAAAGTGGAGTCCGGAAAACAATTTTTACAAAGTCTGAATCCCGCCCTCACGATTAACGCAATTGCAGAAAAGGCTTCGGAAGACTTACTGAATAGACTATTACCGACAGCCCATCTCGTTTTAGATTGCACGGATAACTTTGCCGCTCGCCAACTGATCAATCAAGCCTGCTTTATTCACAAGATTCCGCTCGTCTCTGGATCTGCCCTCAAATTTGATGGTCAACTCAGTGTCTTTGACTCTCGCAATAAAACATCACCCTGCTACGCCTGCCTTTTTTCTCCAGATGAGCAGTTTGAAGAAGTCAGCTGTGCCAGCATGGGCATCTTCTCCCCTCTCGTTGGCATTATTGGTGCGATGCAAGCAGCCCAAGCACTTCAAGTATTGATTGGCTTTGGCCAGCCCCTAGTTGGAAGAATGTTGCTGTGGAATGCCATCAATACTCAGATTGATGAGATTCGTGTTGCTCGAAATGCCGCATGTAAGGTTTGCGGCCCCCAAAACTAAAGAGTTAAGAAAGTAAATACTCTAAGGCTTTGGCCTGTTCTTCGGGTTCATAGGCACGAAGGACTCTAGGGGCACGAGTCTTTAATAGTCCTACATTTGCTTTTAATATCTCGCGCTTAACTAACAACAGTTGACTGAAGTGCATGGAGAAATCAGTCAGTCCAAAGGCGAGCAATAGTTTTGTTAAAGCAGGGTCGCCAGCCATCTCGCCACAAATAGCAACTGGCACATCGGCGCGCTTGGCTTGATCGATGATGCTAGACAGTAAATTCAGAATAGCCGGATGCAAAGGATCGTATAAGTGCGCTACAGCATGATCTGCGCGATCAATTGCCAAGGTGTACTGAATTAAATCATTCGTGCCAATAGAGAGAAAATCAAATCGATTGATAAATAAGGGTAGCATCAGGGCAGCTGCCGGAATTTCAATCATTGCGCCAACTTGAATATTCGGATTAAATGCCTTGCCACGCTGATGTAATTGCTGCTTTGCTTTTTCAATCAATCTAAATGTTTCATCAATTTCCTTAGCATGAGCTAGCATCGGAATCATAATGCGCGCCTGACCATGGGCCGATGCTCGCAAAATCGCTCTGAGTTGCGTTAAAAAGATTTCGGGCTCTGTCAAAGACCAGCGAATCGCTCGCAATCCAAGTGGTGATGCACCAGTTTGAGAAACATCGCTGCCTCCACCGAGGGCCTTGTCAGCACCAACGTCAATGGTTCTGATATTGACAGGCAGACCATGCATTAAATCGACAACGCGACGATATTCTTGGTACTGCTGCTCTTCATCTGGAAGAGCTTGCTTACGATCCATAAATAAAAATTCGGAGCGGAATAAACCAACACCTACTGCACCCAACTTCACCGCCTGAATTGCATCTTCGGGCAATTCGATATTGGCAAATAACTCAATCTCGACACGATCAGTTGTTTCTGTTTTTGAATGCTTTAACTGCCTTAGCTTGCGAGCCTCTTTTAAAGCTTGAGCCTGTAGCTTCCGATACTCAGCAAGCAGTTGTTCATCGGGCGCAACAACGACAACCCCATGCTCTCCATCCAATATCAACCAATCGCCATGACGAATCATTTCACTAGCATGTCGCACACCGACTACTGCCGGAATTTCCATGCTGCGCGCAACAATAGCAGTATGAGAGGTCTTGCCGCCAAGATCAGTTACAAATCCTGTAAAGGCATGGTCTTTGAAACGCAGCATGTCATGAGGGGCAATATCGTGGGCAACAATAATTGACTCAACGCCGATATCGCTTGCAGGCAAAAAATCATCATCATTTAAAGAGTCTTTTTTCTGGGCATTCAAGGCCTTGATGACCCGCTCTGCTACCTGACGAATATCGTTAGCGCGCTCTTTTAAATAGGCATCCTCAATATCTGCAAACTGCTCTAAAAGATCATTTAGTTCTGTTGTTAAAGCCCAAGCAGCATTTAACCTCTGAGTACGAATTAATTTGATAGGTTTCTCAGCTAGAGCGGGATCAGCCAAGATCATGCCGTGAACATCTAAAAACGCGGCCATTTCTTGTGGCGCATCTTTCGGTAAGCCTTGACGTAATTGCTCTAATTCCTGACGCACCTGCTCAAAAGCATCTAATAATTTTTGAGCCTCGTCCTCTTCTTTGCCTGCTTCAACCAAATAATGACTAACCTCTAAAGCAGCACGCGATATCAATACGGCCTTCCCAATGGCAATGCCCTTAGAGACTGCTATTCCGTGCAACGCAAAAGTCATCCTTATTCGCCCTCACCAAATCGATCATTGATTAGTGCAGTTAAAGCCTGCATTGCCTCGTCTTCCTTCTCCCCAACAGTTTCTAGAGTGACCGTGCTTCCAATCCCAGCGGCCAGCATCATGACACCCATAATGCTTTTAGCGTTGATTTGACGACCATTACGGGACAAGAATATTTCGCAAGGAAACTCAGCGGCAAGTTGCGATAGCTTGGCTGATGCTCGAGCGTGTAAGCCCAGCTTATTAATAATTTCGATTTCAGTAACTGGCATATCGAATCCTATTTTTCTGAAGTAGTTTGCGGGGTTTTGGAACCTAAACGCAGAATGCCATTTTGGCCACCTTGAAGCGCCTTATGAGCCAATTCTTCCAAGCCCTCGCCACGATGGGAGATGCATCGCATCAACATGGGTAAATTGAGGCCCGCCAAAACAACTACGGGGGCATTCAAGCCTGAAAGTGGGCCCAACGCTTCAAGCTTAGAGGCTACATTAGCTGGGGTGGCACCCATCACATCAGTCAAAATTAAAACACCCTGACCTGAATTTACTCCGTAGGCTGCTTTTAGAACCCGATCGAAACTGACTTTGATATCTTCGTAGGGCGGAACGTCGACTGCTCTCACTCTCTCTGGCAGCACGCCGAAAGCATGCTCAGCAAAACCAAGCATTGCACTTGCTACCGGGGTGTGGGCAACTATGACAATTCCAACCATGTTTATGCCAATGCCTTTTCAAGCGCGGTTAACCAAAATTTTGGGACATCAAATCCACTTTGCTCAGTAATTTCTACAAAACAGGTTGGACTAGTCACATTAATTTCTGTGACGTATGCGCCAATTAAATCCAATCCTACCAAGAATAAGCCTCGGGCATTCAAAATAGGGGCTAAGCGCTCCGCAACCTTGATCTCAGCATCCGTTAGCGGCATTGCCACTCCCTTACCTCCAGCAGCCAAATTGCCACGGATTTCACTACCTTGCGGAATGCGCGCTAATGAGAAGGGCACTACTTCACCGCCAATCAGCAACACCCGTTTATCGCCTTGCATAATCTCCGGTAAGAATCTTTGCACCATCAAAGTACGTGCGCCATTCTCACCTAGCGTCTCAACAATACTGGCCAGATTTAAAGCATCTGGCCCAACGCGGAATACACCCATACCACCCATACCGTCCAAGGGCTTAATCACAATATCTTGATGCTCTTGATGAAACACCTCAATCGCGCTAAGTTCACGTGTTACTAAAGTTGGTGGAATGAGTTCGGGAAACTCGGTGATGGATATCTTTTCAGAGTGATCCCGAATGGCGGTTGGATTATTAAATACTTTTGCACCCTGTCGAACCGCTGCAGATAGTAACCAAGTGGTATTGAGATATTCAATATCAAATGGCGGATCAGTACGCATCATGACTGCGCTGAAAGTATTGAGTGGGCGATCTTCTACAGAGCCCAATTCAAACCATGTAGTACCGCCTGGTTTGATGTCGAGAGACTGACAATCTGCCACAACAAAATTATTTCTCCAGAGGATATTGCGACTTTCGCAAAACCAAAGTTGATGTCCCGCTTCTTGAGCAACTCGCATCATTGCTAAAGTGGAATCCTTACTAATCTTAAAAGACGCTAAAGGATCCGCAATGAAAAGCAGGTTCATGTCAGTATCCGAATAAATTAAGCAGCTTCAGCATTAGGATCAGAGCGCTCTAGCTCCAGAGAGGCCGCCAGTAAGGCTAGACGAGCGACGACACCATATAGATAAAAACGATTTGGCGGTGCGCTGCCAGTCTTTGCACCTAAATCTGGGATAGAGTTTTGCTCAAATGCCAAGGGTACAAAATGCATGCCTGGGGCATTCAAATTCTCATCAGGGCCGCGGTCAGTGTGCACCCGATAGAAGCCACCAATCACATAGCGATCGATCATGTACACCACTGGCTCCGCAACAGCTTCATTGACCTTCTCGAAGGTATAGACACCCTCTTGAATCAAAACATCGCTTACCTCAAGACCTTCTTTTACAACACTCATTTTATTGCGGTCTTTGCGGTTAAGGTCTTTAAGTTGCGCGGGGTCACTCACCACCATCACACCCATGCCATATGTACCAGCATCTGCTTTGACAACAACGTAAGGTTTCTCTTTAATGCCGTACTCACGATATTTTTTGGCAGTCTTCTTTAAAACTTTCTCGACAGCAGCTTGTAATTCTTCTTCGCCCTTGCGCTCATGGAAGTTCACATCAGAGCAGCTAGCAAAATAAGGATTGATCATCCAGGGGTCAATATCAACTACCTTCGCAAACTTCTTAGCAACCTCATCGTAAGCAGTAAAGTGCTTAGACTTGCGGCGGACATGCCAGCCAGCATGCAGACCCGGCAAGAGATACTGCTCGTGTAGATTTTCTAAGATCGGAGGAATGCCTGCTGATAAATCATTGTTCAGCAAAATTGAGCAAGGGTCGAAATCTTTCAAACCAAGACGCTGCTTCTTCAAACCCAAACGAGACAAAGGCTCCATCAAGAGGCGGTTGCCATCGGGCAAGTCAATCCAAGTCGGCTTTTTAATTTCATCAGACAAAGTGCCTAAGCGGACATTAAGACCTGACTGACGCAAGATCGAAGATAAACGTGCAATGTTCTGTAAGTAGAAGGTATTACGAGTGTGTCGCTCGGGTATCAATAGTAAATTTTTTGCCTCAGGACAAATCTTCTCGATTGCTGCCATTGCTGCCTGAACTGCTAAAGGCAACATTTGGGGTGAGAGGTTGTTAAAGCCACCTGGGAAGAGATTGGTATCAACTGGTGCAAGCTTAAAGCCCGCGTTACGTAAGTCAACCGAACAGTAAAACGGCGGAGTGTGCTCTTGCCATTCAAGCCTGAACCAGCGCTCAATCGTTGGGGTTGCTTCTAATACCTTCGACTCAAGATCGAGAAGAGGGCCGCTAAGGGCAGTGATGAGATGTGGAACCATTTCACCATTGTAAGATTTTTTAAAAGAAAGACGCGGAATCCGAGGATCCCGCGCTTAAAAACTGGGCAGCTAACCAAAGCCGCCCAGTGAGGGGTAAAAAAGCTAATTAAGACTCGTAAGCGGACTCACCGTGGGAGCTGATATCCAAACCTTCGCGCTCTTCATCTTCTTTAACGCGCAAGCCAACCACGATATCAACCAATTTGAAGGCGATATAAGAAACTACGCCAGACCAAATTAAGGTCACGATTACGCCCTGACTCTGAATCCACAACTGGCTAACGATGGAGTAATCAGGGGCTGCAGCATTCGCTACATAATCCCAAATACCTGTTCCACCCAAAGCTGGGTCTGCGAACACGCCGGTTAACAAAGCGCCCAAGATACCGCCAACGCCGTGCACACCGAATACGTCCAAGCTGTCATCTGAACCCAACATCTTCTTGAGACCAGAGACACCCCACAAGCAAACTACACCGGCAAGAACGCCGATAACGAGTGCGCCCATCGGGCCAACAAAACCAGCAGCTGGAGTAATTGCAACTAAACCGGCTACGCAACCAGATGCAGCGCCCAACATGGAGGGCTTGCCTTTAGTAATCCACTCAGCAAATGACCAACCCAATACTGCGGCAGCTGTTGCCAACAATGTGTTTACGAATGCCAAGACTGCGCTACCGTTTGCCTCGAGAGCAGAACCCGCATTGAAACCAAACCAACCAAACCACAGAAGTGAGGCACCAATCATGACGAACACTAAGTTGTGTGGCTTCATTGCTTCTTTGCCGTAACCCAAACGCTTGCCAACTACGAATGAACCTACCAAACCTGCAATCGCAGCATTGATGTGAACAACGGTACCGCCAGCAAAGTCGAGAACACCCTTCTGCCACAACCAACCAGCACGCGCTGTGATTGCTTCAAGTGATGCAGCATCTTTGATGTCATCAGGACCAGGCCAGAACCAAACCATGTGAGCGATTGGCAAGTAGCTGAAAGTGAACCAAAGAATAACAAACAACACGATTGCAGAAAACTTCGCGCGCTCGGCAAATGAACCAATAATCAAGCAGCAAGTAATAGTTGCAAATGCAGCTTGGAAGGCCATAAATACATACTCAGGAATCACAATGCCTTTACTAAACGTTGCGGCAACTGAATCTGGAGTAATACCTTGCAAGAACAAACGATCGAGTCCACCAATAAATGCACCGCCTTCAGTAAATGCAAAGCTGTATCCATAAAGGGACCACAACACGGTGATCAATGCAAATACAAACATACACTGTACGAGCACAGAAAGAATGTTCTTGCTACGTGTCAAACCGCCGTAGAACAAAGCCAAACCAGGCAATGTCATCAAGATTACCAATGCAGTACACACTAGTAACCAAGCTGTATCAGCCTTATTAGGAATCAAAGCAGGAGCGGCTACAACTGCCGCTGCTGCTGCAGCTACTGGCTTTGCTTCATCAGCAAAAGCTGGTGAAGCTACCATCACGCTAGTTGCGCCAATAGCCAAGGCCATTGCGCTTCCAGCTAGGAGTCGTTTCATCCAAGTTAACATTTTGAACCTCTCTTTAAAGTGCTGACGCGCCGGTTTCACCGGTGCGAATGCGAATGACGTGTTCAACTGGGGATACAAAAATCTTGCCATCGCCAATTTTTCCAGTACGAGCAGATTTTTCAATTGCTTCAATCGCTCGCTCCAAGATGCCATCTTCAACAGCAGCTTCAATTTTTACTTTCGGCAAAAAGTCGACTACATACTCAGCACCGCGATACAACTCAGTGTGACCTTTTTGACGGCCAAAGCCTTTAACTTCAGTGACGGTAATGCCCGAAACTCCCACTTCCGAGAGAGCTTCGCGCACTTCGTCAAGCTTGAAGGGCTTGATGATTGCGGTAATTAATTTCATATGTTTCTCCGTTCAGAGGAAGGAATTAGAAAGTTTTTGTTAAGGAAATTAAGCCAGTAGATGCGCCCTGACTTCTTGTTGATCCCCCGGAAGTAGAGTTATATGCATAAGTGTTGCCGTATGTTGCTCCGGAACCCTTTTTAAGATTTGTACCAACATAAGCAATAGACCCAGATAAACCACCTCCAAAATCTTTTGTTAAACCAAGCTTATAGTCAACGTAACTTGGTGAGGGCTGCCCCGCAGCTAATGTTTGACCTGCAATTTTTTGATATCCTACGTGAGCATTTAAACTTATTCCATACATTCCAGTGTCGTGATTAACTGTAAGGTCAGGATAGTATGAGCCATTACTATTTGCAGTACCGAAAATATTAGTTACTGCATAAGAGAATTTTAAAAAGCCAGTAGTAGAGCCCAGGGTAAAGTTTTGTGCTACATACAATTCAGTAGTATTTGGATTGGTTTTGGTAGCAAGTGTTCCAGAAGTTGGATAGTAGTATTGCAAAACACCAAGATCACTCGCAAAACCTTCACCGATTATTTCTTTTTTGACACCAGCATACACGTCCATCTCTATTGAAGATGACTTAGCAATTGCATAATCTTGATTTGAAACCCAGCTAATTGATGAGTTCCAGTTACCAATATAGAAACCGCTCTCGTGAGCGTAGTCGAAGCCACCTTGAATCGCTGGTTTAAAGTCTGTCTGCGTTAAACCACGGTAAACATAGTTATTGGTAACTGTAACGTTAGCCGTAATTGGGCTTACTTCTGGAGCTGCGGCGGGTGCTGTTTGTGCAAACGCTGATGTTGCAAATAAGCCAGATGCTACGAGAGCGATGGCTGTCTTTTGAATAGTTTTCATGTATTGCTCCTTGCTGTGTGAAATGAAAAGGGGATGAATGCTTTATTGCATGGAGTGATAATGGATCTTGAAGCTCTCTGAAATTTTTTGAAATTCCCCTAAATAAGGCGTATGCACAATTTTGGTGCTTGGATGTGCCCCATTTTCGTTCATTTTGGTGCACATGCAGCATTTTTTAGCTAGGTTCGCCTGTTTTGAGCCCAACAACTTAAAATACATTCTGTATCTTTTAAGCAAATTTCAATAGAACGGCGGGCGGCATTATGCAAAAACCAGGCGAAATCCTAGAGCAAATCCAGCGTATTGCTAGTGATATGCAAAACAAGGTTGGGGATGCTATTCGTAATTCACCAGCGCAAGAGATTGAAAAGAATGTGCGCGCAATGATGAATCAAGGTTTTCAGAAAATGGATTTAGTTACTCGTGAAGAGTTTGAGTTGCAATCTAAAGTATTGACCAAGACTAGAGAAAAGCTTGAAGCTCTCGAAGCTAAAGTTGCTGCCCTAGAAAAGTCTTAAGCAGAATTTTTGTTTCATCTGGAAATTATTCCGGATGAAACTCATCAAAGAAGTTTGAATACGCTTCTTCAGAGAAAAATGTTTTGGCATCCACTCGCGCTGGTGCAGTATGTAAAACCGAGATCTGATAAATCCAAACTCCATTATCTGGTGTCATTCTGGTGATCCAACGGACGCGCATCGACTGCTCTACTCTGCCAGAAGATGGAAACTCTAAAAAATAATCTTTAGTAGCTACGCGCTGTTTATTTGCAGTCCGATATAGAGCATCAACACCAACAGCGGTTTCCTGGTTTACATTTGCACGACCAAATAAATTACCTTGCACCTGCTCTAATAAATTAGGCGCCAAGCTAGCCTGTTCTTTGCTCAAACGAATCGCACTCACCGAATAAATATCATCCTCAATTTTTACCGCTTCCAAGGTTTGTGGAATTTCTTGATTTTGATAAGGTAGTCGTCGATCAATCTTTTCAGGCTTACCTGGAAAGAGAGCGCTATAACCCTCTTGTGGAGACTGCACAGTCCGCCAATCTAATTTAGGACTACAAGCAGAAAGTAGAAATGCAAGTGCCAGAACTACGCCAAACTTTTGAAGCATAAGTTTAGATAACACCTGCACTGTGTGCTTGCTCATCAGCATGATAGCTAGAGCGCACCATCGCGCCCACAGCAGCATGTGAGAAGCCCATTGCATAAGCTTCTTCTTCAAAATACTTAAAGACATCGGGATGCACATAGCGACGAACCGGCAGGTGATGTCCTGAAGGAGCTAAATACTGTCCAATAGTCAGCATATCAATATTGTGTTCACGCATATCGCGCATGACTTCTAAAATTTCTTCGTCAGTTTCTCCTAAGCCAACCATTAAACCGCTCTTGGTTGGAATATGCGGGAAGCGCTCTTTGAAATCCTTTAGTAACTTTAAAGAATGTGCGTAGTCAGCACCGGGTCGCGCCTCTTTGTATAAGCGCGGAACCGTTTCTAAATTGTGATTCATCACATCAGGTAAACCTTGCGGCGCATGCTCTGAAAAAATATCCAAAGCTTTATCTAAGCGACCACGAAAATCTGGCACTAACACTTCAATGCGTGTATTGGGGGAGAGATCGCGTGACTGAGAAATGCAGTCAACATAGTGCATTGCGCCACCGTCACGTAAATCATCGCGATCTACACTAGTAATCACCACATAATTTAATTTCAGAGCAGCGATCGTGCGCGCTAAATTACCCGGCTCTTTTGTATCTAATGGATCTGGTCTGCCATGGCCCACGTCACAAAATGGGCAACGACGTGTACATTTATCACCCATGATCATGAAGGTAGCCGTGCCTTTACCAAAGCACTCGCCAATATTAGGGCAGCTTGCCTCTTCGCAAACTGTGACCAACTCATTTTCACGAAGAATCTTTTTAATCTCAGAAAAGCGAGAATTTCCAGAAGCGGCTTTTACTCGAATCCAATCGGGCTTTTTGAGCACTTGCTCCAAAGGAATAATCTTGATCGGAATGCGTGCAGTTTTCTCGCTCGACTTCTGCTTACGTGAAGCATCGTAGTTAAGATCCTGGCGACTATTACTAGTGGCGGTGGTATCGAGGTCCGGCTTATTGGTGGTCATAATGAAATCAGTTGCTTTTGCAAATGCCCCAAAAGGGTTTGGCTAATAATGTCTATATTGTCCTTGATCCCAAGAGTTTGCATGTCCACCGTCCTTAAGCCCTCATACCCGCATGGGTGAATACGGGCAAAAGCAGCTAAATCGGTAGATACATTTAGGGCAAGCCCATGATATGAGCACCCCTTGGAGACCTTAAGACCCAAGGCGGCAATCTTGGCACCTCGATACTCTGCTTGTACTGAACTCTCATGAGCAATATAAATACCAGGCGCGCCAGCATGTCTTTCTGCCCGAATACCAAAATCTGCCAAGGTATTAATCAAAGCTTGCTCGATTCGAGAGACAAGCTCTTTTACAAAAATACCCAAACGTCTCAGATCAAGTAGCAAATACACCACGATTTGCCCAGGTCCGTGATACGTGATCTCACCACCACGATCAACCTGCACTAATGGAATTTGATTACTAGGGGAATGTAAATTGTCTGTATCTCCAGCCAAACCTAAAGTAAAAACTGGGGGGTGCTCAAGAATCCAAATTTCATCCGGGGTGTCACCACCTCGTTGCTGCGTAAAATCCCGCATCGCTTGATACGTTGACTCGTATTCAGCCACCCCCAAATGTTTTACTAAAAAACTCATGCAAATAATTTAGAGGACAACACTAACCAAGGGATGCGTGGATAAGGTGCGATACAACTCATCTAACTGCTCTCGACTAGTGGCAGTGATTGGCAATGTAATGCCTAGATAATTTCCATCTTTTGAGGGTCGCTGCTCAACCTTACTCTCATCAAATGTAGGATCAAATTGACGGGCAATGTGCAAGATTGCAGGTAGGTACTCTGGATTGGACTTACCCATCACCTTGATTGGAAACTCTGATGGGTATTCAATGAGGGATTTTTTATCTTCAGTCATATTCTTTTAACTTTTCTATTAACTTTTCTATTTACTCTATTGATTGCGATGATCAGGCATACCCAACCAAGCGCTAGTAATGATGTTGCGAATGCAATGTAAACGTCGATGGAAAAAATGATCGGCACCTGGCACTACTTGTACGGTTAACTCTTGAGGACGCGCCCAATCCAAGACATCGATCAAGGGAATAGTTTCATCCAACTCGCCATGAATCAAAATGGTATCAGCAGGCACAGGTGCTAAGACCCATTTACCAGCCGCACTACCCACCATGACAAACCGCTCAGCTGGGCGTCCTAGCTCTGCCAAGCGCTGAACCAAATGGGTGCCAACAAAACTGCCAAATGAAAAACCAGAAACCACCAAAGGCAAAGTATTGGCAGTCTGTACCCACGCCTGTTGTGCAGTCGCCTCAAATTGATTCCAACTAGAAGGGGTACGCATCCAATCAGTGACGTGTAGCAAGTCTTCCATCTCGCCAACACCGTCATCATGCACACCGGCAGTAGCCCCTACTCCGCGAAAATTAGGGCGCACACTAATGTAACCCAATTGATTAAAGGCGCGTGCCATGGTTTGTGCAACTTTGTTATCCATCGTTCCACCCATCAGTGGGTGTGGATGCGCAACCAAAGCTAAGCCTCTCACCGGAAAATCAGGATTATTTTTTAATTCATCTGGTAGATCAATTGACATTTCAATTTGACCCACAACACCTTCAATATGAATTATTTTTGTGCGGCTATTCATGAAAAAACTTTCTGAAATCTTTTTAAGTCAATTGCAAGCGCTCTACTGGACGCCCTTGTATTAAGTGCGACTGAATAATTTCTTCAACATCTTCAGTATCAATAAATGTGTACCAAATGCCCTCTGGATAAATTACTGCCACTGGGCCATCAGCACAACGATCCAAGCATCCTGCTTTGTTAATGCGGATTTTTCCCGGGCCAGATAAGCCCAATTCTTTGACACGCTTTTTTGCGAAATCAAAAAGAGCAAAAGCGTTATGGCGATCGCAACAATCTTCGCCATTACTGCGCTGGTTTAGGCAGAAAAAAACATGGTGTTTAAAACTCATATGTCATCTCAATCAAGGTTTTAAATTAAAGGTGGTCCTATTTCGAAGTACCCAAAATAATGCCAGTGGCAACCATACTACTGAAACCCATTGCATTAGCTCATTAAAGTGTAATAGCCGACCTTGATACCAATGTCGTAATGTCAGAATGAAATACGGGTTGTCCGGCAGGAGATTAATTACCAAGGTAGCAGTGACTAAACAGGCGATTGCAAGCCAAGCTTTACTAGCTAAGGAAAACTGGAGGGTCCATCTAAGTAATAGACTGCCCAGCACCATTCCCCAAATAGCCCCTGCGGTGAGCCACAACAAACCAGATTCCGCACCGAACTGCAATGCAGTAAAGGCAATTTTCACTAAGACAGTGAAGCAAAGCAGGCTATTTAGGATGTTCCACTGGGGCGCTTTTGCACGCATCCCCAAAGATAGCAAGAGTCCGGTACCGAGCCAACAAACCGCTGTAATGATGGATTCTTGAATGACATGATTGACCACCATAGTGCCCCAGTCGATGGAGGCAAAAATGGCATGTCCCCATACCCCCGTACCCAACCATGAGCTTTGGGGATAAATTTGAGCCCAAGGGAAAAGTAAAAATAAAGCGCAAGCTGCCCAGTTCGAACCAAACCATTGATCAAAGCGACGACGTATTGCACTCCCAGAGAGCCACTGGGGGCCCAAGGGGATGGCCAATAATCCGCCCATCAAACCGCCCAACACATTGGCCCACCAATCCATTTGGCTAGGAATGCGGGTAGGCAACCAAGTTTGTAGCGACTCAACACTAAAAGCCAATGCCGCACTAAAGCTCAAGGCGACGCTTAAGGCAACAAAATTACGCCAACGTGGGTAGCAGGCAAAGACCAGCAGAAACCCCAAGGGAATGTAGGCCAAGATATTGACTGACACATCAAAGAGCGTAATGAAGCGGGGTAGAGGAGCATCTATCCATGCCCATGGGGCGATCCCATTATCAAAACTGAAATCAAAGGGATTCAGGCTGACATAAATGATTAAAAGCGCATAGCTCAAGCTAATGGCCCGAGCCAAAGGCATTGCCTGGAGAGGCCAAACAAACTTGCGAGGACGCTGATCTTCGTGATGCATCCCCTTATTCTAGGTCAGCTAGCCTAGATCTTTCTACAATAGAAAAATGAGCCCGAATTGCATTCTCGAACGCGTTGCCACCACCAAATCAACTAATGATGATTTATTAGCTCGCTGGCGTGCCGGTGAATTAATTGATCCCGTTGCACGTATCGCCCACGATCAGACCTCTGGCAAGGGCAGAGCAGGAAGAGTGTGGCTTTCTAACCCTGGAGATACGCTGTGCTTCTCCTTAGCTTACCCATTCAATAAACGTCCCCATGAAGTGAGCGGACTTAGTCTAGTCATTGGGCTAGCGGTTATTGCAGGCATTGCTGGAGTATTAGGGATCAATGAGGCAGCTCTCCATCAACAAGGTCTAAGATTAAAGTGGCCCAACGATTTACTACTGAACAATGCCAAGCTTGGTGGCATCCTGATTGAAGGCGGACAAAGCAGTCCAAATTCACCCACTTGGATGGTAATCGGCATAGGCCTGAACTTACGTAATGCAGAATTGATTACTCAGAACTCAGAAAATCAAGCCTCTTTTGCAGCTACTGCTTTGGATCAACTAATGCCTCATCAAACACCGATTCCAGATGCGGAGTTCATTTGGCTCAAGCTGATTGAGACATTTGAAAGCCACTTGATCCAATTTGAACAGCATGGATTTAGCTATTTTAAAGATTCTTGGTCACACTGGGACGCCTTTAACGGTCAGTCTGTTTGCATATCAGGCGCCGGCAAAGAATCTATCATCGGAATCTCTTCCGGAGTAGATAACTCTGGCGCCCTTATTCTTCATCAGCATGACAAATCTATCGCCATTTATGCGGGCGATGTTTCTTTGCGAGTTCAATCATGAGTCTGTATTTGGTATTTGATCTTGGTAACACTCGGCTCAAATGGGCCGCAGTCGAATCTACACAAAACATTGCAGACCGAAATAAAAAACTGTGGGCATACTCTGGGTCGATCAGCACCAAATCTTTCCAGTCACCTGAATTACGGGCTGAACTGTCTGACTATATTTCCAAAACCTTACCTAAACCAGATGCCATTGGCTTTTGCTGCGTAGCAGGCGATGCTGCGATCGAAAATCTACGCAGCCTCTTTCCGCAATGGCAAGATCTTGAGTGGAAACAGTTGAGAGGTAGCAGTCCTTACCAAGGCTTACGAACACTCTATCAAGACCCCAGTAAATTAGGCGCAGATCGGTGGGCAGCACTGATTGGTGCAAGAGCTCTCTCCAGTACCAATACACTAGTCATCAACGCTGGAACGGCCACTACCATTGACTTACTGGGTGGCAATGGCGTCCATTACGGTGGCTGGATCTTGCCAGGCTTAAGTCTGATGCAAGACAGTCTTCAACAAAATACAGTCCAACTTCCATTAGCAGTTCGCGCCAACAAGCCTGAAGCTCAAGCGAGCTTTGGCAGCACTACTGATAAGGCGATTACGGGCGGTTGTGATGCAGCGCAAATAGGGGCAATACTGCGCGCAGCCTACTTAGCTAAAACCATGAATCATCCAGTTGAGCGAATTTGGCTTGATGGGGGCAATGCCAAAATTTTGGCACAAGAAATTAAACAGTTTCCAGAGTTAGCAATACTGCCAGTAGAGCCCATTGAAGGTTTAGTGTTACGTGGACTTTGGGCTTGGCTCTTACAGAATCTGTAAACCACCATGCCAGTCAACTTGTGCGGATCTTGCCCAACAGGGTTGTTGTGGAGCGCTCGTATAAAAAGGGGATAGCCACTGCCACACCACCCCAAGTTTTCACGAGGCGAGTTTCCTCCAAGGAGTCGATTTCATAATCTCCCCCCTTAACGTAAATATCTGGATGAATCTTGGCAATCAGATTAACCGGAGTCTGCTCTGTAAATAAGACGACCAAGTCGACACTCTCAAGCGCTGCCAATAAAGCCTGGCGATCAGCCTCAGTATTAATAGGCCTGTCGTCACCCTTACCCAGCATCTTGACTGAGGCATCTGAATTCACCCCCACTACAAGGCTCGCGCCAAGCTCCCTAGCTTGAGCTAAGTAGCTGGCGTGCCCTCTGTGTAGGATGTCGAAGACGCCATTCGTAAATACCAAGGGTCTCGGAAGCGCCGCAATACGGGCTTCCAGCTCAGTCGGAACGCAGACTTTAGACTCAAAAGAAGGTGGGGATAAAGAGCTCATAGCGCCATATTAATGGCATTGGGCTAAATTCAACGATATTTGCCAGAATGTCTTAGACTTGGGCATCCCCGTCCCACCTAAAGGCTCAAGATGATTCGCTCCATGCCGCGGTACTTACTGGCACTATTTTTCTTGCTTACAGCTATGCCGTTTGCAAAGGCTACTCCCGCCGCCAGCTGTAGCCCCCTCTTGTCCCACACTTTTCCAAGATTGCAGGATGAGGCACCTCAAAGCCTTTGCCAATACCAAGGAAAAGTCATTCTCGTTGTTAATACAGCCAGTTTTTGTGGCTTTACGAGCCAATATGAGGGTCTTGAGAAGTTGTATGCCAAATATAAAGACCGTGGATTAGTTGTATTAGGATTTCCATCAAACGATTTTGGCAAACAAGAGCCAGGTAGTAATAAAGATATCGCTGAGTTCTGTAAAAATACCTATGATGTGAAATTCCCCATGTTCGCTAAGAGCTCAGTAAGTGGAAGCAATCCAAACCCACTATTTAAAATGCTCATTGCTAAAACTGGGACAACACCGAAATGGAATTTTTATAAGTACCTCATTGATCGGAACGGTAATGTCGTTGATTCGTTTGGCAGCATGACAAAACCCGCAAGCAGCAGTATTACAGGTGAAATAGAGAAACTTCTTGGAGAAAAAATTTAGTGGGTAAGAAAAAAGTTGCCATCATTGGCGCTGGTATATCTGGCTTAGGATGCGCATACGCATTAAGGCTGCACCCAGATTTAGAGATCACCTTATTCGAAGGTGGCAATCATATTGGCGGCCATAGCAATACCGTAGATCTCACACTAGAAACTCCTGACGGTCAGATAACTTATGGGGTTGACACTGGATTTTTAGTATTTAATCGCAAAACCTATCCTCGCTTAGTTCGACTATTTGAGGAAATTCAGGTTCCGATTGCGCCATCAGAAATGTCCTTTTCAGTATCTATTGAAACAGGAAGAAAAACAGGGCGCAATAAAAAAATTGAGTGGGCTGGTAACGATCTCAACTCCTTCTTTGGTCAAAGATCTAATGTGTTCTCCCTGTCATTCTGGAGAATGGCTTACGACATCTTGCGCTTCAATCGTATCGCCACTCGACTGGCTGAAGAGCAAATCACTACCAAACTTGAATACTCAGAGCCAGATGAGCGCATTAAAGATTTTTTAGATCGCAATCGTTTTAGCACCAGCTTTAAAGAAAATTATTTCCTACCAATGATTGGCGCTATTTGGTCATGCTCTGTTGAGCAGATGCTAGAGTTTCCGATTCAGACTATGGTTCGCTTCTGTCATAACCATGGTCTCTTGCAAATCCAAAATCGCCCGCAATGGCTTACGGTTAAAGGCGGATCTCGAGAATATGTGAAACTTTTAGTGGCGACTCTTGAGGAACATCAAGTCCAATTTGTACGTGAAGCCGTTACTCGAGTTAATGCAAAAAAGACGGAAGACTCTCCAGTCGAAGTGGTTACATCTTCTGGGGTACATCAGTTTGATGAAGTGGTAATGGCATGTCATAGCGATCAATCCTTAGAGTTAGTACATGGCATTGGGCAAGATGCGCGCAATATTTTGGCTTCGGTGCCTTACCAAAAAAATCGTGCAATTTTGCATACTGATGTCAATTTCTTGCCGGCTACTGAACGCTGCTGGGCAGCTTGGAACTACACCGCAAAATCTGGTGCAACACCGACTGCACAACAACATGTGAGTGTAAATTATTTAATCAATCGCCTACAACCTCTACCCAAATCATTCGAGGGCACGCAAATTATTGTGAGCCTGAACCCACTGACGGATCCCAATCCAAAATTAGTGCATGAAGAAATCCATTACTCGCATCCTGTCTTTGATATGCGCGCCGTGCAGGCACAAAAAGAGCTGCCTTTAATTCAGGGTCACTCCTCAATCTGGTATTGCGGAGCATGGACAGGGTTTGGTTTTCATGAAGATGGTCTGCGCTCAGGCGAATTGGTAGCAATGGATCTCATGGAGAGCATTTCTCATCATGTTAAATCTAGCTCCATTAAAGATTCTCAGTAAATGAATTTGCCAACGATTAATTTTGGAGCTGTAAAGCATCGACGCTTTCGCCCTGCTATCAATGCGTTTGGCTATGGTGTATTTACTTTATCTATTCCAATGCGTGCGCGCAGGAATGATCCAACATTACTTAGCAAACATGGGCTCAAAGATAAGCAATTTGGACTTTTTTCCTTTTTTGACCAAGACCATGGATTAGGCGGTGAAAACAGTCTGTCCTGGATTGAATCGATCCTTAAGGACAATCACGTTCATCATGATGATGGTGAGATTTGGCTACACACTTTTCCTCGAGTTCTCGGCTATGTCTTTAATCCGGTGAGCTTTTGGATCTGCACCCAACCCAATGGTCAAGTTCAAGCGGTACTAGCGGAAGTCAATAACACCTTTGGCGAACGACACTGCTATCTGCTTCATCATGACTCCGGTAAAGCCCTGCAATCCGGAGAGACACTTGTTAGCAACAAGGTATTCCATGTCTCACCCTTTTGTGACGTGCGAGGGGAGTATCACTTCCGTTTTTTATTTCCCCAAGATAGCAATTCAAAGCGGAATATTGTTTGTCGGATTGAGTTGCACGAGGATGGCTCCCCATTAATCAACACTAGCATCAGCGGCCTAGCTCAACCGTTGACTAAAAGTGCTCTCTATCTTGCCTTTCTGCGCTACCCCCTCATGAGTTTAGGTGTCATTGGTAGAATTCACTGGCAAGCATTGAAATTATGGCTAAAAGGTGTACCCTTTCACTCAAAACCTAAACCACCAGAACTTGAAGTTACTCGATGAATCGCCCCGGTCAAACACTACTGTCTCGCCTTACCTTCTCTCGCCCTGAAAGGCGCAAATCTAAACTGCAGCAAGGTAATGCAAGCACTGTGGCTTTATTGGGTCTTTTGGATCAATTGCGCAGCGGGCATCTAGTACTCACCCTTCCTAATAATGAAGTAAGAAAGTTTGGCAACAGCGCAGACCAACCACATGCAGAAATTCAAGTTTTAGACTGGTCTGTATTTAAGCGGGTTTTATCTCATGGTGATATCGGCTTTGCCGAAAGCTATATCCGAGGCGAATGGAATACGCCCGATCTCAAAGCGGTCCTAGAGCTAGTCATTCGAAATCGCACCATCCTTGAGAAGGCAATTTATGGCAGTTGGTTTGGATCTATAGCCTATCGCCTGAGGCATTGGTTTAGAGATAACTCTAAATCCGGAAGCCGAAAAAATATTCATGCGCACTATGACTTAGGTAATGCCTTTTACACGCTTTGGCTAGACCCCACCATGAGCTACTCGAGTGCATGGTTCTCTGAGGGTGACAAGCAATCACTTATGGATGCCCAGCGTGCAAAAATCAAACGTATCTTAGACTCTATCCATGCTAAAGAGGGCGATCAACTCTTAGAAATAGGCTGTGGTTGGGGCGGCTTCATGGAAGAAGCCTTACGCAATGGCAACCAAGTCACTGGCCTGACATTGTCAACGGAACAAAAAGCGTTTGCAGACTCTCGACTTCAAAAGATTTCTACAGAGGTAAGCAATGCAAAGCAATTTGAGGTTCGGCTACAAGACTATCGGGACTGTACAGAGCAATTTGATGGTGTTGCCTCTGTTGAAATGTTTGAAGCAGTTGGTGAAAACCATTGGACTGAATACTTTCAAACAGTTGCAAAACGACTCAAAGCGGGTGGCAGAGCATGCATCCAAACTATCGTGATCGCAGACGATTTATTTGATCGTTATCGCCAAAGCACCGACTTTATTCAGCAGTATGTTTTTCCAGGGGGCATGCTTCCCTCTCCAGCTAAATTTAAGGCAGCCGCAGCAAGTGCAGGTTTAGAGCTTGAGGCAGAGTTTGCCTTTGGTGCTGACTATGCCAAAACCTTATGTCTATGGCGCGATAGTTTTAATCAAAAGATTGAGGAAATTTATCGCCTTGGTTTTGATGAGGCATTTATTCGACTCTGGAATTTTTATCTCATGTATTGCGCCGCCGGATTCTCTGAAAAGAGTATTGATGTAGTGCAATACACCCTCAAACACAAAGATGTTATTCGCTCAAGCGATGCACTACGCCCATGAAACAAAAAGGAATAGATTCTTTTGTCAATCAACGGATTTGGGTCATTGGGGCTTCCAGCGGTATTGGTGAGGCCTGCACAAAAGCATTTATCAAGGCGGGTGCAAAAGTTGCGCTTTCTAGCCGCCGTGCCGAGCGGCTAGATACTCTCGCACAATCTGCAAAACCTGGACAGGCTTTGGTTTTCCCACTAGATGTCACCCGTCAAGAACAGCTGGACTCCGCTTACCGAGGCATCCTAGAAGCCTGGGGTGGCCTAGATCTACTGTTGTTTGTCTCAGGTGTATATACCCCCTTACGTGCTGATAACTTCGAATTTAATATTGCTCAGAAAACAATTGATGCCAATCTGCTCGGCCCCATGCGGGCAGTCAGTATTGTCATGCCTGATATGCTCAAAGTGCATAGCGGACATATTGCGATCGTTGGTAGCGTAGCGGGATATAGCGGATTACCTAAAGCCTTAGCGTATGGGCCAAGTAAAGCGGGGATTATTAATTTCTGTGAAACTCTTTATTACGACTTACTACCCCAAGGTGTGAGTGTGCATATGATCTCACCGGGATTTGTTGCAACCGAGGCTACCGCACAGAATGATTTTGAGATGCCAGCGCTCATTACTGCTGATGAGGCAGCACAAGAAATTCTCGCTGGACTTCAGGCTGGAGAATTTGATATTCACTTCCCTAAGCGGTTTTCAGGATTCTTAAAGTTCCTCAGAATCCTGCCTTACCCGCTTTACTTCTGGATTATTCGACGCTTCGTCAAAATATAAAATTCTGAGTTACTTGTACTTATCCCTACGGATTTTTTGCTCCAAGTGATCCATTACAGCAATCGCTTTTGCCTTAGTACCAGCAATAGATGGGGATGTTACGTAGCGGCCCTGCATCACAATCGTTGGCACACCATCAATTCGATAAGCATCGGCCATCTGTCTTGCGGCACGTGCTTTTGATATAACGGCAAATGAGCGATAGGTGGCTAAGAAAGTATTGCGATCGATACCTTGTGAAGCTACCCAATCGGCGATCTCATTTTCTGTCATGAGGCGCTTGTTTTCTTTATGCATGGCGTACATGACTTTGTCATTCATGGCGTCACCCTTGCCCATGGACTCTAAGGCATAGAACAATTGGCTGTGCGGCATGAAGTCATCTCGGAAAGCAACGGGCACCTTACGGAATGTCACATCCTTTGCTTGGCGCTTTAGCCACGCATTAAGCTCTGGTTCAAAGTCATAGCAATGCGGGCAACCATACCAAAAGAATTCGATAACCTCGACCTTTCCTTTGGCCTCAACTGGCTGAGGGGTAGGCAAAATACGGTAATCAAACCCCTCCTCAATCTTAGGACTTTGCGCAGTAGCAAGCCCTGAAAAAGAAAATGCCAAGCCAAGAATGGCGGCAGATAAAAGGGTTCTTTTAGATTTAGATAATATAATCATGATTTGCTAGATTTAATGACGCTCGGTTTAATACCCATGCCATTAAGCTTATCACGCACGGGATTGCTTTCTTCAACACTGTTGTATGGGCCAATACGCACACGCCAAAGCATATTGCCCTCACTATTAATCTCACTTAATTGAGATTGAATGCCTTGAATCGCTAAACTCGCTTTTTGCGCATCTGCATCAGCACGCCTATTGAATGCACCTACTTGTAAGAAATAAATTGCATCCGATTTTGCGGTAGGTGCTGGGGCTATCTCTCCCGGCTTTTTACCATTAGCTACATCAGCAATTGGATCTGGCGTACTCGCTGTGGGTGCAGCTGACTTACCTTGTAGTGGTTTATTCAAATCCAGAGTCTCTGCTGGGGCAATCACCTCACCTTCCACCGATTCTGATCCCGGCTTAATTGTTAAAGGAAGATTAGGGGCTCTGACTCCAGGACGCTCTTGCGGTGTGTTTTTAGAAAGGTAAAAGGCAATCACAAAAGCAACGCCAAGGCCAACACCAAGCCCTAAGATGAAGCCAAGAATAGTGCCGCCAAACTCCGAACTCGAAGACTGGGTCTTCGGCGTAAAGCTAGTGTGTTGATTATTTTTTTTCATCGTATCTTCATCCTTCTTTTTACTTCTTAAGCGCTAGCAAGTACTACAGCTTACATCTTAGCGGGTGCTGATACACCCAATACTTTTAATCCATTTTCAAGCACTTGGCGCGTCGCTAAGAGCAATGCAAGGCGCGCTAATTTCAATGCGGGATCATCCACCAAAACGCGATCTGCGTTGTAGAAGGTATGGAAGTCTCCAGCCAAATCGCGCAAGTAGAAAGCTAATGCATGCGGCGCCAAGTCTGCAGCAGCGTTAGTCAGCATTTCTGGATATTCAGCCAAACGACGTAATAGATGATCTGAGGCTTTGCTTTGCAGTAGGGAGAGGTTCGCACCTTTGAGGTCGGATACTTTTCCACCCCATTGGGTCAGAATTGAACAAATACGCGCATGGGCATATTGCACATAGAACACGGGATTTTCATCATTCTGCTGTAATGCCAAATCAATATCAAAGACGAACTCTGTATCAGCCTTGCGGGAGATGAGGAAGAAACGCACGGCATCTCTTCCACGCTGAAGTGCTAGTTCACGCTCATCAGCAGTCATCTCTGGTGCAACACCACCAGACCACTCTACCAAGTCGCGTACAGTCACATAGGAGCCGGCACGTTTAGAAATTTTGACCTCTTCGCCGTGGCGCATCACCGTCACCATCTTGTGCAATACGTAATCAGGATAGGTTTGCGGAATATCCCAACCACGCTTCTGTGCCACACCCTGCAAGCCAGAGCGAACACGGGCGATGGTGCCGTGGTGATCACTCCCTTGGACGTTAATCACTTTTTGAAAGCCACGATTCCATTTGCTGGTGTGATAGGCGACATCAGGCACAAAGTAGGTAAAGCTACCATCAGACTTACGCATAACGCGATCCTTATCATCGCCATCATCTGTTGTCTTGAGCCAAAGCGCGCCCTCAGACTCATAGGTCTTACCAATACTTTGTAGTTCCTCAACAATCTTTGTAACACTACCATCGGTATACAAGGAAGACTCTAGGTAATAGCAATCAAACTTCACGCCAAATGTTTTTAAGTCAATGTCTTGTTCATTGCGTAAATACGCGACGGCAAATTGACGAATAGCTTCCAGGTTATCTTTATATTCAGGCGAAGCCTTAAAGGCAATCGCAATCTCTGCAATATATTCACCGTTATAAGCACTCTCTGGCCAAGCAGCATCCCCTGGTTTAAGTCCGTTTAATCGAGCTTGTACTGAGAGTGCCAAGTTTGCGATCTGGACTCCAGCATCGTTGTAATAAAACTCACGATGCACCTTGATGCCCTGAGTTGCCAATAGATTTGCTAGGGCATCGCCTAAGGCAGCTTGACGACCATGACCCACATGCAGTGGGCCAGTTGGATTAGCAGAGACAAACTCAATCATGGCACTAGAAACGGGGGCTGCCTCTGGTGCTAGCTGACCAAACTGAGATCCTGCTGTGAGGACTTCTTGCACCACTGCAGTTTTAGCAGTGTTGCTCAGGCGAAAATTAATAAATCCAGGTCCCGCAATTTCGCAGGAGGCAATGAGCTCACTATAGCCAGGCTGCTGCTCAAGGCGCTCGACCAGTGCTTGCGCTAATTCCCTGGGATTTAACTTCCAAGCCTTGGATAGCTGGAGCGCAATATTACAAGCGACATCCCCATGGTCTACCGCTTTAGGGCGCTCTAAGCGCGGCGCGGGGGCATCCCCCAAACCACCGTCCTGGGCGAGACCCTGAAGGGCTGCACTTAGCATTTCAATTAAACGATTTTTATTAGTTAACAACATAGATAAGTGAGTTTATCAGGTGGTAAGCTATTGAAATGATCTATCAATTTCGCTCCAAAGCGGGCCCTGACGTCATCATGCTGGCTGACCTCACCCAACGAATCTTTGAAATTTTGGGTCGCTCATTAGAACCTAGGGGAATTTTGACGGTAGAGCAACTACCAAGTTTCATCATCTCCCTAGAAACCGCTATTTTGAAAGACTTAGAAGAGCGCTCTAAAAGTAATACAGCGGAGCAAGAAAGTGCTGAAAAACCAAAACTTGCCGACAGGCTGGGGCAGCGTGCCTATCCTTTCCTAGAGCTGATGAAACAGGCTAAAGCCAAAGATGAACCGGTGATGTGGGGCGTTTAAAGGCCTCATCTCCCTCCACCCAAATCCAATTTAGTCTATCGAGCTTGCCAACTGGCGACGAATGTCTTCAACGGACTCATTGCGGCGCTTAGCAAGATCTTCAATCTGGTCTGCTGACAACTTACCCACATTGAAATAACGCGCATCCGGATGTGCCAGATAAAAACCGCTGACACTGGAAGCTGGGTTCATGGCCATCGATTCGGTCAAGGTCATGCCAATATCTTCCGAACCAATGACACGCAATAAATCTTTTTTCACCTCATGCGCAGGGCAAGCTGGATATCCTGGCGCTGGACGAATACCACGATATTCCTCATTAATCATTTGATCGTTCGTCAAAATCTCATCAGTCGCATAAGCCCAAAGATCGGTCCGAACACGGTGATGCATCAATTCTGCAAATGCTTCTGCCAGACGATCGGCCAAAGATTGCAACATGATTGCACTGTAGTCATCATGCTTCGCATGGAACTCAGCCACTTTTTTCTCAACCCCATGGCCAGTTGTCACAGCAAAGCAGCCTAGATAATCAGCCACATGTGAATCTTTAGGCGCAACATAGTCGGCCAAGCAACGATTAGGTCGACGAATACCATCAATAACTGGACGCTCAGCCTGCTGACGCAAGTTATGCCAAACAAATAATGGATGCTCGCGGGATTCATCGCTGTACAAGACAATGTCATCACCTATCGTGTTTGCTGGGTAGAAAGCTACTACTGCATCGGCTTGTAACCACTGACCCTTAATCAACTTGTCCAATAGCGCTTGGCCGTCTTCAAATACCTTACGCGCCTCTACACCCACAACTTCATCATCCAAGATTGCCGGGAACTTGCCAGCCAAATCCCAAGTCTGAAAGAACGGTGTCCAGTCAATATATTTGGCGATGTCACTTAAAGCAAAATTCTTGAAAACACGACGGCCAATAAACTTAGGCTTCTCAGGCACGTATTGGGCCCAATCAATCAGCTCCCGATTCTTACGCGCGGCTTCTAATGAAATAGTCGGAGATGCTTTTTTATTGGCATGCTGCTCACGAATACGTACATAGTCATCGCGCAGATCTTGAATAAATTTCTTGGCGCTTTCATCTGACAGAAGGCTTGATGCTACAGACACAGAGCGGGAGGCATCAGGTACATAGACTACTGGTCCATCATAATGCGGCGCAATCTTGACTGCAGTATGTACACGAGAAGTTGTGGCACCACCAATCATCAGCGGAATTTGACGCTCACGGAAATAATCGTCACGTTGCATCTCTTGAGCAACGTAGGTCATCTCCTCTAGAGATGGCGTGATCAAACCAGACAAGCCAACAATATCCGCTTTTTCCTCTTTGGCACGCTTCAGAATTTCTGAGCAGGGCACCATCACACCCATATTGGCAACTTCAAAGTTATTACATTGCAGCACCACCGTCACAATGTTTTTGCCAATATCGTGAACGTCACCCTTAACAGTCGCCATCACAATCTTGCCTTTGGCTTTTGCTTCACCACCAGCGGCAATGTGAAGACGCTTCTCTTCCTCAATATAAGGAATCAAAATGGCTACCGCTTGCTTCATTACACGTGCGCTCTTGACTACTTGAGGTAGAAACATCTTACCGGCGCCAAATAGGTCACCAACGACATTCATGCCATCCATCAGGGGGCCTTCAATCACCTCAATCGGACGACCACCTGCACCCATAATTTGAGCGCGCAGCTCTTCAGTGTCGCCTTCAATAAAGGTCGTGATTCCATGTACCAGAGCATGGGTTAAACGCTCACGCACCTGGGCCTCACGCCACACCAAGTTTTCTACTTGTTTTGCGCCACCGCCCTTAAATTGGTCGGCAATATCCAGTAAGCGCTCGGTTGGCGTCTTACCATCTTTTTCTTTAAAGCGGTTAAGTACCACATCCTCAACACGCTCACGTAATTCAGGATCTAGGTCTGCATATACGCCGAGCTGTCCCGCATTCACAATACCCATATCCATGCCAGCCTGAATGGCGTGATACAGGAACACCGTATGAATGGCTTCACGTACGCGATCGTTGCCACGGAAAGAGAAGCTGACATTGGAAACGCCGCCACTGACTTTCGCGCCCGGCAGATTTTCTTTAATCCAGCGTGTAGCATTAATAAAATCTACAGCATAGTTGTCATGCTCTTCAATGCCGGTAGCAATTGCAAAAATATTAGGGTCAAAAATAATGTCTTCTGCTGGAAAGCCAATCTCATTAACGAGAATTTGATAGCAGCGCTGACAAATTTCTGTTTTGCGCTTAAAGGTATCTGCTTGACCCACTTCATCAAATGCCATCACTACAGATGCTGCACCGTAACGACGAATCAAACGTGCTTGTTTTCTGAACGGCTCTTCACCCTCTTTGAGTGAAATCGAGTTCACAATCGGCTTACCCTGAATGCACTTCAGACCTGCCTCAATCACACTCCATTTAGAAGAGTCAATCATGATCGGTACACGAGCGATGTCTGGCTCTGAAGCAATCAAATTCAAGAAGCGTGTCATTGCCGCTTCCGAATCCAACATCGCCTCATCCATATTGATGTCGATTACTTGAGCACCATTCTCAACTTGCTGTCTTGCAACTACCAAGGCCTCATCAAATTGATTATTTAAAATCATGCGAGCAAATGCTTTGGAGCCTGTTACGTTAGTGCGCTCTCCAATGTTCACAAAGCGGATATCGGCTGTAACGTTAAAAGGCTCTAGGCCTGAAAGCTTCATCGGTGACATGGCTTTTATAGTCTTACTCATGCTGACAGCTCCGCACTTTCACGGTAGAAAGGTCGCGGCTTACGCTTTGCAACTGCGTTAGCGATTGCACGAATATGATCTGGCGTAGTTCCACAGCAGCCACCTACTAGGTTTACCAAACCATCTTTTGCAAAACCATCAACCAAATTAGAAGTAATATCCGGAGTCTCATCAAAGCCTGTGTCACTCATTGGGTTAGGCAAACCGGCATTGGGATAGCAAGATACTGCAACATCGCAGATGCGGGATAGCTCAGCAATATAAGGGCGCATAAGTGCTGCACCTAAGGCGCAGTTCAGGCCAAAGGTGAGCGGTTTAATGTGGCGCAAGCTATTCCAAAATGCTTCTACTGTTTGGCCAGATAGAATTCGACCAGAGGCATCAGTAACCGTACCTGAAATCATTACCGGCAAACGCTCACCGGTTTCCTCAAAGAACTCATCTAAAGCAAACAATGCAGCCTTGGCATTGAGTGTGTCGAAAATAGTTTCCACTAAAAATAAATCAACACCACCCTCAAAGAGACCTTCAATCTGCTCTCGATAGGAAGCTCGCAGTGCATCAAACGTCACATTACGTGCACCGGGATCATTTACATCAGGAGAAATACTTGCAGTCTTTGGCGTAGGTCCAATTGCACCCGCTGCAAAACGTGGTTTATCTGGCGTAGAGTATTTTTCACAGGCAGCGCGAGCCAATTGAGCGGAGATGACATTCATCTCACGAGCTAAATCAGCCATCTTGTAATCCTCTTGCGCAACTGAGGTAGCGCCAAAGGTATTAGTCTCAATAATGTCTGCACCCGCATCCAAATACTGCTCATGAATCTTGCTGATAATCTGGGGTTGGGTCAGCACCAAGAGTTCGTTATTGCCTTTAATGTCGCCTGGGTGACTCTCAAAGCGTGTGCTGGCTGGTAATCCACGGTAATCCGCCTCACTCAGCTTGTATTGCTGAATCATGGTGCCCATGGCGCCATCCAAAATCAGAATGCGCTGCTTTAGTAGCTCGGGAAGTGCCTGACCGCGGGTGTAAGGCTGGGATAAACCATTAGATTGCATTGCGTAACCGGGATTAATCTCTAGAATCCTCTATTGTATTGGCAATAAGCTACTTTTATCTGACCCGGAGCCACCCCTATGTTTGGAACTATCCCAGAATTCAATCAAAGCCTTGAAATGATGAAAACCATGTGGGGTCAGGGATCGGGCGGGCAAACACCAGGGCAATTTCCCTTCACCACGGACGCCTCCAAGGCTGCAGGGGGTTTTGGCTCAGCTTTTCCAGGGCTAGATACAGACGAACTTGAAAAGCGCATCAAAGACCTGAAAAGTGTTGAAAACTGGCTGAACCTCAACCTCAATATTTTGAAGTCCACCATTCAGGGACTAGAAGTGCAGCACGCCACCATGATGGCACTCAAATCATTTGGGGATGCCGTTTCGGCAAGCGCCACTGCTGCCACTGGTGAAACTCCTAAAGACTCCGGAACAAAAGCTTCTAAACCACGCAAAACCGCAACACGCCGTCGTCGCAAAGCTGGCGACTCAACTTTCCTCGACGAAGTAGGTAATTCAGATGGGCAATAGCCTCGCCCATAGCAAATGTCATTTGGTGAATATCTAATTCACGTCTAAACAAAACCGGCACTATCTCACGAGCAGTTGCTGGTTTTACACAGGCTCCCAGTGTTTCCGCCAAGCGCTCATCGTGATGCGCTTTTAGCTGACTAACCCGGGGCTTCATTCCTGTAAAGGGCTTGCCATGAGATGGCAGTACTAGAGTGTGATCGGGCAAGGGCAGATATCGATCCAAAGAACTCAAATACAGGCCTAAGGGATCTGCATCCGGATCTGCATCGTAAACGCTAACATTAGTAGAAATGCGTGGCAACAGCATATCTCCAGAAATCAATACTTCCAAATCTTTGCAAAATAATGAAGCATGTTCAGGCGCATGACCAAACCCCATAATCACTTGCCACTCATGTCCACCAATCAAAATCATTTCACCATCAATGATGCGGCGATATTGCCGTGGCACACCCGGAACCATATTGCTGTAGTAATTCGAGCGAGCACGAATTTTTTCTAAATCCTCTGGTGCATTGAGTCCATGTTTTTGAAAGTGGTCTGCAGAGCCCCCGCCACCAGCGCGTGCACCAACCGCAGCCCCGCCCTCTTTATGACTAAGCCATTGCGCAGTTAAATAATCTGTCATGGAGATCCAGAGTGGTGCTTGCCACTTCTCACAGAGCCACTGAGAGAGTCCCACATGATCTGGATGCATATGGGTCACTATTACCCTCAACACTGGCAATCCCTCTAGCTGCGAAGCAAAGATCCGATCCCAGGCCGCTCTTGTCTCATCATTAGCAATGCCACAATCTACAATGGTCCAGCCTTGAAGACCCTCGAACTCATCCCGTATTAGCCATAGATTGATGTGATCCAAAGCAAACGGTAAGCGCATCCGTAGCCAGCGTACACCAGGCGCGACCTCGATTGAACTGCCCGCTTCCGGTAAAGCATCCGCTAGGGGATAATGAATGGCACTCAGATCGCTAGATTGGTTTTTAGTATTCATCTATTTCTATTTTAGGTTTGCTTTGACAACAGTTCCATCACCTTGCATCAACTGGTGTGACATCAACCCCGACAATGGTTTTTGCCGTGGCTGCTATCGCACGCTCCCTGAGATTGCAGACTGGTCTGAACTTTCTAACTCAGACAAGCTTGAGGTTTTAGAAAAACTAACAGCACGAAAACCTCAAGCTTCGCAGTAAGCACTATCCATTAACCAATACTTATTTGTTTACATCTACAATTAAACGACCGCGTACATTACCAGCCATCAGCTCTGCGGCATACTTTATAGAATCTTCTAAATTAATTTCGTGAGAGATCTGTTCCAAAGTTTTAAGATCCACCAACTTACTTAACTGCTCGTATGCAGCAATACGTTTTACTTTTGCGACTGTCACACTATTAATGCCATACAAAGTTACGCCACGCAAAATGAATGGCGCAACTGTCGATGGAAAATCCATGCCTTGAGCAAGGCCACATGCGGCAATAGCACCATCACTCTTGGTTTGCGCGCAGGCATTAGCCAAAGTATGACTACCAACACTATCGACTACTGCCGCCCAGCGCTCTTTTGCTAAAGGCTTACCAGGGACTGACAGTACTGCACGATCAATCACCTCATTAGCGCCCAATTTCTTTAAATAATCAGCTTCGGACATTCTTCCGGTACTGGCTACAACGGTGAATCCTAATTTACTCAACAGCGTAATCGCAAAGCTGCCAACTCCACCTGCGGCGCCAGTCACCAGTACTTCGCCATCACTGGGCTTCAAGCCATGCTTTTGTAAAGCCATCACGCACAGCATTGCTGTGTAGCCAGCAGTACCAATAGCTAAAGCTTGCTTAGCAGTAAAACCCTTTGGCAAAGGAATAAGCCATTCTGACTTCACACGTGCTTGCTGCGCTAAACCACCCCAATGACCCTCGCCAACACCCCAACCGTTGAGCAGCACCATGTCACTAACTTTAAACTCTGGGCTAGCGCTCTCTAAGACTTCACCTGCAAAATCAATCCCAGGCACCATCGGAAAGCTACGCACTACCGGACCCTTGCCAGTAATTGCCAAACCATCTTTGTAGTTCAGCGTGGAATAGAGCACCTTAACCCTGACATCGCCCTCAGGCAAGCTAGCCTCATCGACTTGAGCAAGCTCAGCCCGATAACCTTGATCATCTTTATTTACCAAAATAGCCTTAAACATGTCTCTTCCTTTTAAAAGCGCTGCATTCTCCACAGCAAATACGTAATAGGTTTATCCTAACGAGCATTGCTGATTATGGAGGTTTCCATGAAAAAAATTCTACTATTAACTTCAACTTGTGGTCTAGCACTCATTGGGTGCTCATCGAGCCAGATTAATATGTCTATGGGCAATATGCGCTTGATCACCTCCAGCGCCGCACCGCAAGAGGTAATGGATTTTGCCAGCACAACTTGTAAAAATGATTTTTACCAAGGTGCTAGCTTCCTTTCTAAGGCCGGCAAGGAATACCGCTTCAAATGTGTCAAAGCTGAAGAGAACGAAATTCTGACCCCCATCCCAGGCACTACCATTCCAACTACAACGAAGTAAGCCACCAAACAAATAGGCAAGATGACCCCATTTAACTCCCAAGAGCTCCGCAAGGGTTTCGCTTCCTTTGCAACCGGGGTCACAGTAATTACTTGCCTAGATGCCGACCAGCAAGCTCATGGCATCACTATCAGCTCTTTCAATACGGTTTCCTTAGAGCCACCACTGATTTTGTGGAGCCTTAAGAAGCATTCGAACTTGATGCCCAACTTTGAAGTGGGTCACAAACAATTAATTCATGTACTTGAACGCTCGCAAGAAGCCATGGCGATGCACTTTGCTACTGTGAAAGAAAATCAATTCACCAGCATCCCCCATAAAATTGCAGCAAGTGGGCTTACCCAAATTGAAGGATGCTGCGCTTACTTTGAATGTGAGACCGTATCTGTACATACTGGCGGCGACCATAATATCATTGTTGCAAAAGTCCTTAACCTAAAGCACGCTCCTACAAGTCATCCACTCATATTTGCACACAGTAAGTTCATGGGTTTAGATTCATCACTTTAAAAATAATTAAATAGGAATTGAAATGATTCGCTTATGGGGAAGAAAAAGTTCCATCAATGTTCAAAAAGTATTGTGGTGCCTTGCAGAGTTAGGACTAGAGGAAGGTAAGGATTTTGAACGCATTGATGCCGGCCTTCATTTTGGCAAAAATCGTACACCTGAATTTCTAGCACTCAATCCTAATGGTCTAGTGCCCACCTTAGAGGACGGTAAGCTGGTACTTTGGGAATCCAATACGATCTTGCGATACCTGGTTCGTCAGTACGATCAATCGAATCGCTTAACAAGCGATATTGCCTCTCAATATCAATCTGAGAAGTGGATGGACTGGCAGCTGGGCACTATGTGGCCAGCCTTACGCACCGCCTTTTTGGGCCTCACTCGTACGCCTGAAAACGAACGAAACAACGAAGCAATTCGTAAGTCTTATCAAGATAGCAATGCACTATTTACCTTACTAGATCAGCAGTTGGCAAGCCAGCACTATTGCTCTGGAAATACGTTCAGCATTGGGGATATTACGCTAGCACTTTGCGTAAGCCGTTGGATTCTATTGAATCAAACCTTCCCCGACCAAACCGGCCCTCGCCCCTCCCTACACAATATTGACGCATGGATGCAGCGCATAGAAGCGGAAACTAAGTACGGTGTGGTTGCAGAAAAAGAACTTAATGTTGTGAAGTAAGGCAAAGCACGTTAGAGCATCAGAATCAGAGGCATTAAGTAGAAAAGGGTGAACTAAGTTCACCCTTTTTCTCTGTTACCGATACTAATAAGTTACTGTTGCTTAAATTTTTTCTGATGGTGATCTGCGCCAATAAATAAGTACATGGCGGGTACTACAAAGAGTGTGAATAGCGTTCCAATGGATAAGCCAGTAAAGATCACAATACCCATCGATTGACGGCCAGCAGCACCTGCACCAGAGGCAATTACTAGAGGTACAACACCTAATACCATTGCAGCAGTCGTCATCAAGATTGGGCGCAATCGCACACTACTCGCCTCTACGATAGCGTCCAACTTACTACGACCAGCCTCTTGTAATTCATTAGCAAATTCCACAATCAAAATACCGTGCTTACTAATCAGCCCCATCAACGTAACTAGTCCAACCTGGGTATACACATTTAAGGTTGTGAAGCCCAAATTAATAAAGATTAGCGCCCCAAACAAAGCGAGTGGTACTGAAACTAAAATGACGATTGGGTCACGGAAGCTTTCAAACTGGGCAGCCAAGACCAAGAACACAATTAAGATCGCAAAGAACATCGTCACCAAGAAACCGCCAGACTCTGCCATGAACTGACGGGACGGGCCGGCATAATCCATGGTGTAGCCATTAGGGGCAACTTCTTTTAAAGTTTGACGCATAAACTCCAGTAAATCTGCTTGAGAAATAAATGGGGTACTCACACCAAATATCGTCGCCGAGTTGAGTTGCTGAAAGTGGTTAATTGACTGCGGCACTACTCTTTGCTTAATTGTTGCGATGGTACGAGCCTGAATCATCTGTCCACTAGGGGTGCGTATGTAGTAGTCGAGGATTTGGTCTGGATTTAAACGATCTACTTGCTTCACCTGCGGAATGACGCGGTAAGAGCGCCCAGCAACAGAGAAGTAATTGACATAGCCGCCGCCCAAAGCAGCAGATAGCGCACTACCCACTTGCTGTTGGGTCATGCCCAGTGCAGCCACTTTTTCCCGATCAATTTCCAAAACATCTTGTGGTTTATCAATCTTCAAATCAGAATCTACGAAAAAGAAATTGCCACTACGACGCGCTTTATCTAAAACAGCTTGGGATACCTCATTTAACAATTCGTAAGACTCAGTGGTATTAATCACTACTTGAACAGGTAAGCCCTGTGCGCCAGGTAAGGCCGGAAACTGGAAAGCCGCTACGCGAGCACCAGCAATCGAATTCCACTTACTCTGCATATCTTCTTGAAACTTAGTAGCATTACGACTACGTTGATCCCAATCCTTAAGCAACACACCGCCAAAACTGCTTGTAGGACTGGTGATCTGAAACATTTGCTCGTACTCAGGCTCCGCTGCTGATATTTGATAAATCTGATCAGCATAAGTCTGCATCTGGTTGACTGTGCCGTTAGGCGGCCCCGAAGCCTGCATCAACACAATACCCTGGTCTTCCGTTGGCGCTAATTCAGAACGTGCAGTGGAATAAAGATAAGCCACTCCACCTAGCAAAATCACACCCATCACAATAATGACCTGCCAAGTGCTTAAGAGTTCACGCAAAGTATTTTGATAGCTGTGGTGAACTTTTTCAAAAATACGGTCAATCTTTTGAACAAACGGCGAAGCCTCTTGTGCTTCGGTAAAGATACGGGAACACATCATGGGAGAAAGCGTTAAAGCAATCAACCCCGATACTGCGACTGCGCTAGCCAAGGTAAAAGCAAATTCTGTAAAAAGCGCGCCCGTTAACCCACCCTGAAAGCCAATCGGAATATACACTGCGATCAGCACAATGGTCATGGCCAAAATAGGGCCGCCCAACTCACGCGCAGCAATTAGAGAGGCTTCTAATGGAGACTTGCCTTCCTTCATATGGCGGTCCACGTTCTCAACCACAATAATGGCATCGTCGACCACCAAACCAATTGCCAAGACTAGAGCAAGTAGTGTCAGTAAATTAATGGAGTAACCCAAGACCTGCATTAAAAAGAATGTGCCAATCAAAGAGAGTGGCATCGCAATCACTGGCACCGCAACTGCGCGTGCGCTTCCCAAGAAAAGATAGATCACAACTGTCACAATCAACAGCGCCTCTAACAATGTGGCCACTACTTCATCAATCGAGGTAGTAATGAACTTAGTAGAGTCATACACCACCTTTCCAGACATACCGGTTGGCAACTGCTTCTGAATATCTGGCACTGCAGCACGAACCCGTTCGGCTACATCGAGTAAGTTCGCCTGTGGAGCTACCTTGATCGCGATAAATACCGACCTCTTGCCACTAAATGCGACATTGGTGTTGTAATCCTCAGAACCCATAGTCACGCTGGCTACTTGATCCAAATACACAATGTTGATGCCGTCTTTTTTGATGACTAGCTTGCGGAACTCATCAAGCGTATGCAAATCAGTGCCTGCCACCAAGTCCACTGCAACCATGTCGCCTTTAGTACTACCAACTGCAGATAAGTAGTTGTTAGCTGCCATGGCGCTATACACATCATCCGCACCCACACCAAGCCCAGCCATCTTCTCGCGATCGAGCCAGGCACGCAAAGCAAACTTTCTGCCTCCAGTAATTTCAGCGTTCTGGACGCCGTCTATAGAATCCAGCTTTGGTTTCACTACCCGCAATAAGTAATCAGTAATCGCGTTGTTTGGAATATCGTCACTATAAAAACCCATGTACATGGCCGCAGTCGATTGACCAATTTGTACAGTCAATACAGGTTGCTGGGCTTGCGGGGGTAACTGATTCTTGACTGAGCTTATTTGGGTCTGGATCTGCGTCAATGCCGCATTCGAATCGTAGTTCAGCTTAAGAGTAGCCGTAATGGTTGAGAGACCACTCACGCTCATCGAGGACAAATAATCAATGCCCTGAGACTGGGCAATCGCTGTCTCTAAGGGCTGCGTAATAAATCCAGCAATCGTCTCTGGATCAGCTCCATAGTAAGCCGTTGTAATCGTAACAATGGCATTTTGAGTTTGGGGATATTGATTAACCGGCAAAGATCCTACTGCCTTTAAACCAAATACCAAGACGAGTGCACTCACTACCAGTGAGAGTACCGGCCTACGAATAAATATGTCAGTCCAATTCATCTAGGACTTATTCCTGTGGCTGCGGGTTGGGTGAATTAGCTGGCAACACCTTGTTATTCACAATCAGCGGAGTTCCATTCTTTAACTTGAGTTGACCGCTTGTAACAACCGTGGCGCCCTCTTCAACTCCTTTGAGGATCGCTACCTGATCTCCACGAGTTAGCCCAGTAGTCACGAAGACTTGTTGAGCCTCCAGTGCAGGCTTGCCCTGCTTATCTTTTTTACCAGTGGGCTTAGCAATAAAGACAGTTGAGCCATACGGGTTGTAAGTTACCGCCGTCTGAGGCAAGGTCAGCAGCTTTACTTGATCACCTAACTTGATATTCACATTAGCAAACATGCCCGGTAAGATCTTTTTATCTGGATTGGCTAACTGAGCCTCAATCTGAATATTACGTGTATTCGTATCGACCTTTGGGCTGACCGCAGTAATCTTTCCAGTAAAGCTTGCACCCTTGAATGCATCCGTCGTCACCACAATTTCTTGCCCAACCTGAATTTGTTCAGCATTACTTTGTGGGAGATTGAAGTCCACAAAAATCGGATCCAAGGTTTGAAGAGTAAGTAACTTATCACCTGGATTCACAAACTGACCAGGGTTGATCATCACAATACCAACACGTCCACTAAAAGGAGTCTTTAAATTTTTCTTAGCAACTAAGGCCGTTTGCTGCTCCACCTGAGCTTGCTTTGACTTTGCATCTGCTTTACTAGTATCGAACACGTTCTTACTAATCGCCTGAATCTCTAGTTGCTGTCTATCGCGCTCATTAATTACTTGAGCCAAATCTGCTAATGCTTTTAAAGAGTTGAGTTGGGCAACATCAGAGGCATCATTCAATTTAATGAGTAACTCGCCTTCTTTAACATCCATGCCTGATTTAATGTATACGTTTTGTACCAAGCCACCAATTTCAGTGCTGAGTTCTACACCCCTAAATGCACGCACATTACCAACGCTAGATAATTTAGGTTGCCATGCTGAAGTTTCCACAACCATCGTAGAAACTGTTGCTGGCGGCAAACCCATACCAGCAATGAAGTACTTAATCATGAAAGTCTTGAGTTGATTAAATCCAAATATCAAGCCCAATAATAAAAATACACCGCATAACATAATGGTCATACGTCGACCCAAAGGAGTCATGGATTGTAATTTTGCATTGATCTTGCTACGCATGAATCGTTCGCGTAAACGCACCCAAAACCCTTTTATCTTTTCCCAAAGAGCAATGAGCCTGTCGCGAAGTTTCCACTCGATCGCCTTCGCAAGCATCCATGCCCACAAGGCGACTGCAATAGCAGTTACTTTGGTTTTAATTGTTTCCAGAAGTTTCATTTTGATCTTTGTTCGCTATGGCTTTTGGTTGAAAGGCTGGGCCGGTACGATTCCACCAACCGCCGCCCAATGCTGCAAATAATGCTGCTGTATCAGAGAATCGGGTTGCTTGCGCAGAAACCGATTTAACTTTAGCAATTTGATATTGATTTTGGTAATACAGGACAGCCAAGTAGCTAGCAGTGCCTAACTTGTATTGCTGCTGCACCAACTCTAAAGTTTCATAAGCGTAGCGCTCAGCATCCGATGCAGACTTTAATGCTTGTGATCCAGCTTCTAAAGCACGCAAGGAGTCAGCAACTTCTTGAAAAGCTTTGAGCACAGTAGCTTGATATTGAAAAACTGCTTGTTCGTAATTAGCCATCGCACCGCGGCGTTGCGCTAATAACTGCCCGCCCTGAAAGAGTGGCTGAAAGATACCGCCAGCAATAGACCATAGAGTGGCGTTCGGCCCAAACAAGGCTGAGCTTGTTAATGCTGCGGAACCAATAGCTCCAGTGATATTAAATTGTGGCAATAAATTAGCAGTAGCAACACCTACTAAAGCATTGGTAGCCTTCAGTTGCGCCTCCGCTGCGCGTACATCTGGACGCTGACGCACTAAGCTTGATGGCACGGAGAGTGGCAACTTCTCTGGCAAATACAAAGACTTCAGGTCAAACTTAGTGATGTTGGCATTACTAGGCAATTCACCAACCAACACCGCTAACTGATTACGTGTAAATGATAGGTTGCGTTCATAAGTAAATAAATCTACTTGCGAGTTAGAGACCAAGGTTCTTTGCGATGTTACATCTACTCGAGAGACTGTACCAATTGCCAATTGCTTTTCTGTAACTTCAGCTAAATTCGTTTGTGCCTTCAGAATTTCTTCTGTAGCTTGCATCTGTGCACGCAAAGCAGCTTCACGTACTGCACTAGTAACAATGTTGGCCGTCAAAGAAAGGTAGGCGCCTTCAAGCTGAAACTGTGCAATCTCTGCTTGCGCTCTCGCACCTTCAACTGCGCGACGTGCTCCACCAAAGACGTCTAGCTTATATGTAACATTTACAGAAGCGTTATAGAGGTTGTAGGTATCAGAGCCATAAGGCAGACCATAAATTGCAGAAGGCTGTAGCTGCCGTGTGGCGCCGCCATTTAAACCAATCGCCGGGAAATACTGACCGCCAATTTGTGCGCTGACATTTTCTTGGCTCGCGCGTAAAGCAGCATCAGCAGCACCTAAATTAGGATTTTGCTGCAGGGCCTTTTTGATAAGAGCGTCTAATTCAGGAGACTTAAATAACTCCCACCACTGAGCCTCAATATCAGCGCCTTCAATAAACTCTTGATTGGTTCCGCCAGGTACTCCAGGTGCAGTAGCTAATTTCTGAGGAAGGGTAGCTTCAGTATATTTAGATGTATTCGGAGCATCAAGTTGCTTAAAGTCTGGACCCGCTGCACATGCAGAGAGAAGTCCCGCGAAAAGTAGCGAGAGCAAACGCAAACTAGAGAAATCTTTGAAGCCGAGCATGAACTGTGACAAACATCCTTTTATATAGCAGATATTTGAACACACTTTTCTAAACCAGTCTGTGTAACACCATGATTTAAATAATGAATTTTGCACACAGCTAAACACAGAAGTCAAACGGATTTTTTATACCCCTGGCATCTTCTTAGTGGGCAATTCTTCCAAAACTCCCGCTATTGAAATCCTGCATTGCCTGAGCAATCTCTTCTTTGGTATTCATGACAAATGGTCCATAGCCAACGATAGGCTCATCGATAGGTTCGCCACTCAGTAGCAGGGCTATAGAGTCTTCCAGCACATTCACTTGAATATCCTGACCTTGATTGCTAAACATCAACATCTGAGCATCTTTGGCCACTACCCCCTCACCAGCTTCAATAGCACCCTTAAGCACGACTAGAGATACATTCCAACCCTCAGGCACTGGAATACTTTTCGAACCCTTCCTCAACTTCAGGTCAATCACTTGCATAGGAGTGAATGTACGAGCAGGACCTTGATGACCATCCAACTCTCCAGCGATGATACGAGCTTGCCCCGAACCACCCTTCAAATCAATCGTAGGAATTTGTTTATCTAAAATGGCTTGATAACTTGGCTTGGTCATTTTGAGTTTGGCCGGCAAATTGACCCACAACTGCACCATATTCAGAGTACCGCCGTTTTTGGCAAAGCCTTCAGAATGAAACTCTTCATGCATAATGCCGGAGCCCGCAGTCATCCACTGAACATCTCCAGGGCCAATCACACCGCCTTGACCGGTGGAATCCTTATGAGCTACTTCGCCTTCATACACAATCGTGACAGTTTCAAAACCACGATGGGGATGTGAGCCCACACCCTTACGCTCAGTTGTTGGGGGAAACTCCGCTGGACCCGCGTAGTCCAGCATCAAGAATGGACTCATCTGTTTTCCCAGGTCTTGATAGAAAAACAAGGTTCGCACAGGGAAGCCATCGCCAACCCAGTGACCCTGATCATTGCCTTGAATGCCGATTACTTTTTTCATGCTCTTGGGATTACTCCACTGTAACGCTCTTTGCGAGGTTGCGAGGCTTATCGACATCAGTACCTAGAGCACAAGCAGTGTGATACGCCAGGAGCTGAAGAGGAACTACATGCAAAATTGGTGAAAGATTGCCATAGTGCTCAGGCAAACGAATCACATTAATACCTTCACTGCTAGTAATCTCGGTGTCTTGATCAGCAAAGACATAGAGCTTTCCACCGCGAGCTTTAACTTCCTGCATATTGGATTTAAGCTTTTCCAGCAAGTCATCCTTAGGAGCTACTGTAACTACTGGCATCTTTTCAGTAACCAGCGCTAGTGGCCCATGCTTTAACTCACCTGCTGGATAGGCTTCAGCATGAATATACGAAATCTCTTTAAGCTTGAGAGCACCTTCAAGAGCAATCGGATAGTGCATGCCACGCCCTAGGAATAAAGCGTTTTCACACTTAGCAAATGCTGTGCTCCAAGCAATAATCTGTGGCTCAAGTGCTAGCACGGCATGCAATGCTTTTGGAAGATGTCGCAAGTCACGTAAGAGCTCTTTCTCTCGCTCGGGGCTTACTTTTCCTGCGCGCTTAGCCAATGAAACAGCCAATAGATAAAGGGCAACTAGCTGGGTTGTAAAAGCTTTAGTAGAAGCGACACCAATCTCGGTACCAGCCTTGGTCAAGAAACTCCAATTGGTTTCACGAACCATGGCGCTGGAAGCTACGTTGCAAATCGCGAGAGTGTATTGATGGCCTAAGGCTTGCGCATGACGTAGTGCCGCCAGAGTATCCGCAGTCTCTCCAGACTGGGAAACCACCACAATTAATGTATTGGGATTGGGTACGGTTGTGCGATAGCGATATTCACTAGCAATCTCAACCTGTGTCGGAATACCCGCCAAATCCTCCAGCCAATATTTAGCAACACAGGCGGAGTAGTAACTAGTGCCACAAGCCAAAATCAAAATTTGATCAAACTTTTTCCACTGCTCGGGATCGGCATTAAAGAGTTGTGGACCAAAGCTGGCGATATTAGCAAGCGTGTCACCAATAGCTCTAGGTTGCTCAAAAATCTCTTTTTGCATGTAGTGCTGATAAGGCCCTAGATCTACTGAGTCAGCCTGAGCGGGCATAGGCTTTTGCTCTCGCTGCACCGTCTTTCCTGCGTGATCAATGATCTCAACACTCTCTGCCTTGAGAACAGCAACATCGCCCTCTTCTAAATACATCATGGAGTGCGCTCGACCAGCAAGCGCTAAAGCATCAGAAGCAAGAAAGTTTTCATTTTCACCAAGAGCGACAACTAATGGTGAGCCAACACGCGCGCCCACCAAAATATTTGGTCGATCTTGTGCAATCACGCCAATCGCATAAGCACCATGAAGTCGCGGCAATACAGAACGGACTGAAGCAACTAAATCTACCGGCTTACTGGATACATAGGCTTGATGAATTAGATGCGCAATGACTTCAGTATCAGTTTCCGAGGTAAATACATAACCTGCTGATTTCAACTCAGTGCGTAGTACTTCGTAGTTTTCAATAATGCCGTTATGAACAACAGCAATAAGTCCACCTGAAATATGCGGATGTGCATTTTGTGTATCTGGCTTACCGTGCGTCGCCCAGCGAGTATGCGCAATACCTAAGGTGCCATGAAAATCTTTACCCTGCTCTGCCAACTCAGAAACACGAGCAGTAGTACGTGCGCGCTCAATCAGATGTTTGGCATCATCACCATTAATTACAGCAAAGCCACAAGAATCATAACCACGGTACTCAAGGCGACGTAAGCCTTCAATTAAAACTTCAACAATATTCTTACGCGATGCTGCGCCAACAATTCCGCACATTATTTTTTAGCCTTCACGGATTTTTTGGTGGCTACCTTCTTGGTAGCTACTTTCTTTTCTTTCTTTACTGGGCGCTGCCACTGTAAAGAGATTTGCTTAGCTCGTGATACGGTCAACTGATTGGGGGGTGCATCTTTAGTTAAGGTAGTTCCCGCGCCCAAAGTAGCACCACGGCCAACACGAACTGGGGCAACTAACTGAGTATCAGAACCAATGAAAACGTCATCCTCAATAATGGTTTGGTGTTTATTCACGCCATCGTAGTTGCAAGTAATCGTACCTGCGCCGATATTGACTCTAGAGCCCACGATGGAGTCACCCACATAAGCCAAGTGATTAGCCTTACTATTTGCAGCGATCTTGCTATTCTTCACTTCTACAAAGTTGCCAATATGCACATCGTTAGACAAATCTGCACCAGGACGCAAGCGAGCATAAGGTCCGATCAGTGAACTAGCGCCAACTTTTGCGCCGTCTAAATGGCTGTATGGGTGAATGGTGACATTCTTTCCAATCACGCTATTACGAATAATGCAGTACGGACCCACTGCTGTACCCGCAGCCAAAGTGACGCAACCCTCGAATACACAACCGACATCAATAAAGACATCCGTGCCGCACTCTAGAGTTCCACGAATATCAATCCGCGCCGGATCGGCTAAAGAAACACCGGCATCCATTAATACATTTGCTTGATTGAGTTGATGTACTCGCTCTAATGCAGCCAACTGATTGCGACTGTTAACACCAACAATCTCATATACAGCATCTGCTTGTGCAGTGCGAACAGGCACCCCATCTTTGACTGCCATTGCAATTACATCAGTTAAATAGTATTCACCTTGGGCATTGCTTGCACGCAAAGACTTCAACCATTTTTTGAGTGAGTTGGTTGGCAGCACCATGATGCCGGTATTGATCTCTTGAATACGCTTTTGCTCAGGTGAAGCATCTTTTTCTTCAACAATCTCTTTTACTGACCCATCAATATTCCGTGCGATACGGCCATAGCCCGCTGGATTATTGAGGTTTTGAGTTAGAAGCGCCAATGCAGAATCTTGACCACGCACTCCATCAGCCAATTTAGCTAATTTAGAGAGCGTCTTCTTACTTGTCAGAGGGACATCACCATACAGAACCAAAGTAGGCTTATTTACATCTAGCTTAGGCAAAGCTTGTAATAAAGCGTGGCCCGTTCCTTTTTGCTCAGCCTGCAATGCAGTACCCACTTTGCCATAGCGAGAATCTTGCTCGCTGATAATTTGAAGAAATTCCTTAACATCAGCAGCGCCATACCCCACAACGACGATGGGGCCAGTTTTTGCGCTTTTACCTTGTAGGTCTAAAGCCGTATTCAAAACGTGCTGGAGAAGGGGTTTCCCAGCCAAGGTTTGAAGAACCTTGGGTAAGGCGGACTTCATCCGCTTTCCCTGCCCAGCAGCCAAAATAACGATGTTCATAAAGAGGGATTATAAGACCCCTGAATGAGCGTTCCACAGGCTATTTCATCGATTTCTGTCTCGTCAATTGCCTTATCGCCAGCCGATCTTGCGGCAATACCCGATAGTTCTGTAGAAATCTCCAGATTCTTAAAACTAAAGGCCTCAACATCCATTAAATGGGATGGCACGATGTGGTGCATTGAGCGAAAAAGATTCTCGACACGCCCTGGGTGCTTTTTCTCCCATTCACGCAACATTTCTTTCATAGCGCCACGCTGAAGATTGGGCTGACTACCGCACAGATTGCACGGAATAATCGGGAAGTTCATATCTACCGCGTAACGCTCAAGTAACTTTTCAGGAACGTAGGCTAGAGGGCGGATGACGATGTGCTTTCCGTCATCAGATCGCAACTTTGGCGGCATACCTTTGAGCTTGCCAGCAAAAAACATATTGAGCATTAATGTCTCTAAGATGTCATCACGATGGTGGCCTAAGGCAATCTTAGTGGCGCCTAACTCATCCGCTACGCGATATAAAATGCCACGACGTAATCGAGAGCAAAGTCCACAAGTAGTTTTGCCTTCCGGAATTACACGCTTGACGATGCTGTAGGTATCTTGATTTTCAATATGGTACTGAACACCTAAAGCTTTTAAATAATTCGGCAGAATCTCCGCTGGAAATCCTGGTTGCTTTTGATCTAGGTTGACAGCCACAATTTCAAAATCAATTGGGGCGCGCTCGCGTAACTTTAAAAGGATATCGAGCATGGCGTAACTATCTTTACCACCTGACAGGCAAACCATTACCTTGTCACCATTTTCGATCATGCCAAAGTCACCAATAGCTTGGCCAACTAAACGGCACAGCTTTTTCTCCAGCTTGTTTTCTTCTAAGACAACTTTACGGTTATCGCTCATGGCTGCTAAATTCTTTTCTGGAGTTTCTTTAAGCCTGCTTCATCCGAAACACCTCAACACCAACAGAGTGGCAGTCTGGATAAACATCAGGCTTAGCGGTACTAACGCGCGCAGCGGTGACCTTAGGGTGCAATAGCATTGCAGTCACAATGTCATCGCAAAACGTTTCCTGTAAATGGATATGACCCCGGGAAGACAGCGTCTTAATGGTTTCACGCATGAAGTCGTAATCCACCACCTCTTCCAATAAGTCTTTAGAAGGCGTGTTCATATTCAGCGGGACATAGAGGTCTACATTGAGAATAACGCGCTGTTCAGCTTTTTTCTCAAAATCATGGACACCAATATTGATATAAATTTCATAGTCACGTAGAAATAGGCGGCGACAATCAGCAAGTGCTGGATGAGAAAGAATGGCATGCATAATTTTTATTAACTCTTTTTAACTTTTTATTCTGTATTCAATTCTTAGCTTGTTTTAAACATCACATCGCGTGATGATGGCAAGAGATGTTGTCCGCCGTCCACATATAAGGTTGTGCCCGTGATCGCATTCGAGCCAGCTAAAAATACGGCTACTTTTGCAATATCACTGGGTGTTGATGACTTTCCTAGTGGCGTCATCTGATGTGCCTTAGTAAAACCAGCTTCGGTTTGATCGCCTGAGGTCAGCGTAATACCGGGGGCCAAACCAATCACTCGTAAGTGCGGAGCAAAATCTACCGCCAAGACCTCAACCGAAGTGAGGAGTGCAGCTTTCGATAATGTGTAAGACAAATAATCGGGATTGAGATTAATTAATTTTTGATCGAGTAGCTGGATTACTGAGGGGATAGTTAAATCACCCTCTCCTGTTTTCTTTTTCTGGCTCTTTTGATGTTCAAACATCAACTGAGATAACAAAATAGGTGCAGCTAAATTGACCTGCATGTGGTCTCGCAAAATCTGACTATTGAGCGGGGTATCTGAGTTAGCGCGATCATATTCAAAGATCGAGGCGCTATTGATCAGGCACTGCAAATTACTGAACTTGGCCAACACTGCTTTAAACAGAGAATTGATTTCTGCTTCGCTGGCGAGATCAGCCTTAATTGCCACAGCTTTACACCCTAGCCTTTGAATCTCAGCTACGGTAGCTTGGGCCTCGGATTCTGACCGGCCATAGTGAACCGCCACATCCCAGCCTTGACGAGCAAACTCTAAAGCAATTTCTCGACCAAGGCGCTTAGCAGCGCCGGTCACTAAAACCGCTTTATTTTCTTGGGGTTGTGGGTTTGAACTCAAGTTACCTAAATTCTCTTAGACTAGCGAGCTATGGATATTACCTTGACCAGCCTTGAAACGGCTCATATCGAGCTTCTTAGGCAGAAAATAATGGCCGAAATCGCTTCAAACAGCGGCTGGATACCCTTTTCAAGATATATGGAAATGGCTCTTTATGAGCCAGGAATGGGTTATTACAGTGCTGGGGCCCATAAATTGGGCGCTGGTGGTGATTTCACGACTGCACCTGAGCTCTCACCACTATTCGGCGCTGCCATTGTGGAGACGTTGCTTCCTATTTTGGAGGGTCTTCAGGCTCAAGGACTCCCCACCCAAATTCTAGAATTTGGTGCCGGCACGGGTAAGTTGGCCCAATCCATTCTCAGCCGACTACATGAGCTTGGTTTCACTTTGGATCACTACGACATCATCGAAATCTCGCCCGACCTAGCCCAAAGGCAAGAAGAGCGACTTCAACATCTTTCCAAAGAACTTAGTTTACCAACTCAATGCCGCTGGCTTAACTCTTTACCCAAAAACTTCAAAGGCATCATCCTAGCAAATGAGGTAATTGATGCCATTCCTTGTGATGCCATCATTTTCCAAGACGGCTTCTGGTATTGGCAGGGTGTTTCAGTTGCTAAAGGCAGACTTACTTGGTCAATAGGAAAGCCCGTTGAACAAGATCTACTTCCAGAAGCATTGGTGAATGGAAGTTTTTCTGAAGGCTATGTCACAGAACTACACACACCAGCCAATGCTTGGATGGGTCAAGTGGCTAATCATCTGGATACTGGCCTCTTCCTCACTTTTGATTATGGGTTTCCAGAGAGTGAGTACTATCACGCTCAACGAATCGAGGGGACCTTAATGGTGCACCATCGCCATCATGCGATTCAAGATCCGTTTTATCTTCCAGGTCTATCTGATGTGACTACCCATGTAGAGTGGTCACAGATTGCGCGTAGTGCGCTAGAAGAAAGAGTTGATGATGTCTATCTCAGTAATCAAGCATCTTATTTGTTAGACGCGGGTATTGGCGATATTGCATTAGAGATTGGCGATCCCAGCAATCCAGAAACTTTTTTACCCATTTCAAACTCTCTGCAAAAACTGCTGTCTGAAGCGGAGATGGGTGAGCTCTTTAAGGTCTTCGCATTCTCAAAGAAACTATCTGACATATTGCCAGACCATACATTAGAGGACTTGCCTGGCCTGCGAGGCAGAAATCGGCTTTAAATTGATTGACTAGTTAATGCTGAAGTGATTGCCGAGAGTCTTGCGGCATCTACAGCACGGCGAATAACTTCACCATGAGATCGCTCTTGCGCAGGAATACCATCAATAATTTCAGCTGTGTTGAGCGCCTGAGCATTTTGCATTGCCAAAATTAAAGTGTCGACGTTCAAGCCGATGCGTTTAGCTAAGTCCAATAAAGCCTGACCACGATCAGGTTTTCGCCAAACATCCGCACGATTGAACCATACCAGTACATCGGAAGATTGATATGTATCTCCTGTCATCTGCTCATTTAATAAATTGAGCTCGCTAAATATTTCACTGAAGTCACGCACCTCATTAGGCATTTTGACACACGCTGCCCATAATCGAATTTCACTAGCGGACAAATGCATGAGAGTGACAGCACAGCGATCTTCTAGATTGCTATCCGCTGTAAGCAAATATGCAATAAGCTGCTCACGGAATTCTTCTTTAGCTAAGTTGCTCACCAGTTTCGATGGCAACAGCACTCTAGCGGCATCTGCATCAAGCAACACTTGGAGCATTCGCATTGGCTTGCTGGCAGTAAAGCCTCTAGCTAACTCCTGCCAAATTCTTTCGGCTGAGAGTGCTGATAATTCATTGGATCGAACAATGGCCTGCAAAGCATTCATTGTTTCTGGCGCAACTATGAAGTCAGGAAAGCGAGCAGCAAAACGAGCGATACGCAATAGGCGCAAAGGATCTTCTGCAAACGCATCAGATACATGCCGGAAAATTTTTGACGCCAAATCGTCTTGCCCGTTGAAGGGATCTAGAATGGGTCCCACCCATTTGCCATTTGCCCCCACCTCTTGGGCCATTGCATTAATCGTCAGATCACGGCGCTCTAAGTCTTGTTCTAGCGTGACAGTTGGGTCGGCATAAAACAGAAATCCTTTGTAGCCCTTGCCTGTCTTACGCTCCGTACGAGCCAAGGCATATTCAGCTTGAGTCTCTGGATGCAGAAAGACGGGGAAATCTTTACCCACTGGACGATATCCCTGCGCAACCATCTCCTCTACGCTAGAGCCCACCACTACGTAATCAATATCATGCACTGGCAGACCCATCAGGGTATCCCGAATAGCACCACCGACTGCATAGATCTTCATCGACTTATTTCATGCCTTCTAGCGTGCGACGACTGATACCAAATACTTTACTTAGGGCATCCACTCCATTGAGCGGCAGGATGTTGGGTACTTGCATTGACGCAATATTGTCGCGCGACATTAACGTTGGGACAGGCAGGAACTCAAAAGCCAAAGCCTGGAGGTAACCAACAAAATCGGGCACGGGAATGATTGCGCATTTTGTATCGACTTTGCGCGAAGCAAATTCCACAATTTCTTTCATGGTGTAGACCGTAGGCCCCACTAAATCATAAGACTGATGAATCGTCGATGGCATTTTTAAAGATCTTGTAAATGCAGTAGCCACATCATCCACGCTCACCGGCTGAAACTGCGCTCCTGAGTTTGCCAAAGGCATCACCGGAAATAATTTCGTTAACTTGGCAAACAAGTTAATAAATTGATCGTGGGCGCCAAAAATGACTGAAGGTCTAAAAATAGTCCAGTCGAGATTGCTAGCTTTTACTACGGCCTCTCCATCACCCTTACTGCGCTGATACATTGACGGGCCATGAGAGTCTGCCCCTAATGCACTCATGTGTAGATAGCGCTTAAGACCATTCATCTGCATAGCGGTAATGATACTTTTTGGGAGATCAACATGTGCCGCTTGGAATACTTTTCCATAAGGCTCTGCTGGCTTGTCATGCAATACACCCACCAAATTAATGACGGCACCGCTAGGCTGGATTCGTGAGCAAAGCTCTTGTAATGAATCAAACTCATGCACATCAGCATCTTCTAAATGTATCTTTGGCAACATGCGTAATTCACGTGCAGATGCTAAGTGTCTAGTAGGCAGCAAAACGGAATAGCCCTCTGCTTGTAATTGGGCAGCCAAGACCCTGCCTACAAAGCCGTTACCACCGATTAGCAGAATGTCGTATTTCATAAAGATCCTATCTAGTTAAATGACTAAGGCAGCTCAGAAGCATTTGCCACTTTAGGAGTGATTACTCCTAAACGCTGCTTTAAAGATTGCGTTTGTCCATGCATTACCGATGAATAGTACGTTGCATTAGCCAAAACGTTTTTTACGTAAGTTCGTGTTTCATTAAACGGAATTGTTTCTGCAAAAATTGCACCCTCTGTTGGGCTAGTCAGTTTTTCCCGCCAGGTTTTAGAACGCGATGGACCAGCGTTATAAGCTGCAGATGCTAGTACCCAAGAGCCATCTAGATCTACTAAGACCATGTTCAGGTAATTACTACCTAAGGTCAGGTTGGTATTGGTATCGGTGAGCTTGTCATTGGTGTAAGAAGTCATGCCAATCTTCTTGGCTACATACTTTGCTGTGTTTGGCATCACTTGCATCAATCCTGAAGCGCCGACCGAAGAGGAAGCATTCATGATGAAGCGTGACTCTTGGCGAATCAATCCATAGGTCCAGGCCAAGTTCAAATCAATTTGTTTTGCAATCGGAGATAGCTCATCACGATAGGGCGTGGGGTAGCGCAAACTGAAGTCATGCTCTTGCTTTGTACGGTCAGCAGTATTGACAACGCGGTCATATAGACCAATACGCTTGGCATACTCAGCAGATGCTAAGAGTTGCTTATCAGTCATGTTACGCAATTCCCAATTCCACTCACGATTACCTTCAAAGCGCAAATTCATGGCATAGAAACGCTCACCTCTGATAAAGCCTTTGCGCTGAGACATCGCTTCGATTTCCGCTTCACCAACCTTAGTACGCGAGGGCACGTGATTGGATTTACCAAGATCTTCTCGCGCAAGCTGCCCATAAAAATTGTATTGATCGGCAACGAGCTCAAGATTCTCGCGTGCCTTTTCATTTTGTCCATCGACTTTTAATGCACGCGCATACCAATAAGTCCAGGCAGGATCTTTACTGCGTACAGCAGGATTCATACCTTCAATCGCATTTTTTACTAGCGTCCAATCCTTAGCGCGTAAGCCAGCACGTACCTTCCACTCCTGACCTTCAGTAGAGAGCAGTTCGTTATAACCAAGCTCTTGTTGAAAACGATAGGCATCGTCTGCATTAGGGTCTAATTTCTTTGCAAGGAACTGACCGATGACACCCCAAGCTACAGCTTGATTTTCTTTGCTGTATCGTGATGCATTTTGTGAAAAATCTTTAAATACTTTTGCAGGATCCGCCTTGGCAGCTTTCACGATCTCGGCAATAGAATCTTCACCACCTAAGCGACGTGACATCGTGTCAAAACCCATCTCACTGGCAGCGCGACCAATTGCTTTTGCTTCACTCGGTGTCATACCTCCGGCACCAACCAAGGCGGGCACTAACTCTTGGCAAGCTTGGCCAAAATAGCGTGGGTCCAACAATACTGCACGCGCATCAATCGCCACTTTGGTTGGGTTCTCACCTTGAGCTAATTTCGACTGCAGTGAATAGCATTTCACCTGAGTATCGTCATCCAAAACAAACTTTGGATATTCAACATCAAAGCGAGACCAATCTTTACGCTTACCTAAAACGAGCAACCAATCATTACGCATCCGATCAGCCAAAGCCGTACCTTGATATTGATTTAGAAAAGCTGCCACCTGAGAGTCAGCATTACTATCGGCACGTGCGCTACCAGCACTGTCAAATAACTGGGGCTTAATGCGGAAATAAGCTACATAGTCGTCATAGGGGTAACTGGAGAGGCTAGCAGCTAATGTTTGTGCACGAGCTACGTCATTTCTTTTAGCAGCTTCGCGTAACTCAATAAAAGTGCGATCGCCTTCTGTGATTTCAAAAGCTGAAATTCTGCTTTCTTTATTCGAAGGAGTTTTCTTAACTTTCTCTGCAGAAATACTGGGCGTAGAAACTGCCAGGGTCAAAAGCAGCATTCCGCCCACGATTTTTTGCCAGCCACCAGAAAGATTAAAACTCTTTTTCACCGTCATACCTTATCGATTTACTATATCTCTCAATTTTCGCCTGATAATGGTCGATATGCACGGCAATTCTCCAAAATCGCTACGGCAGGACTTGTTAGCCCAAAGGAAACGGTTTGCGGCCAGCGTAGGCTATTCCACAATTGAAGAGTCCGTTTTAGCCGAACTAGCTAGTTTTCTGGCTGACCATGACGCCCAAGTTCAATCCATTGCCTTGTATTGCCCCATACAAGATGAGCTTGATTTACGACCTGCATTATTAGCTTGGGCTAAGAATAATCCGGATAAAACGCTGGCACTCCCCTTTGCGCGTCCCGATAAACATTTAGATTTCTATGTCTGGGAAGAGGATGACCTGCTGATTCCAAGTCGCCACGGCGTACCAGAGCCAGACCCCAACAATCCCCGCAGACCTCAAATTACTCCAGACTGTATTTTGATTCCCTGCGTTGGTTGGTCACAATCCAAGGTGGGGGATAAAACCCATTATTGGCGGCTGGGCTATGGGGGCGGCTACTTTGATCGCACTTTAGCGCAATTGCGTAAAGCCAAGCCAAACCTACTCTGCATAGGAATTGGCTTTGATTGGCAAAAGTTAGATGATGCGCAGTGGCAAGCTCAAACACATGATGAGCCTTTAGATGCCATGCTGACTGAGTCAGGCTTAGTAATTACTTATTGAGACTTAAATTATCTGCAATGGCTAAAACGGCGTCGGCCTGATTTAATGAATAGAAATGCAATCCAGGCGCACCTGCTACTAAAAGCTGGTCGCAAAGATCGGTAACTACCTCTTCACCAAATGCACGAATAGAAGCAGTGTCATCACCATAGGACTGTAGACGCAAACGAATCCAACGCGGGATTTCTGCACCGCAGGCATCCGAGAAGCGGAGCAACTGAGTGCTATTGGTAATCGGCATGATTCCTGCAATCACCGGCTGAGTAACACCTAATTCATATGCCTCATCGACAAAACGGAAATAGGCATCGCTGTTATAGAAGTATTGTGTGACTGCGGAGTTTGCTCCAGCCTTCATCTTCTGCACAAAGAAGTCGACATCCGTTGCAGGTGACTTGGCCTGAGGATGGCATTCAGGATAGGCCGCTACATCAATATGAAACCAGTCGCCAGTTTCTGTACGAATAAATTCAACTAATTCATTCGCATGATGGAACTCACCATACTGACCCATGCCAGATGGTAAGTCGCCACGCAAAGCTACGATACGCTTGATACCTAAAGCTTGATATTGCTTCAACATCTCGCGCACGTTATCACGTGAGCTACCAACACAAGATAAGTGGGGAGCAACCGCTGCACCAGCAGCGTGAATATCGCTCACCACTTTTAATGTGCCAGATTGAGTAGAGCCACCAGCGCCAAAGGTCACAGAATAAAAAGCGGGCTTGAGCATTTCACTAAAACGCTCACGCACGAGATGTAACTTATTCTCACCTTCAGGTGTTTTTGGAGGAAAGAATTCAACGCTTAATTCCATAATCTTGGGCCTGTGTCTCTATTTCTCTGTTAAACAATTCATGCAAGGAGCGGATTAATAACGGTAGTGATCGGTCTTATAAGGACCTTCCTTCGTCACACCAATGTAAGAAGCTTGCTGATCTGACAATACAGTTAACTGAGCATTCAATGTCTTGAGCTGCAAACGCGCAACCTTTTCATCCAAATGCTTAGGCAAGGTATAAACACCGACTGGGTATTTATCTGTACCAACTGCATTCCACAATTCGATCTGTGCAATCACTTGGTTTGCAAATGAAGAGCTCATTACGTATGAAGGATGTCCGGTACCACAACCGAGATTAACCAAACGACCTTTAGCCAAGATGATGATGCGCTTCTCGGGATTGCCGTTAGCTGCTGGGAAAATCACGTGATCTACTTGTGGCTTAATTTCTTCCCACTTGTATTTCTCAATACCAGCAACATCAATCTCATTATCAAAGTGGCCAATGTTACAAACGATGGCTTGATTCTTCATCTTGACCATATGGTCGTGTGTAATCACATGGTAGTTACCAGTTGCCGAAACAAAGATATCCGCTTTATCTGCAGCGTAATCCATTGTGACAACGCGGTAGCCCTCCATCGCAGCTTGCAATGCACAAATTGGATCCACTTCAGTAACCCAAACTTGAGCAGACAAAGCACGCAGAGCTTGTGCTGAACCCTTACCTACGTCGCCATAACCACAAACAACGGCAACCTTACCGGCAACCATCACATCAGTTGCACGCTTGATCGCGTCGACCAAAGACTCGCGGCAACCATAGAGGTTATCAAACTTACTCTTGGTAACAGAGTCATTGACGTTAATAGCCGGGAACTTTAATTCGCCCTTAGCAAACATCTGATAGAGGCGATGTACACCAGTAGTGGTCTCTTCTGTAACGCCTTTAACTTTTTCTAAACGGGTGGAATACCAAGTTGGGTCTTGCGCCAATTTCTTTTTGATGGCCGCAAACAAAATAGTTTCTTCTTCGCTAGTTGGGTGATTCAAGCAAGCCTGATCTTTCTCAGCGCTTGCACCGAGGTGCAGCAACAAAGTCGCATCACCACCGTCATCCAAAATCATATTAGTGAAGCCGCCATCAGCCCACTCAAAAATACGGTGGGTGTAATCCCAGTATTGCTCAAGCGTTTCACCCTTGATCGCAAACACCGGTGTGCCGTTAGCAGCAATCGCTGCAGCAGCGTGGTCTTGTGTAGAGAAAATATTGCAAGATGCCCACTGCACTTCAGCGCCAAGCGCTTCCAGCGTCTCGATCAAAACTGCAGTTTGAATGGTCATATGCAATGAGCCAGTGATGCGCGCACCACGCAATGGCTGCTGCGCTGCGAACTCATCGCGAATGGCGATAAGACCTGGCATTTCAGTTTCAGCAATGGCGATTTCTTTACGGCCAAAGTCAGCCAAAGAAATATCAGCAATAGCGCAACGGGTTGCTACAAAGTTATCTAAATCGGAAACGGTACTCATGAATGCTCCAGCTAAATACGATCCAATGCTGGAGTAGAAACTCGCTAGCCATTGAATCATGGGTTAGCGAGCGCAGTTGCAATTAGCAAACTCTGGGGTTACCTAGGAGTTCACTCCCTTCAAGCCTGGGGAAACACTGGTTCTCAGTATTCCTTGCAACGCTCCTTGAAGGTATGGCGAAATTGTAATCAATTTCGCCATATTTCGCCTCAAAACAAAACATACTGCCAATTTACTACCTAGAAAGCAGATTACAAGCCAGCTGCCGCACGTAATGCAGGCGCCTTATCGCACTGCTCCCAAGTAAATTCTGGCTCTTCACGACCAAAGTGGCCATATGCAGCAGTCTTGCGATAAATCGGACGCAAGAGGTTCAACATCTTGACGATGCCTTTTGGACGCAAGTCAAAATGCTCAGATACCAGTTGCGCAATCTTTTCATCAGAGATCTTGCCAGTGCCAAAGGTGCTGACCATTACTGAAGTTGGCTTCGCCACACCAATTGCGTAAGAGATCTGAATCAAGCACTTGCTTGCCAAACCAGCAGCAACTACGTTCTTCGCTACATAACGACCAGCATAGGCAGCAGAACGATCTACCTTAGAAGGATCCTTACCTGAGAATGCACCACCACCGTGAGGGGCCGCACCGCCGTAAGTGTCCACAATAATCTTACGACCTGTTAGCCCACAATCGCCTTGCGGGCCACCGATCACAAATCGACCTGTTGGGTTCACCAAGAAGTTAATTGCACCTTTGATCAAGTGCTTTGGTAGCACTGGTTTGATGATTTCTTCGATCACTGCTTCACGTAATTTCTCAAGAGAAATATCTTCATCATGCTGCGTGGAGAGAACCACGGTATCGATTGAGTCAGGCTTGCCATCCACATAACGCAAGGTCACTTGAGACTTGGCATCTGGGCGCAGCCAGTTCAAACGGCCATCACGGCGCAATTGAGATTGACGCTCTACCAAACGGTGTGACAAATGAATCGGTAAAGGCATGAGCTCTGTCGTTTCATCACAGGCATAACCAAACATCAAGCCTTGATCACCAGCACCTTGATCCAAGCCATCGTCATGCGCCTTATCAACGCCTTGAGCGATATCAGGGCTTTGCTTGTCATAGGCAACCAAAACCGCACAACCTTTGTAGTCAATGCCGTAGTCAGTATTGTCGTAACCAATTTCACGCAAAGTGTTACGGGCTACTTGGATATAGTCCACGTTGGCATTTGTAGTAATCTCACCAGCCAACACTACCAAGCCGGTATTACACAAAGTTTCTGCAGCAACGCGCGCAGTAGGGTCCTGAGCCAGGATCGAATCCAAGATCGCATCAGAGATTTGGTCTGCTACTTTGTCGGGGTGACCTTCAGAAACTGATTCGGAGGTGAAGAAGTAATCATTTGCCATTGCATATTCCTTTAAAAATTAACACGATCTATGGACAACTCGACGTGCCAGGAATTTCAACGGCGACGTTTTAGCAGAATTTATGAATCGCCCTGCAAGTTGCCTTAACTCAGCGATGGGTCAATTCTATTCGAAAAACATCACATTCATCAAGCGAAGCTGAAAATTTGGCCCTATCGCCCGCATTGAATATCATTAGAGGGTGTACAAACTCCTTCTCAAGCTCACCCTTGCTGCAATTGCAGTCTTGCCCTTATTCGTAGTTCAGGTGATTGGGGCTGCCTTAGGAATCTTCGCCTACGTAGGATCCAAACAATATCGATCACTTTTCCGTCCTCAATATGAGGCGGTTACTAAAAGCCATCATCTACCACTTCAAATCTGGAGTGCAGCGGCGGCCTCAGGGCAGCTCTTCTCAGACAGCTTATGGATTTGGCGAAATCCCAAAAAAGCTCTTTCCCTGGTTGAAATACAAGACTGGGATCTAGTTGAGGCAGCCATTAATGGAGGTCATGGCCTAGTCATGCTCACGCCACACCTAGGCGGCTTTGAAATCATTCCCCGAGTATTGGCTCAGCACTTTCCGGCCACCATCCTCTATCGCCCTTCTCGCCAAGAATGGCTCAATGAAGTAGTGGAAGAGGGTCGCGCCTATCCCAATATGCACTTCGTACCAACTAACCTGAATGGCGTTCGTCAAATGACGCGCGCCCTCACCCGCGGTGAAGCCATAGGGATTCTTCCAGATCAAGTACCGAGTGGCGGTGAAGGCGTATGGGTACCGTTCTTTGGGCGCTTAGCTTATACAACGCCACTGCCAGCACGCTTAGCCAATCGCAACAACACACCTGTTGTCATGTTTACCGCTAAACGCAAAGGGCTAGGCAAAGGCTGGCTCATGCAAGCCAAGAGGCTAGAGCCACTTTCTGAAGATTCCACACTGGCAGCGGCTGAACTGAACGTTGCCATTGAGAATGCCATCTTAGTTGCACCCAATCAATTCATCTGGGCGTATAACCGCTACAAACATCCAAGCGGAGCAGAATTGCCACCAAGTAATTAGTTAGTAAATTTATAATTTGCTCTCATGACCTGGTTACAAAATGTTTTTAATTTTCTAGCGCTGAGCTTGCTGCGCCTGTTTGCATTTTTACCCTATAGTTTCACTATTCAGATTGGCTATGGTCTTGGCTGGTTAGCAGCACATATATCCAATGAGCGTGCCAAGGTTGTAAAAACGAACTTGCGCCTGTGCTTTCCCAATCTATGCGAAGAGGAAATTCATTTCCTTGCGCTAGAGCACTGGAAATTATTTGGTCGTAGCGTGATGGAGAGAAGTCGCATCTGGCTTGGCAGTGGAAAACAGATTACTGATATCGTCACCATCAACTCTGCTATTACTCTAGGCGATCGTAAGCCACGACTCCTGATTAACCCCCACTTTATTGGACTTGAAGGTGGCTTTATGGCCCTCTCCGTCTTAGCAAGCGAGCATGACTGGCCTCGCGGTGCCGGCCTCTATCAAAATATGAAAAACCCCTTCTTCAATCAAAAAATGATTGAATGGAGAAATCGTTTCGGAGGGAAATCGATTGAGAGACAAAGCCGCTTACGTGATTTGATTCGGGAAATTCAGACGGGGAACTTTATTTTTATTGCACCCGATATTGATCTCGGTCCACGTGACTCTATTTTTGTACCCTTCTTTGGTATTCAGACAAATACGATTACCTCTGTGTCACGTTTAGCTAGGCTTAGTGGCGCAGAAGTTTGCCTCATGACTACCACCCTGAATCCTGATCGCAAAGCTTATACCTGCAATATCAGCACCCCACTTCCCAACTTCCCAACAGATGATGTGGAAGCGGATACTACGCGCCTGAATAAATACATAGAAGAGCTTGTTCGAGAAAGGCCGGCAGAGTACTATTGGGTACACAAACGCTTTAAGTATAGGCCGCCTGGCGAGCCTAGTCTTTATAACTAATTGGAATTCTTGTGAGCACGAATTTAACCAGGCCTGCACGCACATTACGCTTTACCAAAATGCATGGTGCAGGCAATGACTTCATTGTGCTCAATGGGATTGATCAAGATCTCACCAACATCACCCGCGAGCAATGGCAAAAACTAGCGCACCGTCAGCTTGGCATTGGCGCCGATCAAATTCTGCTCGTTGAAAAAGCTACGCGCCCCGATGCTGACTTTCGTTATCGCATTTTTAATTCTGATGGCGGTGAAGTTGAGCAATGTGGCAATGGCTCACGTTGCTTTGTACGCTTTGTGATCGACCAAGGCCTTTCTACGAAGAATCCCTTACGTGTAGAAGTGGCCCACACTGTTCTCATCCTGAAGTCTCATGATGATGGTCAGGTGGAAGTGGATATGGGTACGCCGATTTTTGAGCATCACCAAATTCCTTTTAATGCGAGCGACCTAGCAAGTAAGCAAGAGTTTCATGAAATGCTGTATGCGCTACCCATTAAAGCTCCTGCCGCACACGACAGCTGGATCGGTGTTGTCTCGATGGGCAATCCTCATGCAGTACAAGTAGTGGGCGATATCGATAGCGCGCCTGTACTCGAAGAGGGTCCATCAATTGAAAAAAATCCTGTATTTCCAAAACGCGTGAATGCAGGCTATATGCAAATCCTGAATCGCCATGAAATCCAATTGCGCGTCTATGAGCGCGGCGCTGGCGAGACTCTCGCTTGTGGCACTGGCGCATGCGCTGCAGTGGTTTCAGGCATTCGTCGTGGCTTGCTTGACTCACCGGTGAAGGTGCGTACCCGCGGGGGCGATTTACAAATTGCCTGGGGCGGCCTCATCAATGAAGTGATTCAACCTGTGATCATGACCGGTCCAGCCATTACCGTATTCGAAGGCGAGGTAAAAATCTAAGAGCGGGGCTAGACAGTTTCTGTAACCACTCTTAGATTAAATGCCGTATTTTTCGCGATAAGCTTTTACCGCTGGCAGGTAACTTGTTAAATCCGCGTTGCTCGAGGCGGTTAAGAAAGTCATCAAGTCTGCCAGGCTCGCAATTGCTATCACTGGTAAGCCAAATTCTTGCTCAACGGCTTGAACTGCTGACTTGTCACCAACTTCAGTAGCAGTCCCTGACTTCTCCATACGATCCAAGGCAATTAATACTGCTGCAGGCTCAGCACCCGCCTCACGAATGAGTTTGACAGACTCTCGCACAGACGTACCTGCAGAAATCACATCATCAATGATGACCACCTTGCCTTTTACTGGGGCACCTACCAATGAACCGCCCTCGCCATGGTCTTTTGCTTCTTTCCGGTTGTAGGCATAAGGCACATTAAGACCAGTATCAGCCAATGCAATTGCTGTTGCGGCAGCCAAAGTAATTCCCTTATAAGCAGGGCCATACAGCATGTCGTACTGGAGACCAGACTCTTGCAGGGCTTTGGCGTAATAACGGCCTAGCGCACTTAAGCGAGCGCCATCGTTGAACCCACCGGCATTAAAGAAATAAGGTGAAAGGCGCCCCGCTTTAGTTTTAAACTCCCCAAATGACAAAACATTTGCCTCTAGGGCAAATTGAATAAAGTTATCTTGATTTGAATTTTTTGAGCTCATAGGCCTATATGTTACGCATCATTTCTGCCAACCTCAACGGTATCCGCTCGGCGGTCAAAAAAGGCTTCTTGCCCTGGGCCATAAAGCAAAAGGCAGACTTTGTCTGCATGCAGGAGCTTAAGGCTCAACAAGACGATTTGGAAGATGCCATCCTCAACCCAGATGGCCTGCACGGCTTCTTTCATCATGCCGAAAAAAAGGGCTACAGCGGTTGCGGCATCTATACCCCACATCAGCCTGACAAGGTGCTCTATGGCTATGGTAATGAAGAGTTTGATGCTGAGGGGCGTTATGTCGAAGCTCGGTTTAAAAATCTTTCAGTGATTTCCGTGTACATGCCCTCAGGCTCAAGCTCACCAGAAAGGCAGGAAGCTAAGTATCGTTATCTCGACTCTTTCTTACCGCATCTAGTAGAACTTAAGAAATCAGGTCGTGAGATTGTGCTGTGCGGGGATGTCAATATTGCCCATAATGAGATTGACCTCAAGAACTGGAAAGGCAATCTTAAGAACTCCGGATTTTTACCAGAAGAGCGCGCTTGGTTGACAAACCTATTTAGTAAAGTTGGTTTTGTAGATGTCTACAGAAAACTAGAACCCGAGACTACGGATACCTGCTACACCTGGTGGAGTAATCGTGGTCAAGCGTATGCAAAAAATGTTGGTTGGCGCATCGACTATCACATCACCACTCCCGGGATTGCAGCAAGCGCCAAAAATACTACTGTGTATAAAGATGATCGCTTTTCAGATCACGCGCCACTGACAGTAGATTACGACTGGTCTATTTAAAAACCTGTGAGTCGTGCTTTTTAAATTCCACCACTTTGAAATGAATAGTGAGCCAAATCAGAATTAATACTGGCGCACCAATAACTGCAGTGCTAATAAAAAAGTTTGAGTAGCCAAAGTGATTTACAAAGACGCCTGAGAACCCAGCCAACCACTTTGGCAATAAGAGCATCATTGAACTAAACAAGGCGTACTGCGTTGCGGAGTACTGAATATTCGTTAGCGCCGATAAGAAGGCAATGAAAGCAGCTGTGGCAATTCCAGAACTCAGATTATCAGCCGAGATAACCCAGATCAAGCCATGCAAGTCATGGCCCTGCGTGGCAAGCCAAGCAAATAACAAGTTACTGACAGCCGATAAAATTGCACCCAGAAACAAAATCCGCATCACGCCAAAACGTAAGGTAAGGACGCCTCCGACGAAGGCGCCGACCAATGTCATCACTACCCCAAAGACTTTGCTCACTGCTGCCACTTCATCTTTGGTGTAACCCATGTCCACATAAAATGGGTTGGCCATAATTCCCATCACCACATCACTAATGCGATAGATGGCAATTAAGGACAAAATTAAAATAGCGTGCCAACCGTAACGTTGAATAAAATCTGTAAATGGCTCAATTAAAGTTTGATGTAGCCACGCTTTTGCATTTCGGGCTTTTGCTAGCTCAATGCGAACAGGCTCTTTACTAAACAAGGTAGTAAGCACACCAACACTGATAGAGAACGCCATACAAAGATAAGCAAATTGCCAGGCGGCTGGATCATAGCCAGTAGCACCAGCTTCAGCGCGGGCGGCTAACCAGAGAACACCAGCACCAGACCAAATTAAAGCTAATCGATAGCCTGTTTGATAAGTAGCCGCCAGAGCCGCCTGGTGATCACTATCTGCAGACTCAATCCGGAAAGCATCCAAAGCAATATCTTGAGTTGCAGAACCAAATGCAACTAGCAGTGCACACCACACAATCGGCGTCAGCTGCACTTTAGGATCAATACTGGCCATACCGACTAGACCAACAATAATTAGAAATTGCGCAAAAAGTAGCCAGCTACGCCTTCTGCCAAAAAATCTTGACAATAAGGGAATAGATAATCGATCTACCAAGGGAGCCCACATCCACTTAAAGGCATAAATCAAGCCAACCCAAGTGAGGTACCCAATCGTGCTGCGATCAATGCCAGCCTCTCGCAACCAAAAGCTGAGTGTTCCCAAAACCAGCAGCAGGGGTAGACCAGCGGAGAAGCCCAAGAAGAGCATTCGAAGACATGGCCATTCGAGATAAACCCGAAAATCTTTCAGCCAGGACTGAGCACTACTAAGCACGTCGAACGCGGAACAGCGCTAAGCTTCCAAAAAGATTGGGCATCAAGGTAACTTGCCGCCCCTCATGCAGGATGCATTGATCCAGAATCTGTAAGCCTAAGCTCGAAGCTAATTTTTCAAAATCAGCCACTGTGAGAACGCGTACATTGGGTGTGTTGTACCACTGATATGGCAGGCTTTTAGAAACTGGCATACGGCCAAAGCCAACGGCTAAGCGATGCGACCAATGACCAAAGTTCGGAAAAGAAACAACCGACTCTTTGCCAACCCGGACGACTTCACGCAAGATCTTTTCAGTTTCATGAATAGTTTGCAGCGTTTGTGAGAGGACAACTGTATCAAAACTATTATTCTCAAAGAGCGCCAAGCCCCCTTCCAGATTTTGCTGAATAACGTTCAAACCTTTTTGCACACAAGAAAGTACGCGCGCATCGTCAATCTCAACTCCATAAGCGTGCACAGGTTTCTGTTTTTGCAAATATTCTAAAAAGCTACCATCACCGCAACCGAGATCAAGCACTTCACTATTAGGTGCAATCCAATTCGCTATTGCGGCAAAGTCTGTGCGCTTCATGCCTTCACCTCGAGCATTTGTTCAAAATAAGCACGAATCAAGTTGTGATAACGCGGGTCATCCAACAAGAAAGCATCATGCCCATGCGGAGCATCAATTTCTGCATAACTGACTTCACTCTTATTGCTAAGTAAAGACTCCACAATCTCACGACTACGATTAGGTGGGAAACGCCAATCAGTAGAAAAACTCACAACTAAAAACTTAGCCTGTACTTCGGCTAGAGCGCGATTTAAGCTGCCTTCATAACGACGAGAAGGATCGAAATAATCTAGCGCCCTAGTAATTAGCAAATACGTGTTGGCATCAAAGTAAACAGAGAACTTGTCACCTTGATGGCGCAAATAGCTTTCAACCTCAAACTCCACATCAAAGCTAAAGCGATAGTCTTGAGACTCGCCGCTAGGTCTTTGCAGCTCGCGCCCAAATTTTTCAGCCATATCATCGTCAGATAAATAAGTGATATGTCCGACCATGCGAGCCAACTTGAGGCCGCGCTTAGGCACTACGCCATATTCGTAGTAATTACCACCATAAAAATCTGGGTCAGACAAAATTGCATTGCGAGCTACTTCATTAAATGCAATGTTCTGTGCACTCAATTTTGGCGTCGACGCAATTACTAAACAATGTGCAAGACGTTTTGGGAACTGGATAGCCCAAGCTAATGCCTGCATGCCACCTAAGCTTCCGCCCATGACTGCAGCAAAACGACGAATGCCCAACTTATCGGCCAAGCGCGCTTGGGTGTTTACCCAATCTTCCACCGTAATTACCGGGAAGTCTGCGCCATAGGGTTTCTTAGTGGCAGGATTGATACTCATAGGACCAGTGGATCCAAAGCAAGATCCTAAATTATTAACGCCAATCACAAAGAAGTGATTGGTATCTACAGGCTTGCCCGGCCCAATCATGTTGTCCCACCATCCGATATCTTTTGCATCATCAGGATTGGGTCCAGCCACATGATGTGATGCATTGAGTGCGTGACAAACTAGGACAGCATTACTTTTATCGGCATTAAGCTTGCCGTACGTTTCAATAACTAAATCGTAGCCCGATAAAATGGCGCCACTTTGCAAAGGCAAGGGCTCGGCAAAGTGGATAGTATTTCTAGAGAGATGTAGCTCGCTCATTCGGATAGAAGAATGCGAAGACTGATGTCAGACGCTTCAGTTGGAAGCTTTTTAAAGCCGCTACGAGCAAAGCGATGCCAACGGCCCAAAACATAACTCATCAACATCGCCGCACGGATGCTGACTTCATCTTGAGATACATTTGCCCACGTACCGCCTTGAGTTTGGGCAATACGCAGTGCCTGCTTTAAAGATGTCTCAACACGATCAAGCACTTGTGTAATGCGCTCTTGTAAGCGATCGTCTTCTTGCAATAGAGCGTCGCCCAAAAGTACGCGGGTCATGCCGGGATTCTTTTCTGCAAAGAATAAGAGCATCTGCAAAATTCCACGCGCTTGCGCAAGTCCAGACTCTTCTTTTTGATTAATCTGGTTAATCAGACCAAAAACCGTTTGCTCAATAAATGAAATCAGACCCTCAAACATCTGCGCCTTACTGGCGAAATGTCGATAGAGTGCCGCTTCTGAGACTTGAATTTTTGCTGCCAATGCTGCAGTTGTTACTCGCTCACCCTTGGGGTTTTGCAACATCTCTGCCAATACTTGCAAAATCTGGAGGCGACGCTCACCTGGACGTGGGCGCTTACGTGTCTTGCCCTCTTCGGCAGTTGTCGTCTCAATCTCTGAGGCGCTAGGATCAAAAGAATCACGCATATTTATATCTCTTGTTCAACTCTTAGCGGGAACGAATCATCGTACCGAATGCTTGCTCTGTCAGAATCTCCAGTAATAAGGAGTGCTCAATTCGTCCATCAATAATGTGTACTGAATTTACGCCACTCTTTGCCGCATCTAATGCAGAAGAAATCTTTGGCAACATGCCACCAGAAATGGTGCCGTCAGCAAATAAGCCATCAATTTCACGTGCAGTCAGGTCGGTTAAAAGCGTACCGCTCTTATCCATTACACCTGGAATATTGGTCATCATAACTAATTTTTCTGCATGCAAAATTTCTGCCATCTTGCCAGCCACCAAGTCAGCATTAATATTGTAGGCCTGACCCTCTTCGCTAAATCCGATTGGAGAGATCACCGGAATAAAGGCATCATCCTGCAACGCTTTTACAACTGCAGGGTTAATCGTATCAATCTCACCAACAAAACCTAAATCAATAGTTCCGCCAGGCTTCTTTTCGTCGGCAACCAGCATCTTCTTTGCACGAATCAAGCCACCATCTTTGCCAGTCAAACCAACCGCTTGGCCACCAAAGTGATTAATCAACATCACAATATCTTGCTGCACTTCACCGCCCAGAACCCACTCAACCACTTCCATGGTCTCTTCATCGGTCACGCGCATGCCTTGAATAAAAGTGCCAGTCTTACCAATCTTTTTCAGAGCTTCATCAATTTGTGGGCCGCCGCCATGCACCACTACTGGGTTCATACCAACCAGCTTCAGCAAAATGACATCGCGTGCAAAGCTTTCCTTCAGGCGCTCTTCAACCATGGCGTTTCCACCGTACTTAATCACAATGGTCTTACCGTGATAAGCGCGAATGTAAGGCAAGGCCTCGGCCAAAATCTCCGCCTTTAATAAAGGAGAGATGTCACTAATAGTTGGGGATTGCTTTGTCATTGCTACTTTTATATTCGGTCTACTGATTAATCGCCAAACAACTTTTGACGCAGTTCACGACGTTCTTGCGCCTCTAGCGAGAGATTGGCCGTTGGGCGTGCAATGAGGCGGTTCAGGCCAATCGGCTCACCAGTCTCTTCACACCAACCGTAATCACCAGACTCAATACGGGCTAAGGCCTGCTCAACTTTTTTCAAGAGCTTGCGCTCACGATCACGCGTGCGCAACTCTAGAGCATGTTCCTCTTCAATCGTTGCCCGATCCGCTGGATCAGGAACTAAAATATTTTCGCGCAAATGCTCTGTTGTTTCCGAGGCATTTTTCAGAATGTCGCCCTTTAAGGTCAATAACTTCTGACGGAAAAAATCTAACTGGCCGGCATTCATATAGTCCTTTTCGGACATCTTGAGTAATTCAGCTTCTGTTAAAGGGGCACCTTTGGCAGCTTTTGTGCTTGCCGCTTTACTAGGGGCTTTTGCTGCAGCCGTAGATTTCGTTGGTGTTTTTACCGTCATTTCATTCTTTCCATGGATCTAAATCATTATTACTTCATTCTGCCAAATTTTTACTACCCTTTTAGCCAATATTTATTAATGTTGGCCGTGGCGCGGGATTGTACTTTAAATTTCCTAGACCAAACAGCCCTCAAGCCCAGCCAGCAGGGTGTCTTTGGGCAAATCTATTCCAATAAAGACCATGCGGGTTTGCTTGGGCTCTGCACCCCATAAACCAGCCATATCACTGCCCATCATCTGATGGACGCCCTGGAACACGACTTTTCGGTTACTCCCCTTCACATAGAGGACGCCTTTGTAGCGCAACATCTTCTCACCGAAGACCTCCAAAATGCCCCCCAGGAAGTCTTCTAATTTTTTATGGTCAAAGGGTTTATCACTACGAAAAACGAAGGATTGGATCCGGTCTGTATGGCCTGCATGATCATGGTGATCGTGACTATGATCATGACCACAGGTGCTGTGATCGTGATAGTCATGACTGTGATCATGGCCACAAGTAGCGTGATCATGATCATCTTGTCCTAAAAAGTGAGGATCAATATCGAGCTTCGCGTTCAAATTAAAGCCCTTAAGATCCAAAACAGCATCCAGAGGAACGATCCCTTTAGAAATTCCCTGAATTGGGGCCCGGGGATTCATGTGCATTAGGCGATTGCGCAAGGCATCTACTTGGGCAGGCGTCACCAAATCGGTCTTAGTAATAAAGATTTGATCAGCAAAGCCCACTTGGCGCTGTGCCTCTTCATGTTCGGTTAATTGTTGCGGGCCATGCTTGGCATCCACCAAAGTGACTACGGCATCTAGAACATAGTGGTCTGCTACGTCGTCATCCATAAAGAAGGTTTGAGCTACCGGGCCCGGATTAGCCACACCAGTGGTTTCAATAACCACGCGCTCAAAGCTAATTTTTTTGTCCCTACGTTGCTCCCAAAGCTCATTCAGAGCTTCAACCAGATCTCCACGGATGGTGCAACAAATACAACCATTGCTCATTTGCACAATGTTCTCTTGATTATCTTGAACCAAGATGTCGTTGTCGATATTCTCTTCGCCAAACTCGTTCTCGATCACAGCAATTTTTTTGCCATGCTCTGCAGTCAGTATGTGTTTGAGCAAAGTGGTTTTGCCGCTACCCAAAAAGCCCGTGAGAATTGTTACCGGAATTAACGCCATCTTTGATCCTATCAAAATCTATAAATACATTTCCCAAACGGGAAACCTTCTATCTTACCGAGTTCTTCAAGCTTTGCCGGCTTTCGCACGAGGATGCGCCTTGTCATATGCCTGTGCTAGGTGCTGGAAGTCTAAAGAGGTGTAAATCTGGGTGCTGGCGATGCTGGCGTGCCCCAACATCTCCTGCACCGCCCTCAAATCCTGAGAAGACTGCAATACATGGCTAGCGAAGCTATGGCGCATCATGTGCGGGTGTACATGGGTAGGAAGACCCGCCCGCATGGCTAAGGTGCGTAAGCGCGCTTGAACGGTACGGGGAGACAAACGCGCTCCCGTAGCGGAAATAAATAAAGCCATTGATGCATCTGCCTGTTCAAGCAAGTCTCGAGCTGCACGCCAAACTTTGAGAGACTGCATTGCTGGTCCACCAATAGGAACTGAGCGACGTTTACCGCCCTTACCCAAAACCGTCACCTCTGCAGCATCCCAGTCCAGCCAGCCAGCAGACTCATGTTGACGATCCTTGCTTTGCATCACATCAATTCCCAATAGTTCTGATAAACGCAGGCCAGAGGAATAAAGCAAATCAATGATCGCAGCATCACGCACCGTCTCTAGATCCTTTTTTTCCTCAGCTTCTTTGACGGCCTGATTTACTAAGGAGAGGGCTTGCTCAACTGAAAGCGCCTTTGGCAAAGACTTCAAACGTTTAGGTGCTTTTACATCATCAACAGGATTGGCGACTAGGTTTGCAGTAATCCTGCCTGCCTGTGCATCCTTGCGTGCATCTTTCTCAGTCAACCAGTCATACCAGCCGCGCCAAGCAGAAAGCGCTCTTGCAATCGTGCGAGATGACTTTCCTTTGGAGTGTAGGCGACCAGCCCAGCGACGTACGTGAGCGTTGCTTACCTTTAACAGGTCAATAGTATCGTCTGCGGCCAGCGTTTGTAACTCGCTTAGATCCATGCGGTACGCTTTCAGCGTATGCGGTGAGAGCTGCCTTAATACATGCAGCTCGTACAGATACTCTTGCATCAGGGGATGCAGATTAGCTGGTACTCGGCTCATAAGCCTGGATGCGATCCAAAGCTGCAGCGGTAAGTTCAGCAATCTGACGCAAATAGAACGCGCCCATATCCGCAGTAAAACGGGACTCGTCTTTGCTTGCCAGTAAAAGCACTGCGGGTGATTGCGCCATACCAATACTTTTGCCCAATGGCAGGCCAATAGCCACCATGCTTTGCCAGGCAGGATCGATACTCACTTGAGTTGCCAACAAATCGACACTCGCTGCAGCTAGCTCTTTGGCAGAGCCGCAAAGCGGTGTATCAATCCAAGGTCCGAATGCCGTATTGGGCGACAAGAGTTGGGCCGACTCGACTTCAAATACCTCTGCCAAACCCGAAGTCACCGCAGACTCTACTTCTGCCTTCGAATTAGCGCTCATCAGACGCAACAGCCAGGCGACTAGACTTTGCTGAGTTTTATCATTCCGACTTCCAAAATGAAGCATCTCACTCAGACGACGATTGAGTTCTTGGTTTTGTGTACGCAACAAAGTCATCTGGCGCTCTTGCAAGGAGACTGCACGATCCCCATGGGGATGCTTCAAGCGAATTTCATTTAAAAGATTAGCGTAACGCTCAAAGAAGCCGGGGGTTGCGCGCAACCACTCTGCTACCAATTCTTCTTGCTCGGCTTGCTTAGGATCGATTGCGCTCATCTATCTCTTTCTCGCTTATGTTCTGATTTCATTTTTTAGCTCAGCTTTTTACGTAGCAGCTCATTCACTTGACCTGGATTCGCCTTGCCTTGCGAAGCTTTCATAATCTGGCCTACCAAGGCATTGAATGCCTTTTCTTTGCCAGAACGGAATTCTTCAACGGACTTCTCGTTGGCCGCTAACACTTGATCAATCATGACTTCAAGCTCACTACTATCGCTAATCTGCTTCAAACCTTTAGCATCAATCACTTGATCAACGGTACTGATGGCTTTACCTGCTGCAGCCTCTTCCCACAAGATTGCAAAGATATCTTTTGCAATCTTGTTAGAGATCGTGCCATCTGCTACACGAGTTAATAGCGGTGCTAAATGTTTAGCTTTTAGTGGTGCATCCGCAGTAGCAATTCCTGCGCGATTCAGTGATGAAGCAAACTCACCTGCAATTAGGTTAGCCGCAGCTTTTGCCAAAGTATTACCAACAATCGCTAGTAGCTCTTCAAATATCTTTGCAGTCTCGCGATCTTGCGTGAGTAGTTGTGTGTCGTAGGCGCTTAAGCCAAATTCACTTTGCCATTGCTCACGAAGCTGTGCTGGTAAAGCTGGCATTTGGCTACGCACATCGGCAATCCAGGCATCATCAATTACTACCGGCAATAAATCTGGATCCGGGAAATAGCGATAGTCATTAGCGTCCTCTTTACTGCGCATACTGCGAGTTTCTTGACGATCGGGATCGTATAGCCGAGTTTCTTGGACAACTTTGCCACCATCCTCAATCAATTCAATTTGTCTACGCACTTCGTATTGAATTGCCTCTTCCAAAAAGCGGAAGGAATTTAAGTTCTTAATTTCGCAGCGGGTACCAAATTCTTTTTGGTCTACAGGTCGAACAGATACGTTAGCATCGCAACGGAAAGAGCCCTCTTGCATATTGCCATCGCACACACCCAACCACACTACCAATGAATGTAATGCTTTTGCATATGCCACTGCTTCGGCTGCACTGCGCATCACTGGCTCGGTCACAATTTCCAATAATGGTGTACCAGCACGGTTTAAATCGATGCCGCTCGATGCCTCGCCATGTGGACCTAAGAATCCTTCTTCATGAACTGACTTACCAGCATCCTCTTCCATGTGGGCGCGCGTGAGCTCTACTACTTTGACTTGATCACCAACCAATATTTCGAGATGACCACCAACCACTATGGGGAGGTCCATCTGGCTAATCTGGTAGCCCTTTGGTAAGTCAGGATAGAAATAATTCTTACGAGCAAAAATACTTGCTGGTGAAATCTTGGCATTGACGGCCAAACCAAAACGAATAGCATGCTCAACCGCTTGACGATTTAATACCGGCAATACCCCTGGTAAAGCCAAGTCAACAGCACAGGCTTGGGTATTTGGGTCAGCACCAAAACGCGTACTAGCACCGCTAAAAATTTTAGATTGAGTTTGTAACTGTGCGTGGGTCTCAAGACCAATAACGATTTCCCATTGCATCATGCCCCCTCGCTTGCTTGACGCAAATGCCAATCACTGTTTTGCTGATATTGATGCGCCACTTGAAGTAAGCGCGCCTCAGAGAAATAATTACCAATTAACTGCATACCGATCGGCAAATTACTTGTATTGAAGCCACAAGGTACGCTCATTGCAGGTAGCCCCGCCAAGTTAGTGGAGAGTGTATAAATATCTTCTAAGTACATTTGTACTGGGTCTTTTGATTTTTCACCTAAGCGCCATGCAACATCTGGGGCAACTGGCCCTAGGATGACATCGCATTTCTCAAATGCCGCTTGGAAGTCCGCTGCAATAATGCGACGAATTTTTTGAGCCTGCAAGTAGTAAGCATCGTAATAGCCATGACAAAGTACATAAGTGCCAACCAAGATGCGGCGCTTTACTTCTGCGCCAAATCCTTCTGTGCGTGATTTCTTATACATGTCAGATAAATCACGATATTCATTTGCGCGGTGTCCGTAACGTACACCATCAAAGCGACTCAAATTACTTGAGGCTTCAGCTGGAGCTAAAACGTAATACACCGGGATTGATAGCTTAGTTTTTGGCAAACTCACTTCTATCAACTCTGCGCCTAATTGTTGTAAAGCTTTTGCTGCGGCATTTACTGCATTGGCTACCTCCAGCGCAAGGCCTTCAGCAAAGAATTCCTTCGGCAAGCCCACTCTCAAACCTTCTAAGGGCTTTGCTGAGTTAGCGCTATCTTTTATCCATGACTGAGTGAGGTAGCGCCCATAATCTTCCCCAGAATCTGCCAGAGAGGTTGAGTCTCGGGGATCGTGTGAGGACATCGCCGAGAGCAATAAAGCACAATCTTCGGCTGTTTTTCCCATTGGACCCGCCTGATCCAGTGAAGAGGCATAAGCAATCATCCCGTAACGAGATACACGCCCATAACTGGGCTTGATGCCGGTCAGCCCGCAAAAAGCTGCTGGCTGACGTATTGAGCCTCCAGTATCAGTACCTGTTGCAATGGGGGCTAATCCTGCTGCCACTGCCGCTGCAGATCCTCCGGATGAACCGCCAGCAACATATTCTGAATTCCAAGGATTTAAAACTGGTCCATAGGCTGAATTTTCATTAGAGGAGCCCATTGCAAACTCATCCATATTGGTCTTGCCAAGACAAACCATACCAGCACCATTTGGGTTCAGCTCGTCTGGAATTCCGAGATTAGAGACCACTGTTGCATCAAATGGGCTCTGGTAACCCTCAAGCATTTTAGAAGCGGCTGTCGACTTCCAGCCACGGGTCACAAAGACATCCTTATGAGCAACTGGGATGCCCGTTAACTTTCCAGCTTTACCGGAGGCGATAATTTTATCTGCTTTAGAGGCTTGGTCTAAACTTAAGTGAGCACTTACATCAAGATATGCATTCCAATGCTTTCCGGCCTCAATTCGATCCAGAAAGTACTGCGTCAGCTCAACGCTGGAGACCTCTTTAGCAGCCAATGCTTTGGCCATCAGTGCAATAGGGAGTTGATGCCAGCTCATTCGATCACCCGTGGAACTAAGAAGTAGCCATCCTGCTCAGCAGGGGCAGATTGCATGTTTTCGGCACGATGATCAACTTCAGTCACTGCGTCACTTCGCAAGGGTTGCGCCAAATCGCGTAAAAAGAGGATGGGGTGTGCCAAGGGGGCGAGACCGCTCGTGTCGACCGCCTGCATCTCCTCAACTAAAGCAAAAACCGCCTGTAATTGAGGTAGTACCGCCTCGGCTTCTGCCTGACTTAAGTCAAGACTGGAAAGGTGCGCAATGCGCTGGACATCATTCAGTTTCATGGGGCGCTAGGGTATCATTCATAAATATATTTTTTAACACCTACTTATTTTCTCACTACATCATGTTTGGTTTTTTTCGCAGCTACTTTTCTAATGACCTGGCCATCGACCTAGGTACCGCTAACACCTTAATTTACATGCGTGAACGGGGTATTGTGCTTGATGAACCCTCAGTTGTGGCAATTCGCACTGAAGGTGGTCCAAATGGCAAAAAAACCATTTTGGCCGTTGGAAAAGAAGCGAAGGCCATGCTGGGGCGGGTTCCGGGAAATATTGAGGCTATTCGCCCAATGAAAGACGGTGTTATTGCCGACTTCACCATTACCGAGCAAATGCTCAAGCAATTTATCAAAATGGTGCATGAAAGTAAACTGCTCAAGCCAAGCCCACGCATCATTATTTGCGTTCCTTGCGGCTCCACCCAAGTTGAGCGTCGCGCTATTCGCGAATCCGCATTAGGTGCAGGGGCATCACAAGTATTTTTAATCGAAGAGCCCATGGCTGCCGCGATTGGTGCAGGTCTGCCAGTCTCCGAGGCGGCTGGCTCTATGGTCGTTGATATCGGCGGCGGCACAACTGAGGTTGGCGTGATGTCACTCGGCGGCATGGTTTACAAGGGCTCTGTTCGTGTTGGCGGCGATAAGTTTGATGAAGCCATCACAAACTACATTCGTCGTAACTACGGTATGTTGATCGGGGAACAAACTGCTGAGTTAATTAAAAAAACAATTGGCTCTGCTTTCCCTGGGGCTGAAGTACGTGAGATGGAAGTGAAGGGTCGCAACCTTTCTGAAGGTATTCCCCGTAGCTTCACTGTCACTAGTAATGAGATTTTGGAGGCCTTAACCGATCCATTGAATCAAATCGTTACTGCTGTAAAAGCTGCTCTCGAACAGATTCCACCAGAGCTAGCATCAGATATCGCCGAGCGCGGCATGATGCTAACTGGTGGCGGTGCACTATTGCGAGATCTCGATCGCCTATTACTAGAAGAAACTGGTCTGCCAATTCATGTTGCTGAAGATCCCCTCACTTGCGTCGCTCGAGGTTGCGGTATTGCATTAGAGCGCATGGACAAGCTGGGCGGCGTGTTCTCACAAGAGTAATTGACTTAAGCGTCGATTAGGGAATTGCAACATAGCGCTCCACCTCTTTTTAGACAAGGCGTTCCGGCTTTAGTTAAACTGATTGTCTGTCTTTCGATTAGCATCGCATTGATGTTGATCGATTTTCGCTACAAAGCACTCGATCCCATTCGCAATAATGTCAATTGGTTATTGCGCCCACTAGAGTATGTGATGATGATGCCGCGCAATTTATTTGAGGCGACATCAGAATACTTCACTAGCCGCGGAACTCTAGAAAAAGAAAATCGAGAAATGAAGGTGCGGCAAGCGGAACTCTCTTTGCTTGCAAATCAATCCGAGTTTCTGCTGATAGAGAACCAAAATCTACGTCAGCTAATGGATTTGCAAAAGCAAGTTCCATTCGAAACATTACCAGTTGAAATTCTGTTCAATCCACCCAATCCAATTTCTCAGCGCATTGTGATTAATCGTGGACGTAATGACGGTCTTAAGCTGGGCAATCCCATTGCAAGTGATTCAGGTATCTTAGGTCAAGTAATCCGTGTATACGATCACTCGGCAGAAGTGTCTCTATTAGAAGATCGTGACTTTGCGGTACCCGTACAAGTGGCACGCAATGGCTTAAGAGCTGCTGTTTTTGGAACTGGGCGCGCTAACCCGCTTGAGCTGCGTTACCTACCTGTAGCTAGCGACTTAGAAGTAGGCGATGTGTTGATTACCTCAGGTATTGATGGCGTTTATCCACCTGGCTTTGCAGTTGCTGTGATTAGTCGCATTGAACGAAATGCTGATAAAAATTCTTCTAACGTCTTTTGTGTGCCAGTTGCACCGGCAAACCGCTACCGACAAGCTCTAGCATTACTTTACGATCCGCAATGGGATGCCAAAGCATCTACCGCAAACAGCAAGCCTGATGCACCGCTGACGAATACTCCAGGACGTCGCCAAACCCGTGCGCGAGGCATGCAATGATCGACTTTCAAAGCGGCTATATTCTTCGCCCGGTAAGTGCAGTCTTTATTTATTTCAGCTTATTTTGCGCACTACTACTCAATCTTTTACCAATTGGTAATTACGGCTGGGTACCAGACTGGCTAATTATTTGCATCATATTTTGGAACATCCACCAGCATCGCTACGTTGGCGTAATCATCGCATTTATTCTTGGCTTGTTGATGGACGTTCATAACTCTGACTTGTTAGGCATTAACGCTTTTAGCTATTCATTGGTGGCTTATTTTGCTATCTCCTGGCATCGACGGATCGTCGCTTTAACCGCCTTCACCCAAGCGATGCATTTACTACCAATCTTCTTGCTCGTTTCATTATTCCCAGTACTCGCCCATTGGTTCTTAAGTGGTGAAGTCTATTGGTGGGCGCTCACCGGCGCCATTCAAGCGCTAATTGAGGCAATGTTGTGGCCTTTAGCAACACGTATCTTGCTATCGCCTCAACGTCGTCCTATTGATGTTGATCATAATCGTCCGCTTTAAAACGCCATATGGTTTCTTTTAAAAAACCAGATCTCGACTCGTTTCAAGAGCGCATTCATATTGCGACCCTGTTTGTCACCGTCTGTTTCTTATTACTAGTGACGAGATTGGTGTGGCTGCAAATAGTGAGTCATACCAAATACGCTCTACTTGCAGAGAGCAATAGAATCGCTTTAGTTCCCGCACCGGCGAATCGCGGTCTATTGATAGACCGCAATGGAATCGTGATTGGCAGAAACTATTCGGCACTGACCTTAGATGTCAATGCGGAAGAAGTTAAAGGCAATGTTGATGAGCTGATCGACGAGCTCTCTCAAATTGTATTGATTTCTCCTAGAGATCGAAGAAATTTCAAGCGCTCACTTGAAGATTCTCGCAAAATGGGCACCTTTCCCCTCCGATCTATGCTCACCGAAGTGGAAACAGCTCGCTTTATGGTTAATCGCTACCGCTTTCCGGGTGTCGAGATACGCGCCCGAAGCTTTCGAGAGTACCCCTACAACGAGCTTGCCTCGCATCTGATTGGCTATATTGGGCGAGCTTCTAAGCAAGACATCGAGCGCATGCAAACTGAAATTGATAACTCCAAAGCGAGTGATCCTGATGCGCTACAAACTTCATTTCTGCCGGGCATCCAATATGTGGGGAAAATTGGTATAGAGCAAAGTTACGAAACAGTATTGCGAGGTAGGCCAGGATATGATGAGGTGGAGATTACTGCAGGCGGCAAACCCGTGCGCACACTTTCTAGCTCACCATCGGTGCCAGGTAAAAATGTGGTCCTTTCGGTTGATATCAAGTTGCAATACTTAGTTGAGCAACTGTATGGAAATTTTAGAGGTGCATTTGTTGCGATAGAGCCCGAGACTGGCGATATCTTGGCATTTGTTTCTAAGCCCAACTTTAACCCCAATGATTTTGTTGAGGGTATCGACTCAGTAACGTGGAAAGAGCTGAATGAGTCGCCACAAAAGCCACTGTATAACCGGCCGCTTAAAGGTATTTATCCGCCGGGATCAACTTACAAACCATTTATGGCGCTAGCAGCTTTAGAAACGAAAAAGCGGACACCATCACAAACCATCTCTGATCCAGGTTATTTTGATTTTGGTAACCATACCTTCCGTGATGATAAAAAAGGTGGGCACGGCATTGTTGATATGCAAAAGTCGATCGTTGAGTCTTGTGATACCTACTACTACCATTTGGCGCGCGATATGGGCGTCAACATGATGCATGACTTCATGAAACCATTTGGCTTTGGTCAAATTACTGGCATTGACCTACAAGGTGAATCAAAAGGTGTACTGCCATCCACCGAGTGGAAGAAAAATACCTTCAAAAAGCCGGAGCAGCAAAAATGGTATGAAGGTGAAACTATTTCCTTGGGAATTGGTCAGGGCTATAACGCATTTACTATTTTGCAGCTAGCCCATGGCATGGCCAATTTAGCTAATAACGGCATTGTGATGAAGCCGCATTTAGTCAAGGCGATTGAAGACCCCTTCACGAGAAATCGCACCCTGACTACGCCTAAGGAAAGTTATCGAATTGATCTCGTACCCGAGAATATTGAGATGATTAAGAAAGCAATGGTCGAGGTAAATAATTCTGGAACCTCTGCATCTGTTTTCAAAGGTACTGGATACCAAGTTGGCGGTAAGACTGGAACAGCGCAGGTATTCAGCTTGAATTCGAAAGAATATCACCACGGATCTACAGCAGAATTTTTACGTGATCATGCTTTGTATGTTGCTTTTGCCCCTGCAGAAAAGCCGACAATCGTCCTTGCGATGGTTGTAGAGAACGCAGGATTTGGTGCGCAGCATGCTGCACCGATTGCGCGCAAAGCGCTAGATTTTTATCTTGAAGGTAAATGGCCAAAGGAGATTCCTGAATGGAAAAGAGCGCCATAAATAAAGCAAAGAAAATATTCTTCAGTATTTTTAGCGGACTCGATCGCCAGCTTGGTCTTATTCTACTTGGCTTAGCGGGTATTGGATTTATTACCTTCTTATCTGCAAGTCAAAATACGCCAGTCCGTTTTGAGGATGAACTACGCAATTTAGCGCTTTCTTTTGCAGTCATGTGGATTGTTTCTCGCATTCCACCAAAGTGGTTAGAGATGGCTGCAGTATGGATTTATGGAATCGGCGTTGCACTGCTGATTGCAGTCGCCATATTTGGGTTAATTAAAAAAGGTGCAAGACGTTGGCTCAATATTGGTTTTGTAATTCAACCATCTGAGCTCATGAAGATTGCTATGCCACTCATGCTGGCTTGGTACTTCCAAAAACGCGAAGGCATACAAAAATCTTGGGACTATGGGGTGGCAGCAATCATTCTTGGGATTCCAGTGCTGCTCATTGCGCGTCAACCTGACTTAGGCACCGCGCTCTTAGTGTTTGCTGCAGGTATGTATGCAATTATTCTTGCCGGATTGCCGTGGAAATGGATCCTACCGTTCTTAGGTATTGGCGCCCTTGGCATCATCCTCATCATTATTTTTGGCAGCACGATTTGTGCGCACGATGTTGTCTGGCCATTAGTTCATAACTATCAAAAAAATCGAGTGTGCACTTTGCTCGACCCGAGTAGCGACCCCCTTGGAAAAGGCTTTCACACAATTCAATCGATGATCGCAATTGGCTCAGGTGGATTTTTTGGTAAAGGCTGGTTTCAGGGTACGCAAGCGCATCTCGAGTTTATTCCTGAAAAACATACCGACTTTGTTTTTGCTGTTTTCTCAGAAGAGTTTGGCTTGCTGGGTAACTTAGTTATGTTGGCGCTTTTCTTCGCTTTAATTAAACGAGGTTTAGCCATCTCTGCCAGTGCACCCAATCTATTCACTCGCTTACTAGGCGGATCTGTCACGCTGATTTTCTTCACCTACGCCTTTGTCAACATCGGCATGGTAAGCGGTTTATTACCTGTAGTTGGAGTCCCTCTACCCTTCATCAGCTATGGAGGAACTGCTTTGGTGACTTTAGGGTTTGGTGCTGGTATTTTGATGAGCATTCATCGCCATCGACGCCTGGTTCAAAGTTAAGTATTCAGCTTGGGCATGTGTATGGGATTTTTTTACAGCCCCTAAAAACAAAAAAGCCCGGCATGCCGGGCTTTTTCATCAACAAAGCAAGAATTACTTCTTACGCTTGTTAACTGAATCTTTAAATGCTTTACCAGCAGAAAACTTAACAGTTTTAGCAGCAGCAATTTTGAGTGGCTCACCAGTTTTTGGGTTACGACCCATACGTGCAGCGCGCTTACCAGAAGAGAAAGTACCAAAACCGATCAGCTGTACTGAGTCGCCTTTAGTAACAGCTTTAATGATTTGCTCAATAGCAGAATTCAATGCAAATTCAGCTTTGGCTTTTGAGATCTCAGCGTCGTCAGCAATCGCTGCGATTAGTTCTGCTTTGTTCAAGTGAAGCTCCTTATAGATATTGATATCAGCGCACCTTGCGCTTACATGATTTTAACCACAAAAAATTACAAAAATAAAGCTGTGGCACAGCAAATTTTGTTATTGCCTATTTTTTACTCTTCTATAACTATCACATCGGACACAAAATACTCAGTATCGCCAAAACAGCTTGTAGGCAATCCGATATGCTGTTCATATTTAAGGGCAACTTTTTTACCTAGATTAGCGTTAATTTTTTGTGCCACAGCATCTTCACGGACCGTAAAGAGGAATTTTTCTGACATGGTTCCAGGCATTGAAACCATAGCTAGCTCACCTTCCCAAGTCTTACATACGTAGCCTCGATTGGAAAACTTTTGCACATAGCCAGCACGCTCACCACTCCCGTAGCTCCAATTAAGCATAACCCAGGTGTATGCCACTAAGCCAACTAATCCAATCAATATCAAACTTGAAAGCCATTTTACGAATCTATTCATGTGAATTTCCTTAACAAATCATCTTTGCAGCACTGATTAGGTGCGTTTTTGTGGCCCATTGGGCTTCAATTAACATTGGAGCATACTCATTGCAAAAATAGGGATGAAATGGTGCTCCGTACAAATTAAAATGTAAGTGTTAACGCTTATTGGTACATTTAATGGAACTACGTCACATCATTTTTCTGATCTTTGCTGTATCAGCCATCTATGTTTACTTTAGGGGTTCGGTTCGATTTGGCTTAGTTCGCTCTCTAACAGACTACCAAGTTCTTTTAGCGCCAATTAACAGCCTGCTCTACTTGTTTTCAAAAACCAAGGCTGGGGCATTTATTCCAGTATCAGACTTTCCTGAAATGAAGCCCCTGCAAGATCATTGGCAGATCATCCGTGATGAAGCACTCGCTTTGAACTCAGATGGAGCCATAGCAGCTGCTACGGGATACAACGATATTGGATTTAACTCCTTTTTTCGGACAGGCTGGAAACGTTTTCACCTCTATTGGTATGGCAAAGAAATGCCGTCAGCGCAACTGCAGTGCCCTAAAACTGTTGCCCTTCTCAAATCAATCCCCTCGATCAAGGCAGCAATGTTTGCCTCACTACCCCCCGGAGCAACGCTGGTAAGGCACCGAGACCCTTATGCAGGCTCCCTACGCTATCACATTGGCCTTGTCACTCCAAATGATCCCAAGTGCTTTATTAATGTGGATGGGGAGCGGTATTACTGGAAAGATGGTGAGCCAGTGATGTTTGATGAAACCTACATCCACTATGCGGCCAACGAAACAGATCACCAACGAATTGTCTTATTTTGCGATGTAGAGCGGCCGGTTCACACTAAAGTGGTGCAACTGCTAAATCGCTGGTTTGGGCGTTACGTCATGAGCGCAGCCTCTTCCCAGAACGTTGAAGGAGAGAAAGTGGGATTTGTAAACGTTCTCTTTAAGTATTTTTACCACCTCAGAGCCCAAGCTAAAAAGCTCAAAGCAAAACATCGCAGCGTCTATTACATCGGAAAATGGGTTTTGATTTTGGGAATTTTGTACGCACTATTTTGGTAAGCCCTAAGGGCTTAATGCTTGAGCAATCTGCTCTGGGGTGATTGAGCCCCAGATTTCCACTCGCTTTATGCGGCTGCTTTGTCCCGATAAGAGCTGAATTTGTTTTTGTGGCACCCTCAATTGCTTAGAAAGCCAAGACAGCAGCATTTCATTTGCCTTGTTTTCCAGAGCAGGGGCCTGCAGAGATATCTTGAGACAGCCGTCATGCAGGCCAACCACCTTAGTCAGCTTAGCGCCCGGCTGGCAATGTAGATGAAGAACAATGCCGGTAGGGGTTTGCTTTAACCAAATAGGCATCATTAAATTACTTTAAACTCAAACCATGATTATGAAGAACTCCAACGCCTTAGACCAGCTATTTGCCAATAATCGGGAATGGGCAGAAGCAATGGTCGCCAAAGATGCTAATTTTTTTAAGCGCTTAGTTTCGCAGCAGGCGCCAGAATATTTATGGATTGGCTGTTCAGACAGTCGCGTACCCGCGAACGACATTGTGAACCTGCTGCCTGGCGAACTTTTTGTACATCGTAATGTTGCCAACGTGGTGGTTCATACTGACTTGAACTGCTTATCCGTGATTCAGTTTGCCATCGACTTATTAAAGGTCAAACATATTTTAGTGGTGGGTCATTACGGGTGCTCAGGCGTACATGCCGCCCTAACTGATAAACGGGTTGGCCTTGCTGACAATTGGCTACGTCATGTGAAAGATGTACATCAAAAACATGAGCGCTATCTTGGTGAAGTGATCCCATCTCCAAAACGTCAAGATCGCTTATGTGAGCTCAACGTTATTGAGCAAGTAGTCAATGTTTGTGAAACCACCATTGTTCAAGATGCGTGGTCCAGAGGGCAAGACCTTACAGTGCACGGATGGACTTACCGTCTGGAGACCGGCCTAGTCAACGATTTAGGCATGTCCATTAGCTCTACCGAAGAAATGAACGTGCGCTACGCTAAATCTTTATCTCGCTATGACACTGAATAAATTGAGTTTTGTTTAAAAACTTTTCAAACTATTCTGGGGTAGCACTCCTAAGACTTCTGGTTTCGCTTCCCTATAAGACTTTAGTCTCTATTGGCTATGGCTTAGGCTATCTGGCAGCCAACATTCCCAATGATCGTAATCGCGTAGTCCAAAAAAACTTGGAACTCTGTTTCCCTGAGCTAAGCGCAACAGAAGTTGACCAACTTAGAAAGCAACATTGGCGACTACTGGGTCGTAGCTTGGTTGAAAAAAGCATTATTTGGCTGGGCAGCAAAAAACAGCTTGCCGATATGATTGAGGTTCGCTCGGAGATTGATCTAAGTGATAGGCGGCCTCGTATTTTAGTAAATATGCATTTTATTGGTATTGAAGGCAGCATTATTTTGAGTGCACTTGCCAAGGAAAAGGGTTGGCCACGCACCTCTGGCTTTTTTCAAAGAATGAAAAGCCCTTTCTTCAACAAAAAAATTATTGAATGGCGCAATCGTTTCGGTGGAAATTCAATTGATCGCCAAGGAAACTCGCTTGAGCTCATTCGAGAAATCCGCAAAGGTAGCTTCATCATTATTGCGCCCGATATTGATTTAGGACTTAAAGACTCCGCCTTCGTCCCCTTCTTTAATATTCAAACTAATACGATCACAGCCGTATCGCGTCTAGCCAAAATCACAGGGGCACAGGTCTGCATGATGACTACTACTCTGAAAAAAGATGAGGCTGGCTACATTTGCACTATTAGCAAGCCCCTTGAAAATTTCCCAACCGAAAATCCTGAAGCTGATACAGCTCGGCTCAACAGCATTTTTGAAAAAGAAATTAGGCTCAGGCCAGCCGAATACTACTGGGTTCATAAGCGCTTCAAAAACAGACCTCACAATGAAGCGAGCCCCTACTAGCACTTCTGCCGAGATTCCTTTGCAGCATGCATATTGTCAGGACCTAGTCTCTATCGAGGCAATTGCCCGATAATATAGTCATGGAAGAAAAAATACGTGTATCTAAGCTACTCTCTGAGCTAGGTCTTTGCTCACGACGTGAGGCAGACTCCTATATTGAGCAAGGCTTGGTTACTATTGATGGTGAAGTGGTCAATGAGCTAGGCTCCCGGGCTTTTCGCCACCAGAAGATTGAGCTCCAGTCTGGCGCCAAAGCACAGCAGGCATCGCGTATTACAGTTATTTTGAATAAGCCAGTCGGCTTCATCTCTCACTACGATGACGAGCAAGAGTATCAACCCGCAGCCTCGCTCATCACTCCTGAGAATTACTTTGCAAGCCAATTAGACAAGGCTCGTAATCCACGCTTTAATACTCGTGGCTTAGCGCCTGCCGGTCGCCTGGATATTGACTCCACTGGCATGCTAGTCTTAACTCAAGATGGTCGCATCGCAAAACTCCTCATTGGTGAAAATAGCCCCATCGAAAAAGAGTACTTAGTCCGAGTTGAAGGCGCACTCTCTTTTGAAGATTTAGATCGCCTAAAACATGGTCTGGAATTGGATGGTGTCGTTTTGAAGCCAGCTCAAGTCAGCTGGCAGAACGAAGATCAGCTTCGCTTTGTGCTACGCGAGGGCCGCAAGCGTCAAATTCGTCGCATGTGTGAATTGGTTGGCCTCAGGGTTTTAGGTCTCAAGCGCGTGCGTATGGGTCGAATTTCTCTGGGCGCCCTGCCCCCTGGAAAATGGCGCTTTGTAAGGCCCGAAGAGCAATTCTAAGAAGCTCTGCCCGTCTATAATTCTGTCAATTAGATTAAGCGCAGAATTACCATCGATACCACCACCTCCAGCACTCCCGGCGCAGAAGTTTTAAGGCGCCGTAGCTTTGCCATCATCTCCCACCCAGATGCTGGCAAGACCACGCTTACTGAAAAACTCTTGCTGTACGCGGGGGCGATTCAAATTGCGGGTAGCGTAAAAGCTCGCAAGGCTAGCCGACACGCGACCTCAGACTGGATGGAAATTGAGAAACAGCGCGGCATTTCTGTAGCTAGCTCTGTAATGCAAATGGAATATCGTGATTGCATTATTAATCTTCTCGATACCCCGGGTCACCAAGACTTCTCTGAAGACACATACCGCGTATTGACTGCGGTAGATTCTGCACTCATGGTGATTGATGCCGCAAATGGTGTTGAATCACAGACCTTACGTTTGCTTGAAGTCTGTCGTGCGCGCAATACGCCCATTGTGACTTTCATCAATAAAATGGATCGTGAAGTAAAGCCGCCCATGGAACTCATGGATGAGATTGAAACTGCACTAGGCATTGAAGTAGTTCCTTTTACTTGGCCAGTAGGTATGGGTAAATCCTTCGCAGGCGTGATTGATATTGCCAACTCTCAAATGCGTATGTTCAAGGCGGGTGAGGATCGCGTTACTGAGGATTCTCATGCAATTGTTGATATTAATGATCCCGCTCTAAAAGAGCGCCTTGGCACTGATCTTGAAAATGCACTTGCTGAAGTAGATTTAATTAAAAATGCGATGCCCGCCTTTGATCGAGAAGCCTTTTTAGCAGGTCGTCAGTCACCGGTATTCTTTGGTTCAGCAATTAATAATTTCGGTGTACGTGAAATTCTCAACACCTTAGTTGAGCTTGCACCATCACCGGGATCACGCAAAGCTTTACAACGAGAAGTTAGTCCTGCAGAGAATAAATTCTCTGCAGTGGTGTTTAAGATTCAAGCAAACATGGATCCAGCCCATCGAGATCGCGTTGCATTCTTGCGTATTTGCTCGGGACATTTTCAGCGTGGCATGAAATTGAAGATTTGTCGTAACGGCAAAGAAGTGCGCACCAACAATGCGCTATCTTTCTTATCGCAACGACGCGATATCTTGGATGAAGCTTTCCCTGGAGACATTATTGGATTGCCAAATCATGGCCTACTTCGATTGGGCGACACGCTCACCGAAGGCGAACAATTGCAATTTACAGGCTTACCATTTTTCGCTCCAGAAATTTTCCGTATGGTTGAGTCTGCAGATCCATTGCGCTCCAAGCAATTACGCACGGGCCTAATGCAGCTTGGCGAAGAGGGTGCGATTCAAGTATTTCGCCCTATGACTGGTGGCACCATGCTGCTTGGCGCATTTGGACAACTGCAGTTTGAAGTAGTAAGCCATCGCCTACAAACGGAATACGGGGCGGAAGTGCGCCTACTACCGGCACGCTATAACTTGGCTCGCTGGGTAAGCTCAGAAGATCCTATAGCACTCAAAAAATTCATACTAGAAAATATTCACCGCATGGCAGAGGATGTGGTGGGTGCTTCCGTATTTTTAGCTAGCCATAAATCTGAATTAGATGTTGCTCAACAGCGCTGGGAATCTATTCAGTTCCATGCCCTAAGAGAGCATGCAGGCCTGATCTATCAATCAGACCTCGCTGGCTAAATCTAGCGTGGGCTCAATTGCGGCCAATTGCAATCAAATACCGCAAGTAACTGAGTATCACTTTTTCTAAACGATGCAGTCTTGCCATATTGTGCGCAATACGCATTGGCCTTTGGTGTAAGTGAGGCAGTAGATTCGCCATGACTAATTAGAAAGGTCACATGATTCGAATCTGATGCGTCGGTATAAACCGCGGCGCAAGCACTTAAGCCAACCATGCCTAGCAATACAATATATTTGAAATGGGTCATAAAAATTCTCTTTTTCAATAAAGGCATTCGCCTACTCATCGCCCCAGCTTCTTGACCAAACTGGCAGTGAGCTTGCTAGCAAATGGGCGATAGATCAAAATACAAATCATCGCCACTGGGTAAGCAACCGCCCAAACCTCCAGCCACACCCAAAAGAAATCCTGTGCAAAACCTACCCGCACCAAAGTGGTGGCCAAAGTAATGCTTATTGACATGAGCCCACCCATAATGGCGGCAAAAATAAGATTGGGTATATTCATCAGGATCTAATCATAGCGTCTTGACTGCTTAGCTGTTATTCTGATTTATGATCACTATTCCGCGCCCTACATAGGGGAGTCTGCTGAGCAAGCTCAGAGGTTCATCATTCCAAGACTCTAGGAAAATATATGGCTGTTGGCCAAAATCAAAGAAATAGAAAAAACGACCCCATGGTGAGCAAAACTGGTAAAGCTAAATTGGGGCCACTTACTGTTACTCAACTCAATAAATTGCTCGAATCCAGCACCAAGCCTAAAGAAAAGGCAAAGATACAGAGGGCTCTTAATAAGCGCCCTCCGGTCGCGGCGCCCACTGCAACAGCAGCCGCAGCATAAGTACTAAGCCCCGAAATTATCGGGGCTTTTTCCTATGTAATATGCTGTCACTATGAAAGCATCTCCCCAAATTCACTCCATTTATATTGCAGCTAGAGCAGGTGATTTGATGATGCAGCTTGCGCAAGCTGAAATTATTGCCGGAGAGGGAATTGTGGGAGATCGCTACGCACTAGGTCTAGGTGCATTCTCTAAAACTAAGCCGAAAATTCGCCATGTTTCCCTCATTGCCCTCTCAGCTATAGAAAACGCTAATGACCAATTGCGCACTAAACAGCAAGTTTTATTTGGCGAGGGTGATACCAGAAGAAATCTTGTAATTAAGGGAATTTCTGAGGGGGAGCTAAATGATCTAGTTGGACGGATTTTCTATTTAGGAGGTCTCGCATTTAAAGGCACTGAATTATGCGAGCCTTGTCAGCGACCGGCTAATTTACTGAAAAGACCGGACTTTATGAACGCTTTTGATAATAGGGGCGGTCTCAGAGCGGAAGCGCTAGACTCTGGGAGCATTAGCAACGGGGATTTTCTCACTTACTCACCAGACCAAGAAAAATGATTACCTATACCGAGCAAGCAAGCATTAGTCCTGAACAGGCGATCGACCTCTATATCCGATCCACTCTCGGTGAGCGCCGTCCAATCGATAGCATTGAAACCTTTGCGGCGATGCTTGCCAATGCAAATCTCACCATTTCCGCATGGGATGGTGAAAATCTAATTGGGATCAGTCGTAGCCTGACAGACTTTGCCTATGTGGCATATTTGGCCGACCTTGCAGTAGATGAACATTACCAGCGACAGGGAATAGGCAAGCGACTCATTGAAGAAACTCAGGAGCGCTTAGAGCCTGGCTGCATGATTGTGTTACTTGCAGCTCCGAAAGCAAATACCTATTATGAGCACTTGGGCTTTGAGCACAATCCACGCGCTTGGATCATGAAAAAATAATTAAACTGAATATTGCAATATGTCGACCACCAAACTCTGCCTAATTCGCCATGGTGAAACCACCTGGAATGCTGAAAGACGCCTTCAAGGGCATACCGACATTCCCCTGAATGAAAAAGGCGTCCTTCAGGCTCGCCAAATGGCGCAGGCCATTAAAAACTCAAAACTCTTGTTCGATGTTTTATATACCAGCGACCTTAAAAGAGCGGCGGACACTGCAAATGCCATTGTTGAGTTGTTTGGCGTAGAGGCAAGGGTGGATAGCGCTTTACGAGAGCGCCACTTTGGCGCACTTCAGGGGCTCACGATTCAAGAGGCTCCATTACTGCAGCCTGTGATTTGGCAAGCGCATATTACTCGTGACTTAGAGCATGATCTTGAAGGCGGTGAGAGTATTCAGCAATTTGCATTGCGCGTTCATACTGCTTTAGAGAAAATACAAGAACAGCATTCAGGCAAAACAATTTTGCTTGTTAGTCATGGCGGCACTCTCGATATGATGTATCGAATTGCTAGCAAGCAAGATTTGAGTACTGAGCGGGTTGCCTCAGTACCAAATGCCTCGTTAAATTGGATTACACATCAGCCAGATGATGGCTGGTCAATCGAGAAATGGGCTGATACTCGCCACCTTGAAGGTATAAGCTTGGATGGCGTAGATCTCTAAGCAAAAAGTCACCCATAGGTGACTTTTTGTATTATTAAAGAAGACTTACTTTCTAATATGGGCGTGACGAGCAGCATCTTGTGACATACCCTCAGCCTTTGGCTTTCCTTCAAGGGCTTCTTTCTCGGCGGTAATTTCTTTACGGCGCTCTTTACACGAACCAGCTATCTCTTGCAAAGCTTTACGGGCTCTCGCTGCAGAAGCTTTAACCCCTTTTCCGTGAAACTTTTCATTCTCTGACTGGTACACCTCAAAAGCAGCCATTAGCTTGTCATGATGGGACATGTTTTTCCTTATATATTATTGAAATAATTGACCTCAGAAACACTTTAACCTAATCTATGTGAATCACTTCAATTTATATAGATTTGAAAAATCCATTACTTCTTTGTGCTTGTCTGTAATAGAGATTCCTGAAAATGTCATATCAGCTTGGGTACTGGTTACCACTCCCAACATTCCAAGCTAATCATAGGCAGTTACTTTAAATGTACAACCTCGTGACTTGCGGTAGCCCTCAAATATTTCTGAATCTATGCCTGAATATTTCCCATCTTTCTCAAACATCATTGGTGGGATCGTGAGCGATACGGCAACCTTAATGAGCTTAGATGGCACTTCTTTATAGCGTCCATCTAGAAGAAAGTAGAAAGGATGCATTCAAGTCTCATAGTGTTTTCAAGTTTTATTTGATTGTATGGTCTTATCAAGCATTGAATCTAACAATACCGTCAGAGTAATACTTTTTAGCCCTTCATTTTTTCCCATCCCGCTGGGCAATGTTTCCAATAAAAAACCCCGTTTACACGGGGCTTTTTATCTGTCTGAGTTATACCAATTATTTAGTACGACTTTTTGCCGCTTTAGGAGTCTGACTAAATTGGCCCTGCGCACCCTTCATTGCAGTTTCTACATTTTTTTCAAAGTTGGCAAAAGCATCTTGAGTGCTTGAACGTACTTGATCAAAGTTTTGCATTGCCGTATTGAATGCGGATGTAAAGGCACTGATGTAAGCCTCTGACCCAGCAGGCGCCTTTGATGTAGCGGCAGCAACAAAGCTCTTTAGGCCATCCTGCGATTGATCGATAGCAGCCTCTACAGCTTCAACTAATTCTTGGTTACCGCGACGCAATACTGCAGCAACTTTTTTCTGATAATCAGCAACTTCAGCAACAGCCTCTTGTACTTCTGGGCTTTGCAGAAGGTCTAATGCTGCTTTTGCATCTTTACCTTTCATTAGCTCAGCTGCTTTGGCTTGTGCATTTGCAACAGCCTGTTGTGCAGCTTGGTAATTGATTTCCGCTAATTCTTGAGCATTTTCAAGTGCGGTTTGGCCTAGTGCACGTGCACTTTCTACGGATTTAGTTTGGTTTTCTGCAAATTGATTTTTAAACATGATTTTTCCATTAATTGGTTATTTGTTGCACTGCACCATATTAATGGCATATTTGGGGCTTAGCAAGGGAATTTTGCTGCAAAGCAACATTTTATTTCTGAGAGCGCTCTCTATGACCTCAATTGACCATAAGAATCTGCGTTCTCAGGTCGCATCTGCGCCTAGCGGGCAAAATACATTCACCCCAAAAATAATTAAGCAGCTCTATTTTTTAAATAGTCAATCACCCAAGCCGGATCGCTGTCGCTTGGAAAAATGGGGTAGTGAACAGCCTCGATCACACCATCATTTGCGATCAGGGTGATGCGCTTTAATAAGGTCATTCCAGCAGCAACAAAGGTGGGCAAGCGCAAAGCTTGCTGAAATAGATAATCTGCATCACTTAGCACGGGGAATGGCAAATGCAAACGATCTGCCATTTCTTGCTGATATTCAGTAGATTGCACACTCAGCCCTACAACATCGGCACCAAGTGACCGAAGCTCTTGATAGTGATCCCTAAATGAGCAGCTTTGTGGGGTACATCCCCTTGCTCCCGGAATTTGGTCCCATCCATCTGGCAATGGAACGTTGGGCTGACCTGTCATTGGGTAACAGTAAATCACGGTACGCCCCTTAGTCTGACCAAGATTAAATTGGCTATGGGTCGTTGTTTCTAGTGAAATGGCTGGCAAGCGCATGCCCACTAAGTGATCGGCGGCTCCATCATCTTGAGGGATAGGTAAGTCGCCAGGTAATTCATTGAGATTTGTCATAAATGTAATCTTAGCCTACTAAGTCAGGGTCTATCTACAAGTCTTTGGCGGCACTGACCTCTTAAGTAATGCGGCCTCGGCCATTGACTCAAACTGTCGACGTAATATATTTTTAATGAAGAATTCAATCACTACTGATGGCACTAAAGAATTTGGTTCAATTTGGGCGTCGTACTTAAAGGCAGTGAAATCCTTTTCAGAAAATAACCGCCAACTTCCCTTGTAATACTTTGTATCTCCACTTAATTGCTCAAAAAGTAATGCTCTGTTAGGGATCTCTACATACTCCAACTCAGAACGCATCTCAAATGGAATGAATAGAATTCTTTCCTCAAGCGAACGAGCGACCTTCACCTTGTTGCCAGATCTAGAAAGCACTTTTGAGTCGACTACTCCGGGTAGATTTTTAGCGCCCTCATAGTCAGTAATAAAAACAAAAGCTTCACATATAGTGATCGGAACCTCATAGCTTGCATTTACCTGAAAGCGATCGCCGGCTCTCGTGACCGCTACTTTTAAGTCATATGCACTGGATGACTCTTGCGCCAAAGCAATGCCGAACGATGCAATCAGAAAAAAGTAAAGGAGCTGCTTCATGCTGGTAATTTAGCAGTATTAAAGTGATCCGCTTACGAATGCCATTGCGAAAGATTGTGGCTCGGCATCCGAAGATTAAATTACTTCCAAGACTTTGGTTAAGGAGCTACCTTCATAATTTGGTTTCTCACCAATTTCTTCAAAGGGGTGACCTAGGCGATTGACCCAAAATACATCAAAACCGAACCACTTGGCAGCTAGCGCATCCCAAGCATTACTCGATACAAAAAGAACCTCTTCTTTTTTAATTGGAAATGCTTTTAAAAGAAGCTCATAGGCTTGCGGAGCAGTTTTAAATAAATGAATGTCTTCTACTGTCACTACTTTATCTAAATAGGGCTTCAGGCCGTTACTGTCCACTACAGTGGCGAGCATGTCTTTGCTGCCGTTAGACAATATAGCCGTAGAAATAGCTTTTTCTTTAATGCTCTTAAGAACGCTCAAACTATCTTCAAAACCAGTTAGCTTGGCATATTGATTCATTAGTTGCTTTTCATATTCTGATGTGAGATTCAAATTCATCCGCTTGCAAACATAGCGCAATGAACGAATGGTTAATTCCCAAAATGGGAGATAGTGCTTGCTCCCATTTGGGTTGGGGTCGCTCATCGTCACTAAGCGGGTGTATTCAATTTGACGATCGCGCCACATCAAAGAAAGTGCCTGGCCATGTCCTGGAAATAATTCTTCAGCCAACTCACTCATGGAGTAAACGTCGAATAATGTTCCATAGGCGTCAAAGGCAATTAGCTTGTACATAATTTTTGCCATATTTTTTATTATGAATCTCTATTGTCGTTTAAAAAAATATTTCTTAAACTCACAGATAAGAAAACCACCCGAAGGTGGTTTTCTTATCTCTTAGTGGCCCAGTGCGGAATCGACTAAAGGAACCAAGATGTCAAATCCTTATTAATTACATTTTGATGATCTGCCATGCGCCTTCTGAGCGACCATCGCCAATCTTATCGCCAGGCTTGGCATCTTTAGCATAGAAATACAATGGCATACCATTGAAGGCTAACTGCTTTTTGCCATCATCACGGGTAATAACTGAATAGCCGCTAGAAACTGCAGGGCTTCCTTCAATCAATAGAGGCGGCCAGTTCGTTGCGCACATACCATTACAAGCCGACTTACCTGAGCCTGACGCATCCTTGCTGTAAGTATATAGAGTCATATTATTATTACCGGCCAATACGCCATCGTTAGCTTTTGTAAATGGTGCTAATGCCACACCAGTCATTGAAGCACAAGCGGCAAGAGTAGCTGTAGCCACTAAGGCTATTAATAGACTTTTAATTCGATTCATGTTTACCCCTTTGTTAGTTGATTTTGTACTTTAACTCTAATTTATGTCTTTTGCTTTACACGAAATTTCTTAATAAGGGTGCCAACCTAATTAACGGAGTCTCACTCGCCAGCCCAAATGAAAAAACCACCCGAAGGTGGTTTTAGTGCTCCCTGGTGACTCGGGGCGGAATCAACCAAAACCAAAGATCCTAATTCTATGCCCAGAATTCTTTTATTTTTGGTGCCTCAATTTTTGATCGATCGTAGCCGGTACGCAATGCACCAGCAATTTGTTTTGGGTCAAGCAAGTCAACACCCTTGGGGGTGCCAGCAACTATCCACTTTACTTTTGTACCGGTCGCCTTAATGTCTTCAATATTTTGAGCAACGGGATGTGGAATGGTTGTGAGAATTGCTCCCGTCACCCCATCGGTCAAGGTAATGACCAGAGCTCTTTTTGAGCCAGCCACCAAATCCACATGGGCTGGATTTGAGCAAATTCCCCCATCCATAACGTAACGTTGGCCCAATAATGTTGGTCCTGCTACCCCTGGCAAGGAGCTGCTTGCTGCTGCACCATGCGCCAAGGGAATGCTATTTTTTCTAGCAACTTGTTGCCCTACAACAATGCGCTCACCTGTATAGCAATCAATACCTGTTGTGTACATCCGACTTGTAGACCAATCTTTTTTACTATCACCTGTTAATAATGCAACTAGTCTTTCAACGTGATTGCCATTTAATTTATTGTTAGATGCTAAAGCTGCATGGCCGATTATTTTGCGCGTCTCTATGCTTCCATCGGATGCACTCATATTAATTTGGTCGGCTCTCATCTGACTTGTATTGGGCTTATTTAAAGGCGCAATCTTGGCAAAAATCTCGGGGAACTTCCCAAAGAAATCAAACTCAGTTCGTAGGCGAGTAAATTCGCCCGAGAGTAGTGATGAGCCCATATAAGATCCAGCAGAGGTGCCCACCACCATTTCAGGAAGTTGGGCCATGTCTAACCCGGCCTCAATAAGGCCATGAAAGAATCCGCAATACCAGGCAATGTAATATTCTCCGCCGCCGCCGAGTACCATGGTTCGGTCAAGTCCTTTTGCTAGTTTTGAAACTGTAGGCTTAGTAGCAATAGGAATTGCCAGACCATCATCGGCAAATAATTTATTAGATATTTCATTAGCCTTAATTTGAATATTTGACTTTGGGTGCGTTGACTGCGCTTTAGCTGCATCAGCCATGATTCCAGAAGCACCAGTAATGGCTACAGCACCAACAGCGGAAGTTTTTAAAAAATTACGGCGTGAAGATTGCGTCATATCGGCTCCATTGATAGTTAATCAATTTATAGCAGATCTGCAAATGAGAAAACCGCCCGAAGGTGGTTTTGGTGTTTCTTGGTGGCCAGGGCGGGATCGAACCACTGACATAAGGAGGTCTTACTCTATGGGAGCCATCTCTGCTCCAGCTGGTCTTTTGTAGCGGTTGTAAGACCACATATATTGATGTGGTCTTGAAAGTATCATCTCTTCAAAATAGTGATTCATTTCTGTACAGGCATCAACTAGACAATCTGGAAACGCTTCTGCCATCAATCGGCTCTTAATTAGCCAGCCCTTTCCCAATCCCAGCCTTTCTGCTCCTACAAAAAGAATTGCCACGTTCGCTTGGCGAGCCAACTTAACTGGAAATGATGTTGTATACGCATATTGATTAAAAAATTTAGCCCATACCCCATCGCCAACGCTTGGCACCTGATCTGCTAATAGACCCACTACCTCGCCTTTTAATAAAGCCCTCTTAATTTGACGAACCCCGCCAATATTTGCTTCAACAAACTCAATCTCAGAATGTTTGCGTGATCTAAGCATAAGCTCATTCACCCATCTTTTTCGGGCCGGCCTATACATTACTGTTGCTCTTGTATGCTCAGCAAAAATACGGGGCACTATTTCAAATCCCCCCAAATGTGGAGCAAGAACAATTAAGCCTTTTCCATTTTTGGATAGCTCAATAACTTCATTCCAGTTTTCTATGGTTACTTTATTAATGGAGGATTTTGGATGCCTCCAAATCCACAATGTATCCGCAAACATCATTCCCGATTCAGCAGCGACCCTCCACGGGGTTAATTGGAATCCAGAATAATGAGCCGCGCTCTGATAATTTTTATATAGGCGTCGTCGGTACCTAGGAGAAAACAAGTAAACCAATACACCTATACCAGCTCCAATTATTTGAATGGCTGCTAATGGAAGAGAGCTAAAGAGCCTCAATATGAAATATAACATTTGCCATTCTAGACGCTATCAAATAAAAAACCACCCGAAGGTGGTTTTGGTGATTCTTGGTGGCTCGGGGCGGAATCGACCAGGGCCGAGGATATGAATCCCTTAAGAGTATGAGTCTATCTATAACCCAGAACATCGTCCTGAGTTCTTTTTTGACCCTCTAAGAATCTTTTACTACATATTCCCGAACCACTTTGATTTGCGAGCTTTTTTGCGTCTACCTGCATTTGATACATTGTTTCAAAACAATCTCTTCTATTCACAAACTCAAATGCTTTTGTATGGGTTTGCTTGCCCTTATGAAAATAGAAAAAATCTAAGGTCCAGTACTTATCGCCTGTAATGCTAACGCTCATAGGCGCTGAGTCTAGTGGCGGAGGTTGACTCGCACAAGAAATCAAAAACACCACAATGCAAAGAATAGAAAACTTGTTCACGTTTGGCTTACTGTCTATAAATCCTTAATTTCCAAATATTCTATACTTTTTTACAATTAAATTCCTGACAGCCCAAATGAAAAAACCACCCGAAGATGGTTTTGGTGTTTCTTGGTGGCCCGGGGCGGAATCGACCAGGGCTGAGGATGGCTTATCCGCTCGTCTAATTTGCCAAAATAAATTTAGCGGCAGCACTTACCATTTGATCTTCTACCTTATTGAACCCATGGTATGCCAATCCCATACATGGCAAGCCTACGTCTTCTCCCCCATCAATCATGACTAATTCTGATTTAGTTTCTTTACTTCGCCCCTTAATAATTGATTCTGATGCGCTTATTGGTGTAGCGGCACACGCTTCTTTTTTATGGTGGATTGCCATTACCGGCTTACTAAAGTTATTGCCTAAAGTTTCCCCAATATGTGTCCCGGCAATGATGATCCCAGCTACTGCTCCAGACTTCTCATTCTGATTGGCAAATTGAACTGCTGTTACCGTTCCCATGCTGTGTCCAAAAATCCAGACGGGTACATTGAATTTATTTCTGTAATATTTAACGACACTTTCAACTCGTGCTAGGTGTTCAGATTTGCCGCGTACATTCCCGCGCCTTGCGTCACCCAAATCATAGGGCGAATCCACCAATACTGAATTAATTCCATACTGCTGCCATAATCCTGCCGAACGATTTAGCGGATTTTGCTTGGTGGTTGACCCGTCAGACTTTAAATCTAATACCCCATCGCCACCAATGAATAGAAGAACAACTGCTTTTGGCTTGGCAGTCTCAATTAGAAATGTTTTTGTAGGTGTCTCACCAGTCTGTGGAACCTCTAGCAACTGTCCATAGACAAAAGCCGGCATAAAAAGTGATATCAGACAAATGATTATTTTCATCGAGGGCGTCTCCATTGGCTCTAAATATTAGCATCATCTACGTTGTCGTTTTAAACGACACCGACTGGCACATGGATGAACAATCCCTTCAAACAAAACTGTCCTTTTAAAGGACAGTTCATGATGGGGATGTCCGAGACTTATTGCGCCTAAGCCTGTGAGGCCCTGAAAAGAAAATAGCCCAACAAGTGGGCTATCGTGTTTCTTGGTGGCCCGGGGCGGAATCGAACCAGGGCCGAGGATGCGCATCCGACCTAGTAAGTAAGTCCAGCTACATAGGTATAAAGAGGAATTCCCAAGATGATGTTGAAAGGGAAAGTAATGCCTAATGACATCCCCATATATAGGGCAGGATTTACTTCGGGAAGTGCGTGCCTTAATACGGCCGGCACAGCAATGTAAGAAGCGCTGGCAGCAAGCACCATCAATAAAACAGTATCACCTAGAGGTAGGCCTAGCAACTTACACAGCCCCAATGCGATAGAGGCGTGAACTAATGGGGCTCCAATTGCGTAAAACAAAGTAATTGGGGGTTTACCTTTTAATCCCTCAAAGTTCTTAGCAGCCATTAAGCCCATATCCAGCAGGAAAAAGGCAAGCATACCCTTGAACAAATCAATAGAAAATGGGGCCATTATTTTTTGTCCATCATCACCGCTTACCAGGCCAACTAACATCGAGCCCAACAAAAGAAGCTGTGCGCCATCAGTAAATGATTCATGAAGAATCTTTGATATTCCTGTGGACTGCTTTGAATTGGTAGCTGATGCTCTTGCTTTATTCGCCAATAAGATTGCCAGAATAATTGCTGGGGACTCCATCAAAGCCATCGCGGCCGCCATATGACCCCCAAAAGCAATACCATATTGGTCAAGCGCTTGTGTTGCGGTGATGAAAGTAACGGCGCTAACAGAGCCATAAGTTGCGGCAACGGCGGCGGCATCGTAGTTATTCAGCTTGGTTCTTAAAACCAAATATCCAATGAAAGGAATAATGATTGCGAGAAATACTGCCAATCCAAGCGCCAAACCAATTTCAAGAGTAAATCCTGATTTATGAAGCGCAAAGCCTCCCTTCAACCCCAAAGCCATCAACAGATATAAAGATAAAAATCTAGCTATGGGCTGAGGAATTTCTAGATTAGATTTCACCGCGCCAGCAAAGGCACCAAAAACAAAGAATAGAATTGCTGGATCCAAGAAATTGCTCATATAAACATCTTAGTTATTTTCTAAGACTTTTGTATTGGCCCCATAGAACCTGAGGACTAAATGAAAAAACCACCCGAAGGTGGTTTTGGTATTTCTTGGTGGCCCGGGGCGGAATCGAACCAGGGCCGAGGTTGCCTTATCCTATACTGGGTAATATCGGCTAAGCTCCTAGATTGATGAGAAAAAATCTACTCGGGCTCCTTTTTGCGCTCTCTCTATCCGTTGTCCTCCACCTAGGTCTATTTCTGCTGTGGACATCATATGAAGGTTTCACCTACTTAAAACCCAAAGTTAAAAATCCAGACATTATTGAGGTTCAGCTTGAAGAGCCTATTGCCAAAAATAATAGCGACTTAAATACCAGTCTAAATAGTGATAAACAACCAGCATCATTAGGGGCACCATCAGCCCCAACAGCAGAAGAGTGGGCTTTCGCATCCAAATATACTTTAAAAAATAGCAAAGGCTATCGTCACTCTTTTGGTCAACAAGTGAGAAGCATGATGGGGACTGCTGTTGAGGGACCAGATCAAGGGCAAGTCAGATTCAGTATTGAAATTGCTCCAAATGGTACCGTCACTAAAGTAGAAACGCTTTGGAAAACTTCCGATAAGGCGGAGCAATTAGCTAGAAAGGCAATGAAGTCTATGCCTGCTTTGCCACCCACGCCAACAGGCAAATCACTCATCTTCGAAAGAACAATTTCATTTACGCCATTTGCTACAAATGATGCGCCAGTCTATAGAGATGATTGTCTCCCCGATACACCAGCGTTTAGCAATCCATTTGCCTGGGATGGCAAATCATCCCAAGAAATCAAGAAGAACAAGCCTGCTGAAAAGCTCAGCCCCGAAGCGTTGGCTGAATGCCTAAAGCAATTACCCCAAGACTCTATTGATGGCATCACTGCTGAGGCTCAACGGCAACTAGACATATGGAGCTCGGAAAAACTTAATCAAAGAAAGTAGGGTTTCTATACATACGTATATACGCATATATTTGTAATGTCGTTTTAAACGACATGACTGACACAAGGATGTCTAATTGATTTGTCCTTTTAAAGGACAGTTCATGATGGGGATATCCAAGACTAATGGCGATTAACCCTGCCAAGCCCCAAAAGAAAATAGCCCAAAAAGTGGGCTATTGAGGTTCTTGGTGGCCCGGGGCGGAATCGACCAGGGCCTCAGGGCACTAATCCTGAATAACTGTTACATCTTGATAATCTGCCACGCACCTTCTGAGCGGCCATCACCTATCTTGTCCCCTGGTTTTGTGTCCTTGGCATAAAAATACAAAGGCATGCCATTAAAGGCTAACTGCTTTTTGCCATCATCGCGAGTAACGATAGAATAGCCGCCAGATACTGCAGGGCTACCATCAACCAATAATGGTGGCCAGTTCGTTGCGCACATTCCATTACATACCGACTTACCTGAACCGGCCACATCCTTGGTAAAGATATATAAGGTCATATTGTTATTGCCGGCCAATACACCGTCGTTAGCTTTTGTAAATGGTGCCAATGCCACTCCAGTCATTGACGCACAAGCGGCAAGAGTAACTGCTGCGACTAAGCCCATTAATACTGTTTTAATTCGATTCATGTTTACCCCTTTGTTTGTTGAGTAACTACTTTAACTCTATTTTATGTCTGTTGTTTTAAACGACATTACACTTTCGCCACATAAATGAAAAAACCACCCGCAGGTGGTTTAGGTGTTTCTTGGTGGCCCGGGGCGGAATTGACCAGGGCCGAGGATATCAATCCGCCTAGTGCTTTTTTGCCACTACATTGATGACGCCCTTCATTCCAGCTTCATAGTGCCCGGGCTCAAAGCATGCCATGGCATATTGCCCGGGCTTTTTAAAAGTCCAAACCAATTCCGATTGTTGTCCTGGTTTTGCAGCGATTTCATTCGTATGATGATGCCCCTTAGCTCCAGGACTTGCCATCTCTTTAGCGTGAGTAATGATTTCTTTTTCAGTTCCAATTACCAGCTCATGGTCTAACTTGCCCTTATTAACCAAAATAATGCGAATGGGCTCACCCGCTTGTGCTTCCCATATTGCTGGGGAAAAACGCATCGTGTCATCAACCTCAATACGAACTTCTTTCATTGCTTGGGTAATCACTGGTGCTGGTGTTCCATGTCCATGACTGTGGCCATGGCCGTCCCCACCATGCTCATTAAAGTAGGAAAGGGAATATAAAGATGCGGCAATAACAAGGGCTAGGCTAATGCCCCCATAAATCAGTACTGCCTTAACTTTTATTTTGCCCTTGCCTTCCATTAGATACATGGCCAACAAAGACATGGCAAATCCGACAGGCACGACCCATGAGCTTCTACCGGGGGAGTCTGGGAAATGCTGGAGCCCTCCAGTAAAGAAACCCAAACCGATTGAGGCAACAATACCAATGGCCAGAACATCGGTCCAGCTGTGATCTTTATCAGGGTTGGCAATTTTTTCTAATGTGCCCCCAACGAGATAAATCACGACTCCGAATACGGCAGTCAAGAATGCTCGTTCTTCACTGAAAAATCCATGGGTAATGGCGCCAGCAGTAAAGCTAATTCCCGTATATTTACAAAGAGAGGCGATGTGGCTGAGTGGAAAGTTCATGGGCGTATCTTAAGAGAAATTAACGAATCTTGCCTAAAACACCATTACCCATAAATAAAAAACCACCCGAAGGTGGTTTTAGTGTTTCTTGGTGGCCCGGGGCGGAATCGAACCACCGACACAAGGATTTTCAAATATCCTCCGATAGACCGCTTTCGCTTTGATTTCAAGGGCTTGGGTCACCAGTCTTGACTTGTCTAAAAATTGTGCGTCCTTGTGCCGGTCAAATTTAGCAATGAAATCAGAATCTTGCGAGGGGCAATTTTTCTGTGTGTACAGATTGTGTTGCCATACCCTTCCAGTAAATAGCCATAGCGTATTGAAATGTCGTTTAAAACGACATCTCTGGAAGAGTCTTTAAATTAGCGGTGGAAATGTATATCCATCAACTTTAAATACTTTTAAGCAAGCATTTACGACGTCAGCATCAAATAGCTTGTCACTGCCCATAGCGATCTCTTCTAATGCGGCATCTATACCCTTACCTTTTCGGTAAGGGCGATCTGATGACATTGCCTCTACAGTATCAGCCACACCTAGAATTCGGGCCTCTTCACAGACTATATCGCCTTTAATTGCGTTGGGGTAGCCACTGCCATCCAAACGCTCATGATGCTGAAGAACTGCTTGAGCAATATTCCAAGGAAAGTGAATATGTTTGAGCATGTCGTAACCGGCTTGAACATGGTTTCTTAACATGGCAACTTCGAAGTTGCTTAAGGCAATAGGCTTCGTTAGAATTTCTGCGGGAATTGTAATTTTGCCAATGTCGTGAACTAAAGCGGCCATTCGAATACCTTCAATAGTATGTAAAGGTAAATTCATTTCGGCAGCAATTGCTACAGCTAGATTTGCTACACGCTTTTGATGTCCTCCAGTATAGGGGTCTCGAGCAACAATGACGTTGGCAAGAGTATCGACCATTTCATTCATAGAAATATTGACGGAGTGTTGATACTCAAGCAATTCTTTTTCTAGTTTTTTTCTATCTGAAATGTCGCGAATATTACATTGAATAACGCGATCACCGTTAACACCATAAGCATTGCTGACAAACTCTACATTAACAATCTTCTCATCTTTTCTTTTTAATGGAAGGTCTTCGTATCGTATGTAGCCTTTGTCTTTAAGCACAGTAAAGGCTGTTAAAGCCGCGGCTTTATCTACCATCGCGCCAATTTCCCAAAGCTCTTTACCGATGAGCTCTTCTCTTGTAAACCCAAGTAAATTAGTGATGAATGGATTGGCGTCTTGAATGACTCCTGTTTGAAAATCAAGGATCAAGATGCCATCTTGAGCTGTCTCAAATAATCGCCTGTAGCGTAGCTCTGATTGTTTAGCTAACTGCTCTTTGCTTAATTCATCTGCCATATGATTTTTTGTGAGTTCTTTGAAGACTCTCACCCTTTATTTGAGTGTATACCCATTATTTCTTACATCTATAGACTTTCTTTAAATTTTTAGTTGTAATCTATCTAATCTAATCATGAAATTTAAGGCACGCTTTGTATATAGCAATTGGCCTTTACTGCTTATCACTACTCTGCCAGGTCTTTGCCTCGCTTATTAGCCTTTCATTATTTCGACATTCAGCAACCATATATCGCTGGGGCTGGTTATTTTTAGCTATCGGCCTTAGTTTAATGATCGGCCGAAGGATTGGTCCGATATTCCACGTCTTTGAATCTGGCCGCTTCGACTTATTGGACGCGATACTATCGCTACCAATTTCAGGATTCTTATTACTCGGCGTTCTTGGTCTAAGAAAATTGCTTCTCAAGGCTGACAACAATCAACTGATGCTCGAGACTCTTGCTCAGCACGACCCCCTCACTAATAGTTTAAGTCGTACCGAAATACTCTATCGAATCTCGGAAGAAATTGATCGATCACGGAGAAATAAGCATACTTTTGCTTTATTAGAGATGGACATTGACCACTTTAAAAATGTAAATGATCAATATGGGCATCATGTTGGCGATGAAGTCCTATTAAACCTAGTTCGGCACTCTCAAGAAGCAATTCGCTCCATCGATACAGTTGGTCGAATAAGTGGAGAAGAATTTCTGATTCTATTGCCAGAAACAGGAGCCGATGGAGCCGCTCAAATTGCTGAGCGTTTGCGTGAACACATTGCTAATACAACAAATGAAACGAGTGCTCTAACGCCAATAAGAATCACCATTAGCATTGGAATTGCCATTTTTAATCCCGACGACAATCCTCGAATGTCGCGTAGCATCGCACTCAATGAACTCATAAGTAAGGCTGACTTAGCAATGTATCAAGCAAAGAATGAAGGGCGCAATCGTGTTTCCTTTTGGAGTGCCTCTACCCCACCTTTAAAAATGGCATGATGTTAAAACGGAATGATGAGCTCTTCCATAATGTAGCGATAAAAGTAATTAGGGCCTAAAAAACCAGCCGATTTTCCATATCCTGCTCGAGTCTTAAAATAATAATCATTTGATGCTACTGGGCTAGTAGCCGCGAACTCATAGAGCTGTGTAGTAGTGCTTGGATCCTGATTCACCGTTTGCCGCCCAACACCTGCTGTGCCGCTGAGCACCCATCCCGCAATTCTTTTTCTTGCGCCAAACGCAATCATCGTCTCGTTATAGGTTGATGGATTAAAGTAATTATTGGCAACATTGGTATTGGTGTCTCTATATTGGCGATAACGCAGTTGTGCCGTTAACCCATAGTCTGGCACCAGGTCATAAATGAGTTTTGCTCTCACTATTGGCCGGGTATTGGTATCCGAGAAATACATATTTGCGCCCATCACTATCGCAGTTAAGCGCTTCATAAGCTGTTGCTCAATGCTGATACCGCCAAGGGTGTAATAGATTCCATTATTTAAAGAATTTTGTGTCTCCACCCTATCTCGATTTACTATGACTTCAGCCTTTGTAGAGTCCGTTACTCGAAATCCATAATTACTGTCCGTGGTCACTAATTGATGACCATTTTGAGTGTTGTAGCCAATATTGAGGTTGTAACCCAGAGCTGTTCGCGGATTAATGGCTTTAGTCATCAGCGTATATTGCTCGCCTGTAGAGTTCCAGCCACCCTGCGTAAAGTAATTGTGCTGATAAGTAATGCCTGTATATTTTTCACCATGTTCATACAAAGGTAGATATCCTGCTTTGTATTTGTAGGTGGAGAATCCTTCGCTATCAGAGCCAAAATAGACATTCGGCACTGAAATCGCCTGTTTTGTTTGCTCCTCTTCTGCTCCATTGGCATGAAAAGTGAATAACAATATGCCGAAAAACAGATAGGCCTGAACTACTCTTCTCATTTAGTGCCCCATGATTTGCGAAGATTAAATAGCTCAGAAAAATATCCATACACACAGGCAGGCTGGAGAATAAATCCGTAAGCAAATACATAGGACAAGAATCCCAAGATATTTGCCCGAACTGTTAAATGCTCAGCATTGAACATCGCCTTGCCTTTTAAATACATTTGCCAATTGAGCAAAAAAGCCATTGGCAATAGTGATAGCGTCATGGGGCCTGCTATCCAAAATATACCAAAGCAAGCTAGGATCAGTCCTGGTATGAATCCAAAGGTAAAGGCAATGTCCATCAATGGAAACATCGTATTCCACCAAATATAAAAAGTGGAGTACCGGGGTTTAAACAGGATCATCGGATTATCTTTAAATGCCTCAACTAAGCCGCGAGACCAACGTCTTCTTTGATTAACAAATTTTTTTAATGTGTCAGGGCAGTCGGTAAATGCCAAGGCATCTTCGGCATGACCAACTCTATGACCTGCCGCCAAAATTCTCCAAGTCAGCACGATATCTTCACCGACCATCTCTGGCCACCCACCCAGCTCCACTACTGTCTTGCGGTCATACAGAGAGAATGCGCCTTGTGCCACCAAAGTGCCTTGAAATAAAGACTGAATGCGCTTAATGGTGGCAATTCCTAAAAAGTAATCCCACTCCTGCGCCTTGGTGATCCAGTTCTCTCGTGAATTTCGAATGAGAATTTCACCAGCAACTGCTTTGGTATTGATTGGATCAGAGAGATATCGTCCCACTAAATGGCGTACCCCGTCTTTCAATATATAGCTATCAGCATCAATTGAAATAATGATGTCAGTCGTACATTTTGCTAAGCCATGGTTTAGAGCTGATGCCTTACCGCCGTTACGCCCTAAATCAATGAGCTCTAGATTTGAATGGGCCGACTGTAAAGCCCTAACAGAATCAACCGTCTTATCGCTCGAGCCATCATTAATCACAATGATGCGAATATCTGCTGGGTAGTCCTGTAGAAAAATTCCTGACAGGGTTGAGGCTATTGAATTCTCTTCGTTATAGGCGGCGATTAATATTGTGACTGGTGGGTAGTGTTGATCAACAATGACTTTAGGGCGACGATCGAGTAGTAGCGCCATCGCCACAAAGGCATTCATAAAGCCTGGAATGATGGCAATAAAGGTAATGATGAAATAGGCAGGAACTGTTCCTACTTCATTGCTTAGATCTGAAAACCAAGGCTGGGAATACCAAAAAGAAAACCCCATCCAACTCAAGGAAAATAGCAGTGAAACAATAAATTTTCCTTTTACTGAAAAATACAAAGGATTCCATCCAAAATTTATACTTATTCAGAATACTCCTTGGCGGGCTTGTTTTGTCGTTTTAAACGACATTCCGAGTACATACCCTTAGCGTCGCTTAAATGAACGCTTGACTGACGCAGGGATGAATAATTGACGTGTCCTTTAAAAGGACACGTCATGAACCTGACGCCCCAGTCTAGAGTCAGAGTGAGAGTATCCTGATTGACGGATTAAATCTATGGGATTTGAATAAACACGCTAGGCGCTAGGTCTAACCACCATTGAGGGCCTCTAATAAAAATAGCCCAACAAGTGGGCTATTTAGATTCTTGGTGGCCCGGGGCGGAATCGAACCACCGACACAAGGATTTTCAATCCTCTGCTCTACCGACTGAGCTACCAGGCCAAGAGATGGAATTATAAATGAAACTGTGTTTTAGCTCGGAAAACGTTCAAACTGAGCTCATCCTGCTTGACCAGCAGGGAAATCCTATGGGGGCGCCCCCTAAGGCGGGTGAATGAGGATAAGGCAAGGAACTGGAGTTACTCTGCATGATATCTGTCCATTACTTAAGTGTTATTTGAATCGATAACTGCTCGGCCTGTTTGGCAATTGAGCTTGCAGCTATCACGTCACCTAGGCTGCCCATAGTTGCAGGCCCAATCATCCATAAATCATCCCATTCCCCACCCGATAATTTGGAAACTCTATAGTCGCTAGCTACCGCAATCGATTTTCCAAGGGCGTCCGGTCTTGCAATTTGATCTGCAATTAACTTACTAAGTAAAGAATCGCGCCCAACCCCAGTGCAATTGAATATCCGATCTCCCGACACCTTAGATCCATCGCCCAAAACTACTGTTACTGTTTGTGCAACCTCAATTCGTTTGGCGCGCCCCAATACAAATTGAATCTGTTTATTAGCCTCCAGCTTTCTATAGGCCTTAATTGTTTGGGGTGATGCCCTAAAGCGATATAAAGACCAAAGCCAGCCGAGCCGCTTAAAAAGAATTCGACGCTGGAAATAAGAAAATTGCTGCCAAATCATATTTATATTTGGTCTAAGCTCTTCCCATGCACTTTGCCATACCACGCTATCCGTTGGTGCGGAAGGAAGGTAGTTACGAATAAAGCGAACTAACTTAGCCGGAGTTAAGTTTTTTGGCCAATCGGGTTGGCCCTCTCTCTTCCAGCCCGCTTGCATTGGCGGGAAGACTGCTCTTGGGCCTATCACTTTAATCACGCCTTGATGCCCTTGACCAACAAGCGCATTAATTGCATCCAATGCAGTTAAGCCTCCGCCAAGCAAAATAATTTCTTCATGAGCATGAATATTGCCCAGGTCCTTACCCACCCAAGGGCTCTCAATAAGCTGCGAAGGGCTCATAGCAGTCTGAATATTTTGAACGGCGCAGGGCCAAATGGGTGGCGGATTACCGGTTGCAATAATCACCCGCTGCGCAACAATCGTCTTGAGCTTGTCTATCTCAAGGCACCAATACTCGTTAGCCTTATATAGATTGCTTACTTTTGCATAAATCTGATCGATCTGATCTGAGCCAAGTTCTTTGCTTACAAGCTCGGAAATATAGCGACCGAAATCCTGGCGCCGATAAAAGTAGCCCGCTTCCGTTTGTGCTTCAGAGTCATCTATATGCACCTTAGCCCACCTTGCAAAATGCAATGGGTCCTCAGAAAAAACAGATGGAAGATCCTCGCGAACATTGAGGCGAAAAAAAGGACTAATACAGTTATATGCATTCCCTTTACCCAATAATCCAGGACCAATTAATAGAATCTTTGAACAATGTATTCCCCTGCGCAAGAGATGAATGAACGCAACTGCGGCAGCAAAGCCATCCCCAATAATGACAATTTCTTTTATATCTTGGGTCATCAGGAAATTATTAGAGTGAAAATCAGAACCCGCATTTTTTCTTTGTCAGCCCCACTACGTAATAAGTGCTTGAGCACTGAATAATGGGCTCACTCCTCCCATGGGAATCTTGCACGACTTAATTCTTCCATCATTTCACGCTTACTCGGAGCTCTTCTTCTAGTGGTGCTAGTGTCACTTTTAGGTGCATTCTGAAAATCATCAGCGCATCCTGGCCCTGAAAGCTCACAAGGCGCAATAGACTCTTGATCAATTGGTTTTAGAGGTGTTGTCAATGCCTAATCCTAATTAGTCACAATTACCATTTTTTTCTCTAGCAGCATGTATTTTTCTATAGCTATCAATCAAGCGGTGATGCCTATCGAGACCCTCGAGTTTCATGCTTGTGGGGGTTAAACCATAGAAGCGAATAGTTCCATCTACGGACCCCACTACAGCATCCATTCTCTCGCTACCAAACATTCTACGAAAGTTAACTAGGTAGTCATCAAGCTCTAAGTTGTCATCTAGTACCGTCTCTAACACTGCATTCAATGCCTGATAAAACAATTTACGCTCGACTGTATTGTCGTTATATTGAAGGAAAGAGCCGACCAGCTCATGGGCCTCTTCATGCTGCTTCAAAGCAAGATGAATGAGTAGCTTTAACTCCAACACTGTTAGCTGACCCCAGGGCGTATTTTCATCAAACTCGATACCGATCAGTGTGGCGATATCACCGTACTCATCTAGCTCATTATTTTCTAAGCGCTCAAGCAGTGCGCATAAGCCGGCATCATCCAAATTGGATATATTCAAAATATCGGCGCGAAACAACAACGCTTTATTGATGTTATCCCAAACAAGGTCTTCAATTGGATAAACCTCAGAATAGCCAGGCACTAAGATTCGACATGCGATTGCTCCTAGCTGGTCATAGACCGCAACGTAAGCTTCTTTGCCAATAGACTGAAGAATGCCGAACAAGGTGGCCGCCTCTTCTTCATTCGAGTTTTCACTTTTGCCGGAAAAATCCCACTCAACAAAATCGTAGTCTGATCTTGCACTAAAGAAGCGCCAAGAGACGATGCCACTTGAATCAATAAAGTGTTCAACAAAGTTATTTGGCTCAGTGACCGCTTCACTTATAAAGGTAGGCGGAGGCAAATCATTGAGGCCCTCCAAGCTACGCCCCTGAAGTAGCTCAGTCAAACTCCGCTCCAATGCCACCTCTAAACTTGGATGAGCACCGAATGAAGCAAACACGCCACCTGTTCTTGGGTTCATTAGAGTAACGCACATAACTGGATATACACCACCCAGTGATGCGTCCTTTACCAATACTGGGAAGCCCTGTTCCTCAAGACTCTGAATGCCTGCCAAGATGCTAGGGTACTTTGCAAGCACTTCCTGCGGAATATCTGGCAAAGCAATTTCACGTTCAAGAATTTCACGCTTCACTGCTCGCTCAAATATCTCAGATAAACATTGCACCTGAGCTTCAGCCAGCGTATTGCCAGCGCTCATACCATTGCTGACATAGAGATTTTCAATCAGGTTAGAAGGAAAATACACCGTCTCACCATCGGACTGGCGCATATAAGGCAATGAACAAATGCCGCGCTCGCCATTACCAGAATTAGTGTCAATTAAATGTGACCCGCGCAACTCGCCATCAGCATTAAAAATATTGAGACAGTACTTATCCAGTATTTCTTTAGGCAGGGCATTTTTAGGGCCTGGCTTAAACCAGCGCTCAGCAGGGTAATGAACAAAGGAAGCGTTAGCGATCTCTTCACCCCAGAATGCGCCCGCATAGAAATGGTTGTTGCTCAGTCGCTCGATATACTCACCCAAGGCTGAAGCAAGTGCGCTTTCTTTCGTAGATCCCTTGCCATTGGTAAAGCACATTGGTGAGTGTGCATCGCGAATATGCAAAGACCATACATTTGGGATTAAATTGCGCCACGAAGCGATTTCGATCTTAATTCCTAGATTAGCCAACACACCAGACATATTGGCAATAGTTTGTTCTAGCGGTAAATCTTTGCCGGCAATGTAAGTGCTCAAATTTGAATCTGGCCTTAAAGCCAATAAAGTTTGAGCATCCGCATCTAAGTTTTTAACCTCTTCAATAACAAACTCTGGGCCTTCTTGTACCACTTTCTTCACCGTGCAACGCTCAATGGAGCGCAAAATACCCTGGCGATCGGTGGCAGAAATGTCTTCCGGAAGCTCTACTTGAATTTTAAAAATTTGTTGGTAACGGTTTTCTGGATCGACAATATTATTTTGAGAAAGGCGAATATGCTCTGTTGAGATATTGCGCGTATCACAATATAACTTCACAAAATAAGCGGCACATAAGGCTGACGAAGCTAAGAAGTAATCAAAAGGCCCCGGGGCTGAACCGTCACCCTTATAGCGGATAGGCTGATCAGCAATCACCGTGAAGTCGTCAAACTTGGCTTCAAGGCGTAGCTTATCGAGAAAATTGACCTTTATTTCCACGGGAATGATTCCAGAATGATATGGGCGCTATTATCCTTCGCAACGTTGATGCTGTATGCCTTATTAAAAACCTCAGAATCAATAACAAGGACTAATAGCAAGGCGTCTTATTGCTCGGCTTTATTGCGTGAAGTATCGATTCCTAAAGCTTTAAGCTTGCGATAGAGGTGAGTCCGCTCTAAGCCCGTGTACTCAGAAATTTTGGTCATGCTACCACCCATGATGATCATTTGATGCTCAAAGTAGGCCTTTTCGAATAAGTCTCTAGCCTCACGAAGCGGCAAATCAAAATAGGTTTTTGCAATCCCGCTGATGTACTCCCCACTCTGAACTTGCGAGGCCGACTCGCTGACTACCGCTTTCAGGCTTGGACTTGAAGAAGGCGCCGCCGACAATTTTTCTTCAGCGAGCTCAACATGCTTAGGCGAACTTTCTAAGGCCTTGGTAACCGTCTTGAGTAACTTTTGAAGTGCAATCGGCTTTTCCAAGAAATTGAGTGCGCCTATGCGGGTGGCTTCAACGGCCGTATCAATCGTGGCATGCCCTGACATCATCACCACGGGCATGGTGAGTTGCCCTGTTTTAGACCACTCTTTTAATAAACTAATGCCGTCAACATCGGGCATCCAAATATCTAGCAAGACTAGGTCTGGGCGCATTTGTTCGCGAATTGTACGCGCCTGCATAGCACTCTCAGCCGCATACACGGTATGACCCTCATCCGTCAGAATCTCATTGAGAAGCTCACGAATTCCCATCTCATCATCGACCACCAAAATACTTGCCATTCTTATGCTGCCTCTTTTGCCAGATTCATAAACAAAATTGATACTTGCGCACCGATCACCTCATCCGCCTGCATACGATTCCGGATTTCGATTTTGGCGCCGTGATCGTCTACTATTTTCTTCACCACCGCCAATCCCAATCCAGTGCCTTTACTTTTCGTTGTTACATAGGGCTCAAAGGCTCTTGCCAATATCTTAGCTGGAAAACCTGAACCACTATCACTTATTGTTAAACGTACCGCATTTTGTGGCACACCATGTGATTCTCCGTAAGGCACTAATTCTGTTTTTATCTCAACTGGCTCAGATTGATGGGTGCCCTCAAGAGTAGCATCTTGCGCATTTTGCAAAAGATTATGAATAATCTGTCTGAGTTGCGTAGAGTCCCCCATAATATTTGGGCAACGAGAATCCAACCGGGTTTTTATAGGGCTTCCTTCGTATAGTCCGAGGATCTCTTGTGTCAAAGTATTAATAGAGACCGATTTTAGTTGCGGGCTTGGTGTCTTTGCGAAATCCCTAAAATCATTCACCATCTCTTTCATGGCCTGAACTTGGCCGATGATGGTTTCTGTGCTGCGATTCATCATCTCCTCTTGCTCGGGACTCAGTTTGCCGGCTAACTTGTGCTGTAATCTCTCTGCAGAGAGCTGTATGGGGGTTAGCGGATTCTTAATCTCATGCGCCAAGCGCCTCGCTACCTCACTCCAAGCAATGGAGCGCTGTGCACTAACTACATCGGTAATGTCATCAAAAACCACCATACGTAAATCGGCGGTTAGCTCGGTTCCACGAATAAATAAAGTAACACCGGGCTCATTCTCAAACTCGTTTGTGCTGTGAAGCTGAATCTGTTTTTGCCAGACTGGCGCTAATTTATTTTTAGCTACTGAGGGCTGGCTATCATCTTCTCCAACAGACAACTTCAGCGTAGCAAAGCCCTCTTTGATGGCCTTATCAAACTCAATGAGGCTTGGGCTATCGCTTAAAGGACGTCCATCCATTTTAGTTAAGTCTTGGCTAAAGATACGGTCAGCACCAGAATTACTAGAGACCATGTTGAAATTTTTATCAAAGATACAAACACCAGCAGTTAAATTGCCCAAGACTGTTTCAAGGAATGCTTTAGATTCTTGGAGGGAGGTTCTTGTATCAGCAAGCTGGCGAGTCATCACATTAAATTGACGCGTCAACATTCCCAACTCATCGCCAGTATCTAACTCTGGCTTTGGGGATAAGTCACCCTGAGCAACGGCCTGAGTGCCCTTTAATAGCATCAACAAAGGCCTAGCCAACTGACGACCCAAAATCAAAGCTAAAGTAACCGCCACAAATAATGCAAAAAATAACGTGAGTGTGAGCGTACCAACAAACATTTTTCTTAGGCCGGTTCGACCCAAGGATTTCTCCTGGTAGTCGCTGTAGGCAGACTCAACCGCAACGATATTCTTGGCCAATGGGCCAGGAATAAAGCGCACTAGTTGCAAAAAATATTTATCCTCCACCTCTGAGCTAGCGCCCGATTTTCCCGAGATCTGTTTTTTTCGCACAATCGGCACAATCGCTCTAACCCGATAAGCACTCTGCCCCCCATCCACCTCTATTTGCTCAACAGAGGTGATGCCCTTCTTTTTAAATGCCTCAGTGATGACATCGGGAGTAGGTGCGGGTAGATATTTTTTGGGCCTAGATTCGCTAGTTAAGATTAGGTTGCGCTGGATACTAAACAGACTCACCTCTTGAATGCCAAATTGGTTACGGATCTTCATTACCATGGTGCCAACCTGTTCAGAGGTCGCGCCCGAAGGGACCTGAACAATTTGCTCAGCAATGTAATTGCCCTCCGCCAAAATCTCTTCTTGCGCAACGCGCAGGGTAACGCGCCCCAGCTCAAGTCCAGCGTCTAGCGCGGACTCTACCTGAACGTCAAACCAAGTCTCAATGCTGCGAGATACGAACTGCAAAGAAACGCCATATAAAATTAATCCCGGAACGACGCCAACCAAAGCAAAAATCATGGCTAGCTTGGCAACTAAGCGCGTACCAAATCGGCCCTTGCGCCAACGAATGGCAATCACGATCACTAAAGTCAGAATGACTAAAGTTAAACAAATACCAACAATGACATTGGCCGCATAAAGCCAAATAAAATAGTTATCAAAAAACTCAGTATTGGATGTTGCAACCGATAGCAGCGCTAACAGCAATAGCGCAAAGGCGCCAGTTACTACCATGGCTATTGGAAGGGCTCGTCTTTTCCAAGCGTCTTTCTCAAACGCATTTGGCCCAATGAAGTTTAAAGATATCTTCATCGCTTAATGAGGTTGGGGCCGTTTTGTAAGAAAGGAAAGCGCACCCAATCACTGGTGACATTCCAGTCACGATTGTTAAGAGCATTTACCTGAAATGGCTTGGGTAGCTTGCTTAAATCTAGAGTCATTCTGAGTGCTGCAGTGTACGACTTGCTTGCGTCAATTTGGTTGCTATCAATAACCCGCCAACCCCCAACACTACCCACGGTCTGCAAAGCCTCAAATAGTGTTTTTGCAGAAAAGGTAAAACCCTCAGAAGCTATACGGTATTGCTGAGTCATTGGCTGATAAGAAAGGCGGGTTGATCTCTGAGCAAGTACAGGCTTTTCATCAAACCAATACCAACGCGAACGCGTTAAGTCAAACTCAGTTTGAAAATATAAAACAACCCCTTTTTGAACCGCATCTTCTAAACCCGGTGTTAACTCAATCTTAAATGTTGCATTCAGAAACCAATCATTATCCACCTGCTCCAGATCAGCAGTTTTGAGCTTAATTCCCTCCGCACTTGCACCAACTGAAAATAGGCTCAAGGACATCAAAACACAAAGGGTGAATTGTTTAACGCCTTGGTTCATGGCCCATTTTCTTAAACAAAGCATAGTAAAAACCGTCATTTAGCTCAGCGGGCAAAATTTGCCCAGGTGCGCTTAATCGTAATGCATCAGTATGCTCTGCAGCAAACCACGTTGCCTGCTCCTCACCCTCCTCTGGGAACATAGAGCAAGTTACATACAAAAGTGTGCCGCCGATCTTTAGGATCTTCCAGGCTTGCTCCAAAATGGCGCGCTGCCTAGTTTGCAAGGCCTTAATATCAGCCTCACGCCGCAAAAAAGGTATGTCGGGGTGCCTTGCCACAATGCCCGATGCAGAGCAAGGCGCATCCAAAAGAATTTTGTCAAATAACTTGCCATCCCACCATGCAGTCTTTGAGGCATCCCCGCGCACTATGCGAACAGCATCAGACTGCAGGCGTAAACGGTCTAAATTGCCGCCAATTTTTCCAAGGCGCTCACCATCCAACTCCAAAGCAATCATCTCGCACTGCGCCAACTCTAGTAGGTGCGCTGTTTTTCCGCCAGGTGCAGCGCAGGCATCCAAAATGCGCTCACCCGGTTTTGGATCCAGCAATATAGCTGCAATTTGTGCCCCCGCATCTTGAACAGAAACTGCACCACTATAAAAACCTGGTAAGTCTGAGACTGGCACCGCCTCTTGTAATAACAAAGCGGAATCTAATATGACCCCAGCAACACTATCAATTGGTTCAGCTGCAATGCCAGCTTGGTGTAATAGCTCTTGATATTCCTTGCGCGTATGTTGTTTAACATTCACCCGCAAAATTAAGGGCGCCCGTTGAGCCTGCTGAATCAACATAGCTTGCCAAGCCTTGGAGTAATTTCTCTTTAAGCTAGCTCGCCACCAGGGCGGGAAAAACATGGGGATAGGATCTGGTGGGTAAGGCTTTTCATTCTCAGCCTGGACCGCAAGGCTCACCTTACGAAGCACTGCATTTACGAGACCCTTGGCATACGTTGTAGGCTCATATTCACTACAAGCTTTTACAGCCTGGTCAACGATTGTATGTACTGCATAACCCTTAACATCGGATCTGCCCTGCAAAAACAAAGCAATCGCAACACTTAATAAGTACTCTACTTCTGGTGGGGGCGTCTTTGGAATAAATTGTTGAATGAATTCATGTGATCTCACCCACTTACGCAAGGCATCAAACGTGAGGCTTTGAACAATGGGTCGCTCATGGGCATCTAACTGATCCAATACTTCAGTGAGCGATCGGCCTACCATCACTTCACCAATTGCTTGTGCAGAAATGGTAATTGCCTCTGACAGCGGAAGACTGCGTGGTGTTTTTTGATCGGTCAAATCACTCTTTCTTGAACTGCATTATTTTTTCCTGCGTGCGGTAGCTCTGTAAACAAGCGCTGGCGCCAATCTTTTTTCCGCCAGGCTTTTGCATTTCTAAGATTTCAATCACGCCATCTCCACACTGAACATACACGCCATCTCCACTAAAGCCTAAAACCCGTCCCGGGATGGCATCTTGATGTATTTGCTCCTTGCTAGGTAAACAAGAGTTCCAAAACTTCAAATGCTCGCCATCCAAACTACTGGTGGACCCAGGAAATGGGTTAAATGCTCGAATACGTCGATCGATTTCTATCGCGCTTAAATGCCAATCAATTTCTGCTTCGCTCTTTAATATTTTTTCTGCATAAGTAACTCCCTCTATAGCTTGTGGAGTTCTTGAGATGGCAATACCTTTATCTAAATCATTGAGGGTCTTGACGATCAACTTAGCCCCTATGGCCGCCAAATGGTCGTGAAGTGATGCGCTAGTTTCTTGAGATGTAATTTTTAACTCACCCACTAGAATGGTGTCGCCGGTATCGAGACCCGCATCCATTTGCATGATGCATACACCTGTTGCAGGGTCACCCCTTTCTATGGCACGCTGTATCGGCGCTGCACCGCGCCACCTTGGCAGCACAGAGGCGTGAATATTTAAGCAACCATGCCTCCCGCTCTGAGAAGCAAGATCAAGAATAGCCTGGGGAAGAATTAATCCATAAGCAACGACTACCATTACATCAAATTCAATATCAGATAGATATTGAAAGGCCTCTTGCGCTGCTATTTTTTTCTGCAAGTCTGTATGGTTCTGCTTGAGCGTTTCAGGTTGCAGAACCGGAATATCTTTCTCTTGTGCAAATGCTTTTACAGGGCTCGCTTGAAGATGCATGCCTCGACCTGCACGACGATCTGGCTGTGTCAGTACTAAAACAATTTGATGACCAGCCTCATCTATTGCGCGCATTGCTTGCGCAGCAAACTCTGGGGTACCAGCAAAGACAATTCTCATTGGGCGCTTAGCGCTCGCCTACTAATTCTTTTGCGCGCTTTTTCATTTTGAGAGAAATACGATTACGCTTCAACATAGATAGGTACTCAACAAACACCTTGCCTTGCAAGTGATCCATCTCGTGCTGCAAACAAACTGATAGTAAGCCGTCTGCCTCTATTTCAAATTCTTTACCGTTGATATCGAGCGCCTTTACTCGTATGACTGCTGGGCGGTCTACTTCGTCATAATATTCAGGCACGGAAAGACAACCTTCGCGCCATGATTTTTTTTCAGGGCTTGCCCAAATTAGCTCAGGATTAATGAATACCATTAACTCGTCTTGATTATCTGAAACATCAATAACAACAATTCGCTCATGAATGTCTACCTGCGTTGCAGCTAAACCAACGCCTGGCGCGTCATACATAGTCTGGGCCATATCGGCCACAATTTTTTTAATGCGCACATCTACCTGCGCTACCGGTTTGGCAACCTTATGTAGGCGTGGATCTGGATAACAAAGGACGGTTAATAAAGCCATATGGGAATTATCCAACAGAGTAATCAGACTGTCCCGATAGTTCTTTACAGCCCTATGCTGAAAATTGCCTTATGCGCATATCTAAAAACTCAAACATCGTCCAAATTCAACGAAATTCCCCTGACTATCCAGCTCGTCTGCTAGATTTATACGATCCACCCAGCTCACTCTATATATATGGTGATATTCGCCTACTAAATATTCCGACGATTGCCATCGTGGGCTCAAGAATTGCCAGCCCAGAAGGGGTCAAGAACGCCCACTATTTTGCGCAAGCCCTGTCAGCCGAGGGTTATCTCATTATTTCTGGGCTGGCCCGAGGCATTGATGGGGCCGCCCATTTAGGTGCCCTTGGGTCAAATCAGGATCATCCAACCATAGCAGTATGTGGAACAGGGCTTGATATCGTGTATCCAAGAGAACATCTTGGGTTAGCCCAGGCCATTGGTGGGGTAGGCCTCTTGGTGTCTGAACTAGTCCCAGGATCAGGGCCAAAAGCATGGCACTTCCCTCGCAGAAACCGCATCATTGCAGCCTTGTCCCTGGGAATACTTGTGATAGAGGCGGCCGAGCGCTCTGGCTCGCTCATTACAGCTAGGTTGGGCTGTGAACTTGGCCGCGAGATTTTTGCGATTCCTGGGTCAATACACAACCCACTCTATAGAGGCTGCCACCAACTACTTCAGCAAGGGGCCAAACTGGTTCAATCCCCGAAAGACATTCTTGAGGAGCTGCCAAAATGGTCAAAAACGGAATTTAAAGGTGTTTAAAGCACCATTTTAAGAAAAATAGAGTCTTAAATGGGGTTTTACCAGGCTCCAAAAATGAGGTTTTTGGACTTTTGTCAATTTATCGGTTAATAATAAAAAAGGGGCATGAAAGAGGTCTGACCAGAATCTGGTTTAAATTGGTCACCCGTTTTCACCCATTAAAAACATCATTTCAAGCTCAAATTTAGGCAAAACGCGTGGCAACTAAAGCAACTACCAAAAAAAGCAGCTCAAAGACTTCAACTGTTGATCACCCAAAGGCGCTGATCATTGCGGAGAAACCTTCCGTTGCGAATGACATTGCCAAAGCTTTAGGTGGCTTTACTAAATACGAGGATTATTTTGAGAGCGATGACTTTGTTATCTCATCTGCTGTTGGCCATCTATTAGAAATCGCCGCCCCCGAAGAATTTGATGTCAAGCGTGGCAAATGGTCTTTTGCAAATCTGCCTGTTGTGCCCCCCTATTTTGATTTGCGCCCAATCGCCAAAACTGAATCTCGACTGAAGGTTTTGCAAAAGCTCATTAAGCGTAAAGATATTAACGAACTCATTAATGCATGTGACGCGGGTCGCGAAGGTGAATTGATCTTTCGTTTGATTGCGCAACATGCAAAAGCACCTCAGGCCATTAAGCGGCTCTGGTTGCAATCCATGACACCGGCAGCAATCAGAGATGGCTTTGCCTCCCTGCGCAGCGATACGGATATGCAGCCTCTCGCCGATGCGGCACGCTGCCGCTCTGAAGCGGATTGGCTAGTCGGAATTAATGGCACTCGCGCTATGACGGCATTCAATAGCAAGAGCGGTGGATTCTTTCTGACAACAGTGGGCCGAGTACAAACACCAACGCTATCAATCGTTGTGGAGCGTGAAGAACTCATTCGGAAGTTTATCTCCAAAGACTATTGGGAAGTGAAAGCAGAATTTATTGCTGCAGCTGGCGTATATGAAGGGCGCTGGTTTGATCCTAAGTTTAAGAAAGATGCTGCCGTTCCAGACGCTCGAGAGAACCGTCTTTGGAGTGAAGCTGCAGCACAAAGTATTGTTGCTGCGTGTCGCGATAAAAAAGCGAGCGTTAAAGAAGAAGCAAAACCAGCAACACAATTGGCGCCTCAACTGTTTGATTTAACGAGCCTACAACGTGAAGCAAATGCACGCTTTGGCTTCTCTGCTAAAAATACTCTTGGCTTGGCCCAAGCGCTTTACGAGCGCCATAAAGTACTGACCTATCCACGTACCGATGCTAAGGCCCTGCCTGAAGATTATTTGGATACCGTGAAGCAAACGATGGAAAACCTAGCCGAGAACTCGCAAGAATATCGCTCCTTTGCCAAACAAATCTTACAAGGTGATCCGAAGGATCCAAAAGCCAAGGCAGGGTATGGCTGGATCAAACCAAACAAACGTATTTTTGATAACTCAAAAATATCCGATCACTTTGCGATCATCCCTACCTTAGAGTCTCCAAAGAGTCTGAGTGAGCCGGAACAAAAACTGTATGACTTAGTTGTTCGTCGCTTTTTGGCAGTGTTTTATCCTGCTGCCGAATTCCGCGTCACCACTCGCATCACCGAGGCATCGGGACATCACTTTAAAACCGAAGGTCGCGTCCTAGTCTCGCCGGGTTGGCTAACGGTATACGGCAGATCCAATCAAGCAGATGATGAGTTGGTAGCGGTACAAGAAGGCGAAACTGTTCAAAATGAATCTATTGCAGCCGTTCCATTAAAAACCAAGCCACCAGCTCGATATACCGAGGCAACTTTGTTATCGGCCATGGAGAGCGCTGGCAAATGGGTCGATGATGATGAGATGCGTGAAGCAATGGCCGAAAAAGGCTTAGGCACACCTGCAACTCGAGCTGCCATCATTGAAGGCCTGCTAGCAGAGAAATATATGGTCAGGGAAGCGCGCGAGCTCATTCCCACTGCTAAGGCATTTCAGTTGATGACGCTCTTGCGCGGCCTAGATGTTGAAGAATTAACACGACCCGATCTCACTGGTAGCTGGGAAAATAAACTCTCTCTGATTGAGCGCGGTGAGATGAATCGCGATACCTTCATGCAAGAAATTGCGCAGATGACGCAACGTATTGTTAAGCGCGCCAAAGAATATGACAGCGACACCATTCCCGGTGACTATGCGACCATGTCTACGCCATGTCCTCACTGCAAAGGTTCCGTTAAAGAAAACTATCGTCGGTTTGCCTGTGAGAAGTGTGGCTTTACGATTAGCAAAACTCCGGGTGGACGAGCATTTGAGTATCCAGAGGTTGAAGAATTGCTGCGCGAAAAAACCATTGGGCCACTACAGGGTTTCCGCAGCAAAATGGGCAGACCATTTGCAGCAATTATTAAGTTAAGCGAAATCCCAGAAGATGATGCTGATTATCCAAATGCGGGCTTCAAGCTCGAATTTGATTTTGGCAATACTCAAGAAGATGAATCCGAAGCAATCGACTTTACTGGCCGTCAGACTTTGGGTGTTTGTCCAAAATGTTCTGGTGCTGTTTACGAAGATGGCATGCGCTATTTGTGCGAAAGAAATACTGGACCAGATAAATCGTGTGACTTCAAAACCGGTAAGGTCGTTTTACAACAAGAAATTTCTGCTGAGCAAGTTCAAAAATTGCTTACCGAGGGTAAAACCGATTTGCTAACCAATTTCAAATCTAACCGTACCGGCCGGGGCTTTAAAGCTTATCTTGCCTTGGGTGCAGACGGAAAAATTGGTTTTGAGTTTGAGGCAAAAGCGCCTAAGGCAGGTGCCGCTGCTAAAGCGCCAGCAAAAAAACGTGCGGGTGCCAGTGCGGCCACTAAGTCAGCAGCAAAACCTAAGCGCGCCAGCAAAGCAAAGTCATCTTCAAGCACTTGAGCAGCAATGAGCTTAGCTGCTAAAGCTGACCATAACGCGCCTCTTGACCCCAGGGCTGTTGCTAAAAATATCCCAGGGCGTTGAGTTAGCGCACCAATGATAGGTAGGCGGTCGCCAGCGACACAGCGCACCCCGACAAAGCTTCCTACCTTGTGGAGTTGCTCTGTATCGCCCTCCGGATAATTCAACAAGCCCTTGGCTAATTCGCGATTAAAGTCATCGCTTGAATTCCAATCTTGAAGATCCGATTCGCCCTCATCAAAACTTGAGCCCACTATCCACTGATAATTTCCATCAGATAAATTCTTAGCTGGCAAACAATAGCCATCGCCTGATATGGCTGTGCGTGGCAGTTTTAATGTCCAAGGGTTTTTCATATCAACAGAAAAAATGCTTAGCTGTCCGCGTACTGGCCGCAAGGGAAGTCGCACGTCCATGCTTTCAACTAAGCTTTTGGTTTCTAGCGCTGCTGCAATGATGACTTTGCCAGCGGTCATGATGGGCTTATCTTGAGAGTTGACTAGCCTCCAACCCACATCGACTTTTTCCAACCGGGCCACTGAGATATTCCAGCAACAATTAAGCTTTGGATGAGGCCTTAGTGAATCCTGCGTTGCCTCAGATAAGTTTAGTGACGCGCCCCGTGGGAGCCAAATGCCGTCTTGATTAATGCCACAGATTTGCAATGCCTCATCCGCATAAAGTGCTTGAGCCATGCCCTCATCGAGATTAAGTGACTGTAGATAGCTTGCAACATCATCCCGATTAAAGACTTTATCTTTTTTATTTGGCTGGAAGATGCCGTGCTGATTCCAGCCTTTGCCCCAGCGAGCTTCAGCCATCAAAAATGCAATGCGAGTTAAGCGTAATAAACGGGGGGCGCCACGGCCAACATGTGGATGAGCAATAGCGTAGGCATGGCTTGAGCAAGCTGATGCAGGGTGGGGCGCTGAGTCAACAATACAAACTGCTTGACCTCGCTCGAGCAACTCACTGGCAATGCTCGATCCAGCAATGCCTGCCCCAATCACCACGATGTCATGGTGTTGGGGTGAGGTCATTAAGTAAAGGGTTTTTAAGAGGCTTCTTAAACTTCTAGGGAATGCCTAGGCGTTTAAGCGCTTCTCAATTTTGCTACGCGCTTCGATTAACTCTTTTGGCAAGCGCTCGCCTAAATGTTCAAACAATTCTGAATGAAGCTTGAGCTCGCTTTTCCAGTCATCAACAGCAACCATAATGGCTTTTTCAAACTTGTCTGTTGAGTAGTCGAGACCATTCCAATGCATATCAGCATGCTCTGGGCAAATACCAAATACAGTTTCCTTGCCTTTGGCTGTACCTTCAGCACGGCCCAAGATCCAAGAAAGCACGCGCATGTTTTCACCAAAACCAGGCCATACAAACCTGCCGTTTTCATCTTTACGGAACCAGTTGACGCAATAGATCTTTGGCAATACAGCACCTTCAGCAGCAAGCTTACTACCGATATTTAACCAGTGTTGGAAGTAGTCGCTCATGTTGTAGCCAGCAAATGCAATCATTGCAAATGGATCACGACGCACAACTCCTACTTGGCCAGTAATCGCAGCAGTGGTTTCAGAGCCCATTGTTGCGGCCATGTAAACACCTTCTACCCAGTCACGTGCTTCGCTTACCAATGGAACGGTATTTGAACGACGGCCGCCGAATAAGAATGCATCAATCGCTACGCCCTCAGGGTTGTCCCAATTGGGATCGACTGCGGGGTTGTTTGTAGCGGCTACAGTAAATCGTGAGTTTGGATGTGCGGCTTTGCGGCCAGCAGCGCCATCAGCAGGAGTCCAGTCTTTACCTTGCCAATCAATTAGGTGTGCTGGAGGGGTGTCAGTTAAACCTTCCCACCAAACATCGCCATCATCAGTTAAACCAACGTTAGTAAAGATTACATCTTGGTTTAATGAATCTAGGCAGTTTGGATTGGTTTGACGATTTGTTCCAGGGGCAACGCCGAAGTAACCAGACTCTGGATTGATCGCAAACAAACGCGTCTTGCCTGTAACGCTGTCTTTACGTGGCTTGATCCATGCAATGTCATCACCAACCGTAGTGACCTTCCAACCCTCAAATCCCTTTGGAGGAATCATCATAGAGAAGTTAGTTTTTCCGCAGGCAGATGGAAACGCAGCAGCAATATGGTATTTCTTGCCTTCAGGTGAAGTGACGCCCAAGATCAACATGTGCTCAGCCAACCACCCTTGGTCGCGACCCATATTGGATGCAATGCGCAATGCAAAACATTTTTTACCTAATAAAGCGTTGCCACCGTAACCAGATCCGAAAGACCAAATCTCGCGAGTTTCTGGATAGTGAACGATGTACTTGGTTTTGTTATTGGGCCACGCAACATCTTTTTCACCAGCAACCAAAGGCTTGCCAACAGTATGGATACAGGGAACGAACTCACCAGTAGCGCCTAGCTGGTCAATCACTGCTTTACCCATGCGAGTCATCAAACGCATGTTGATAGCAACATATGGGCTATCAGAAAGTTCAACACCAATGTGTGCAATTGGGGAGCCAATTGGGCCCATTGAGAATGGCACTACATACATTGTTCTGCCGCGCATACAACCATCAAATAACGGCTGGAGAGTGGCACGCATTTCACTTGGCTCCACCCAATTATTGGTTGGGCCCGCATCATCTTTATTTGCAGAGCAGATAAAAGTGCGGTCTTCTACGCGAGCTACGTCATCTGGATCTGATAGTGCTAAGAAAGCATTTTTGCGCTTCGCAGGGTTTAGGCGCTTGAACACACCTGCACTTACCAACAACTCACAAAATTCATCATATTCAGCCTGTGAGCCATCACACCAGCGAATTTTATCTGGCTTGGTTAGGGCGGCTATATCTGCAACCCATTGAATCAATTTCTGGTTTTTAACGTACTCAGGCGCATTGGTGTTGATGGTCATGTGAATCCTATGAAATGTAATATTTTTGATCGCATTATTTTAACATTTTGGACGTCTTTTTTATGCATAAGCCTGCTAAGAACGAATCCTTTATTTACCAATACAAAATTGGCTAAATATCTTGCCTAAAAGATCGTCTGGGAGCAGTTTCCCAGTAATTTGTCCAAGTTGATCTTGTGCTAAACGGAGCTCTTCTGCAAACAACTCCAGCGATATATTGCCATTAGCGGCAAATTGTTGGGATTGATCTAGGTGCTTAGCAGCCCTATCTAGGCAGTCTAAATGCCGCCTACGCGCCACAATGACACCGTCTTGAGAACCACCCCAACCTACGAGCTCCAATATTTTCTGTTTTAAGGCCTCGATACCTTGACCCGTCTTGGCTGAAATGAATAAGGTTTGATTTTCATCTTGGGCAGAAATGGGGTTGCCCAATAAGTCCGACTTGTTATTGACCTCCAGCACAGGGCACTTTGGGGGGAGCGCTTTTAGTATTTGGCTTTTTAACTCTAAAATTTCAGTGGCCGCCGTTGTTTCTGAAGAGCTTGGATCTTGGAGAAAAATAACCAGGTCCGCCGCCCCAATAGCTTCCCACGATCTTTCGATACCTTTTGCCTCAACTAAATCACTGGTCGCGCGTAAGCCTGCGGTATCAATAATATGCATAGGAACACCGCTGATGGTAATGCTCTCCTTCACACGATCTCTTGTGGTTCCGGCGATAGGCGTAACAATAGCGACCTCCTCGCCGGCCAGTCGATTAAGAAGAGAACTTTTGCCAACGTTAGGCGCGCCAGCCAAAACCAGCTGAATGCCGTCACGCAAAATCTTGCCCTGTTTCGCCCCCTCCCTTAATGCAGACAACTTTCGCATCACAGCGCTTAGGCGTTCACGAGCTTGGGCATTCTCCAAGAACTCAATCTCCTCCTCAGGAAAGTCCAGGGTGGACTCCACCAAAATGCGCAGCTGGGTAATTTCTTCAATCAGGCTGTTGATGTCATTTGAGAAAGCTCCTTGCAGTGAGCGTGCTGCGCCGCGAACTGCCGCTGCACTTTGAGCATCAATTAAATCTGCAATCGCCTCAGCTTGGGCTAAATCAATTTTGTTATTAAGATAAGCTCGTAAGGAAAACTCGCCAGGCTCGGCAATTACTAGGCCTTGATCTTTTCCCAACTCAAGACATCGCTTCATGACCAACTCTAAAAGTTGTGGTCCACCATGGCATTGCAGCTCTAGAACATCTTCGCCCGTAAAAGAGGCGGGGGCTGCGAAATAAATTGCAAGGAGTTGGTCGATTGATTCACCCTGTGCATCTCGTAGAGTAAGTAGGTTGGCTTGCCGGGGTGTAAGCGCCTTATTGAATAAGGCTTTAGCCATAGGCAAAAGCTGGGGGCCGCTAATACGAATAACGCCGATACCAGCTTTGCCTGGTGCGGTGGCAAGCGCAATGATGGGCAGCTTTCTCGTCATCATTGCAGGCGCTCCTTATTTATTCTTCAGCAGCTAAAAATTTATTTAGCCAACTTCTTTCCAATCATTTGGTTTATCTGCCATTGTTGAGCAATCGATAGCAGGTTATTCACCACCCAATACAAAACCAGGCCTGCAGGGAAAAAGAAGAACATGACTGAGAATATTAAAGGCATATACATCATCACCTTTGCCTGAATTGGATCTGGTGGTGTTGGGTTAAGTTTGGTTTGCACAAACATAGAAGCCGCCATGATGATTGGCAAAATTCCAATTGGAATCGAATTTAAGCCAATCAAATCACTAATGGATGTGTCTGGTAATGAGAGATCATGAACCCACAAAATCCATGGGGCGCCACGCAACTCAACCGATGACAATAACACCCAATACAAAGCGATAAATACTGGAATCTGAATCACCACCGGCAAACAACCACCTAGTGGGTTGATCTTTTCTTTGCGATACATCTCCATCATCGCCTGATTCATTTTTTGTGGCTCGCCTTTGAACTGCTCTTTCATGGCGACTAGACGTGGCTGCACTTCCTTCATGCGCGCCATCGATTTATAGCTTGCAGCTGAAAGTGGGAAGAACACCAACTTAATTAAGATGGTTAATAGGATGATTGACCAACCCCAGTTGCCAACATAAGAGTGGATGTTGTCTAATAACCAGAAAATGGGTTTCGCCAAAATAGTTAGGTAGCCGTAGTCTTTCAGCAACTCAAAACCTGGTGCAATTGTTTCTAACATGCGCTCTTCTTGCGGGCCGACAAATAGTTTTGCTTTTTCTACAACTGTAGAGCCCGCAGGAATAATCCCAAGCGGTGTTTGCATGCCAATTCGGTATAAATTGTTATCAATTTTGTTGGCATAGATATCGCGAATTGTCTTATCACCTGGAATCCATGCGCTTGCAAAATACTGCTGAACCATGGCAATCCATGCAGGCTCACCTGCAGCTATCTGAGTAGGGATAGTAATTTTGTTCTTGTCTATTGCCGTGAACTCAAGCTTATTAAACTTTTCTTTATCCGTGTAAGCTGCTGGCCCAGTAAACGTACTTGCGGAAAAAGCACCATCAAAGGGGCCAATTTTTTGTTCTTGGGAAGCGTCGCGAACAATCTCTGTGTATAGAACTAGAGGATTGGGATTATTGCCGGCTTGAGTAACGCGATGACCCACATCTACAACATAGCTTCCTTGGCTAAGGATGAAGGTTTTTTCAAGCTTAACGCCATTACGCTCGCTGAAGAAAATAACAAATGGGCGGCCTGATTCATCTTTTCCAGATTGAGCCAACCTGAAGGTACTGGTGTGGTTTGGAAGGTCGCTGTTTAAAGAAATTAAACCCGAGCGCGCAAAGTATTTGTGTTTTGATGTGTATTGAAATAACTCAACTGGTTTGTTTTCTGCCGTTAAAGATTTTAGTAGCTTTGCATCAACGACATTTGCTCCGCTTGAGCTAATTTTCAAAGCAAGAACGTCGTTCTGTAACGTGAACTTTTCCGCACTCTCCATGAGATCACCATTGATAGATGGTGTTGTTGCAATTACTGGTGCGCTCGACAATTGGGTAGGTACATCCGTCTTGCTTCCAGCTACAGCTTTGTCCGCAGGTGCCGGAGTGGTTGTTATGGGTCCACCAAACATTGATGGCTTACCCTCGTGAACCTGCCAGTTGTTATATAGCATTAGGCCTGACATGGAGAAGACTGCCCAAAGAATTGTTTTTTTAAAGTCCATTTGCATTCACTTAATAATGATGAGACGTTGGTTTTACTGCGGGGTCATGTCCACCTTGTGACCATGGATTGCAACGCAAAATACGCCACACCATCAGCCTAAGGCTTTTTAAAAACCCGTAGTGGGCAAAGCAATCGCAGGTATATTGTGAGCATGAGGGGATATACTTACAGTGCATACCGACAAATGGGCTGAGAGTTATTTGATAGAGTCTCACAATCTTAATGGCCAGCTTATTCAGTAGATGCACTTTATATTAGCCCTGCAATTTGAGCTCGCAGACCTTCTTTTTCTTTGCCCCGGAGTCTGCCGCGTGTTTCGCGACCAATTGGTCTTTTCAGCTTCACTACAACATCACTGTTGAGGTTTGTTGTTTGAGCGCTTCTAACCAATTCTCGGATCATGCGCTTTAATCGGTTTCGATCTACCGCACGATTAGCTAGTTTTTTAGCAACCGCAATACCCAAGTCTGGTTTTTCGCCCTGATTTGGAGATGCCAAGTACAAACCCCAACACAAACTTGTCTTGGGGTGTGTTTTTAGTAATTCAGAAATCCTGGCGCTATTCAACTGCTAAATTAAACAGCCAGACGTTTGCGACCTTTGGCGCGACGGGCATTTAATACCGCGCGTCCACTCTTGGTTTTCATACGAATACGAAATCCGTGTGTGCGTTTGCGACGTGTTACTGAGGGTTGGTATGTTCTTTTCATGATTCATCCTGCAAAACCCAGTATTTTCCTTGTTGCTTGGCAAAAGGTCAACCGCTGAAGGAGAATATATAGGTATTTTTCTCTATTTATTTAGTTAAAACTTAATAAACCTCTAATTTATATAGGTTTTTTTGTTTTATTCACAAGTTATCCACAGGTTTTCCACGTTTTTAAGCTTGTGGATAACTTTATTGGATCGCTACAATGAATCCTCCAAAAAT